>CAJOIC010000058.1 GCA_905234625.1 uncultured Oscillospiraceae bacterium | reverse complement strand
GCTGCGGATCGTGGTATCGGCGCAGATCCTGCCGTCCTCGTCCAGGATGAGCGCTTTCGTGTACGTGGAGCCCACGTCACAGCCGCCAAAGTATTTCATACTAGCCATTCTCCTTATATAACTGTCGATTCTCTGCACGGGAGCGTCACCGGGCGCAAATGCGCGGGATCATTGCCCGTTCCGTGCGAATTCAAAGTTCTTTTGCTTTCTTTTCTTTCAAGAAAAGAAAACTACATGCAGGATTCGTCGTCAAAATCGCAGAGGCTGGGATCCACGGGCTCCGCCTTCATGACGGTGCGCATATACTCGTTTACCTTGGCGCGCATGGTCTTGCGTGAGACGGTGCGGGGATCCATCAGGTCGTGCTCGATCCAGATCATGTGGTAGTTCTTCTCTCGGGCCTGCTCGTCCAGGATGCCCTGGAGCGTCGCCATGTTCTTGCATGCCACGTTCTGGTACATGATGATGATGTCCGCGCGCCAGGCCTCCACCTGCCGCCAGAGTTCATCGACCACGTTGTGGTAGCCTCCGTTGGTGTGACGGCGCATGACCATCCGCTCGTACAGGCGGGAGAGGTCCTGCAGGGCCTTCTCCTTGTCCTCGGTCTCCATGGGCTTCGTGAAGTTCAGCGACTCCATCTCCACCAGGATATCGATGCCCCAGCAGTTGGCGAGCCAGTTGGAGAAGTTGGCGTAATAGTGGGCGGGGCAGGACCATACGATGCCGCGGTAGCGCATCTTTCCGGGCCAGGCCTCCTCCCGGCGCTCATAGGCCTGGAGCATGAGCTTGTTGACCTTTTGGAAGGTCTTCATGGTGCGCGGGTCCGCACCGCCGTCCATCTCGTAGTTCCACTTGCGGAAGAGCTCGTAGCAGGGGCCGATGATCTGCGGGTAGTTGGTCTTGTTGACCTCCCACTTCTCCAGCTCGTAGGCCGTCTCCTCGTTGAAGCGCTTCATCTGGGTGAAGTAAGCGTCCCAGTCCCACTTGGCGCCGGTCTGCTCCTCTACGAACTTGATGCAGGCCTTGATATCCTCGGTGGCGTCCTCCACCGTCTCCTCGTACTCATAGCGAACGGGGAAGGTGAGGTGGAACACGGGCAGATCCGGGAATCGGCGGGACATATAGCTCGACGCCATGGTGGAGCCGTCGCAGGGCATGGAGCTGGAGATGAAGCAGGAGCCCATGTGGGGCAGGGCGTCGATGACGAGGGCGCCGCACTCGCTGCTGGGCACGGGGCAGGTATCCGCCGGCAGGCCGAAGGACTCCACCGCATCGATATAGGGTACGCAGGTGAGCTGGTCGATCTCGCTGACCAGGAACACCGGCATGAGCTGATAGGGGATGCCAAGAAGATCCGGGAAGCCCGCCATGATCTGGCCCATGGTCATCTCGTCGAAGAGGACGACCTTCTTGTTGAGCTCCGCGGAGTTTCCGTTCTTCTCATCGCACTTGGCCAGGAAGACCAGGTTCTCCGCCACATAGCGGAAGATATCGTAGATCATGAGATGGCTCATTTTGAGAGCCGTGCCCCGCTGGCCCATGGTGTTTTTGTCCATGAAACCCACGCAGCACATATAGCTGATCATCCAGCGATACCAGAGGGTGGCGTTCAAGGCGGGGACCAGGTCCTTGGAGAACGTCCCCAGGAGCATGCCCCACATCTTCATCCACTCGGCAAAGTCCACGCCGGTGTCCTTCACGCCGCGCCACTCCCGGCGCACCGTGGCCATGGCGCCGGTGCGGTAGAGCTTGCCCAGGTGCTTCTCACCGTGCAGGAGAAGATCCCGGCGCTCCTCCGGCTCCATGGCGCGGATAGCGTCGAACTCCTCTTTGACGCGCCTGCCGTCGGCCTTGAGGTCGTCCTTCGTCTTCTGCCAGACGGCCTTCCAGTCGGTCTCCTTTATCATATCGCCGATGATGGAGCCGACCTCCTTGAGGTTTTCCCCCTGGGCCTTCCAGTCCATGTTGTTCTTCGCCCGGAAGAATTGGGGGTTGGGGTATCTCTTCTTACCCATTCGTCGCTCCTCCGTTCTTTTGGATGCGTTTGATCTCCAGAGACTCCACAAAGGCCTGGAACCGGGTGCGCAGCTGGCCGGAGCTCCGGGCGTTGTATGGCCGGTCGATGGAGAGGACGGGCCAGCCGCGCTCCGAGCTCATGATGTGGCTCACCAGGGCACGCTCAAAGCCCCAGAAATCGCAGAACTTCATCTGCTCATAGATGATGCCGTCGGCCTTGTATTCCCGGGCCAGACGCTCGGCGGTGTCCCGGCGCTGCTGCACCTTCTCGTCGCTGATGTAGCGGGCGCACTCGCTGACCTCCATGTAGTGGCGGCAGATCTGGTCCAGGGCGGGCTCATCGTCGGTGAGCTCGATGACCTCCCGGCCGGGTGTGGAGCCGTAGCAGTAGCGGTCCGAGACCACCATGGCCCCGGCCTCCTCGATCATCTTCGTCAGACTGGGATCGTCGATCTCACTGCCAACGATCGCCACCCGCGCACGATACCAGGGCTTTGGCTCCGGCTCGCGGGTCTTCAGCTCCTCCAGGGTCTCCCGGAGGTAGGGGAGGATGAGGGCCTTGGGGCAGGTGTAGCTGACCAGGTTCAGTACGTGATACTCATATCCGGTGATGACGGGGTTTTCTTCCTTCCGCATCTGCCCGATCTCGGTGAGGATGCGGCAGACCTCGTTGTGCTCCTCCACGGCCCTGCGGATGGCCTCGTCCGAGGTGTCCACGCCGTAGCTCTTCTCCATCACGTCCAGCAGCCGGACCCGCATCTGCTTGACATAGTGGCGGACGGAGTAGTCCTCCACCTTATAGGGCATGTCCGTGTGGGTGACGAAGAAGTTGGGCTTCTCGTTCATCTTGAGCAGCTCAAAATGCTCGTAGAAGCGGTTCATCATGGAGCACGCGTCAACGCCGGCCAGACCGTCCAGGAAGTTGAAGCCGCCCTCGATGCCGCGTTCCACCAGCGCTCGGGCAAACTCGCAGGTGTAGTTCGACATGTAGAACGTGGCGATGTCGATGGAGCCCGTCCGGGGCGCCCGCAGGCGCACGGAGAAGCAGTTGTCCACGTTCAGCAGGACCTCCGGGATGTGGAAGCAGGTATAGCCGATGGCGAGCTTGCCCTCGGCCTTCGCCTTCTCTACCAGCTCGTTGTCGGCGTTTTCCAGCAGGTTTTCGAAGAAGATCAGATGCTTCAGATCTCTCAAGCGTGACACCTCTCTTTGTTCATGCAGATTGATATTGACACACGTTATTGTGGGTTGCGCTCACAGAAGCTCCAGCTTCTCCAGGGCCTCCCGGGCGCCCCGCATGATGGGGCTGTCCCCCGGCAGGTCGAAGACGCTCCTGCCGTCGATGTCGTTAAGGGCGTGGGAGGGGTCCGACGGGATGACGGAGAGGAGCTCCGTGCCGTCGATGCGGATGTGGGACAGAAGAGCGGGATCCGAGAGCCGATTCACCACGGCGCCGCAGCGGTCGTACATGACGAGCTCGTCCGCCACCCGGCGGATGGTCTCGATGACCTGGGTGCCCTTCCGGCTGGGATCGGTGATGAGGACGAGGTGGGTGACCTTCTCCATCACCCGACGGTTAATCTGCTCGATGCCCGCCTCGCCGTCGATGACCACATAGTCGAAATCCCGGCTCAGGAGGTTTATGACCTCCTTGAGATAGGCGTTCACCTTGCAGTAGCAGCCTGCGCTCTCCGGTCGCCCGATGGCCAGGAAGGAGAACCTCTGCTCCTCCACCATGGTGTCGAAGATGCGGTACCGGGCCTCCGCCAGCATCTCGATGGCCTCCCGAGGCGCGCCGTCCTCCACGGAGGCGACGATGCTCTTGCGGATATCGTCCAGGGTCTCCCGGACCTCCACGCCCAGGGCGGTGCTAAGGCCTATGGCGGGATCGGCGTCGATGGCCAGCAGGCTCTTGTCCGGATGGGCCTCCGTCAGCAGCCGCACGAAGGCGGAGGAGATGCTGGTCTTGCCCACGCCGCCCTTGCCTGCCACGGCAAGGATCACGGTCTTGCGTTCCATAGTGATGACAACTCTCTTTCAGACGGGAAAGGGGCGGTTTCGGCCTCTTTCTCGCGTATCGTTAAGAATATCACATTTATAATATCATGAAGTTCTGCAAGTTGCAATGAAATAATTAAATAAATGACATTCTTTTGTTGCGTGTGGGAGAACATTGTGGTATTCTGGAGTTGTTAATAGTGTGTCAAGCTCCGTGAGGGGCGCATCCAACTAAGGAAAGAGAGGGTGGAGCCTTGAAAAAGGACGTATTGGTGCAGCAGCTGGTGAACAGCTACGGTAACTGGGTCCGGACCGACTGCGAGAACCGCCAGGGTGGTACGGGACGCATGACGAAGGAGTTATATCCCTACACATCGCTGTTCTCTCCTATCCAGATCAACAAGCTGACGGTGAAGAACCGCCTGGTGATGGCGCCCATGGGCAACTGCCAGATGGCGGAGGAGACGGGCCGTCCCAACGACAAGATGCTGCGGTATTTCTTTGCACGGGCGGAGGGCGGCGTAGGCCTGCTCACCACGGGTCTCATCCCCATCAGCCATCACATCGACGCCTCCGTCACGGAGAAGGGGAATTTCTCCTACTTTCCCCGCATCGACGGCACCCGCACGAACTTCATGGGCTGGCGAGACCTGGCCCAGGGCGTCCATGCCCGGGGCAGCCGCATCTTCATCCAGCTGACGCCGGGGCTCGGCCGGGTGGGCAATCCCCAGTGCCTGCTGACGAAGTTCCAGCTCCCGGTGAGCGCGTCCCTGAACCCCAACTTCTATCTGCCGGACGTGCCCTGCCGTCCGCTGACGGACCTGGAGTGCGACAAGATCATCGCCAACGCGGGCCAGGCCGCCATGGACGCCAAGGTCATGGGCCTTGACGGCGTGTACCTTCACGGGCACGAGGGCTATCTGCTGGACCAGCTGACGAGCCCCGCGTTCAACCGCCGTAAGATCGGAAAATACGCCGACTGGCAGCGCTTCGGCGTCGATCTCATCAAGCGTATCCGGGAGAAGGCCGGTCCCGACTATCCCATCATGTACCGCATCGACCTGTCCCTGGCCTTGGAGGAGACCTACGGCGACCGGATGGATACCGTGAAGACCCTGAAGCACTTCCGGAACGGCCGCACCATCGCGGATACCCTGGATTACATGGAGAATCTGGTGAAGGCCGGCGTGGACATGTTCGACGTGGACCTGGGCTGCTACGATAACTGGTGGCTGCCCCATCCCCCCGCCGGGATGCCCGCGGGCTGCTTCCTGGACGTGGCGAAGGTGGCGAAGGAGTATTTCGCCGCCCGGGGCGTAAAGTCCAACGCCGGGCTCCCGGTGCCCATCGTAGCGGTGGGAAAGCTTGGCTACCCAGATATCGCGGAGAAGGCCCTGCGGGATGGCAAGGCCGACATGATCATGCTGGGCCGTCCGGTGCTGGCGGACGAGAACTGGTGCAACAAGGCCTATGCCGGCGAGGTGGAGGAGATCCGTCCCTGCATCGGCTGCCAGGAGGGCTGCGTCAACGAGTTCGTGGAGGGCGGCCATCCCCAGTGCGCCGTGAACCCCCGGACAGGCTTCGAGGACCTGTACGCCGCCGAACCGCCCAAGGCTGAGAAGAGCAAGAAGATCGCCGTGGTGGGCGCGGGCTGTGCGGGCCTGAACTTCGCCATCACCGCCGCCAGACGCGGTCACAAGGTGGAGGTCTTTGAAAAGAGCGACAGGCTGGGCGGCAAGATGAACGCCGCCGGGGCCCCGCTGAGCAAATACGACCTCAACAACTACATGCAGTGGCTCTTTGCCCAAGTGAAGAAGACCAAGGGCGTCAAGGTCCACCTGAACACCCCCGTCACCACCGAGGACCTGAAGGCCGGGGAGTACGATGCCGTCGTCTTCGCCAACGGCTCCCGGGAGGGCCAGCCGAAGTTCGAAGGCGCGGACAAGATGCCTACCGCCGAGGCCATGCATCTGCTGACCCATCCGGAGGAGCTGCCTGCCGACGCGAAGAAGATCGTGGTGGTGGGCGGCGGCGCCGTTGGCCTGGAGACGGCCTACTGGCTTGCCACGGAGAAGCAGCGGGACGTCACTTGTGTGGAGATGCTGGAGTATTTCGAGGATGGCGCCTGCACCGCCAACCGCGGGCATCTCATCCACTACTTCGAGGCCGACGGCGGCAAGCTCATCAACTGCGCCCGGGTCCTCCGGTTCGAGGCGGGCCACGTGGTCATGGCTCACAACCGCTCCAAGGCGGTGCCCGACCCCTACTGCACCTGGACCCCCATCATCCCGAAGAACGTGGAGAATCCCCTGGCGCCCAAAATGACGAACGAGGAGGTCATCGAGCAGATCCCGGCGGATCTGGTGGTCCTGGCCATCGGAAACCGGGGCGACGACCGGCCCTTCCTGGAGGCTCAGCAGGCCCACGTGGCTCCGGAGGTCCACAATATCGGCGACAGCTACAATACCCAGCGCCCCGGCAATATGTGGCAGGCCACCAAAGCGGCCTACAACCTGGCGGTACGCATCTGATACTGATCAAACCAAAAAACGCCGGACAGCTCACAAAAAGCTGTCCGGCGTCCATATTTCAGGGTCGGATCACACGATATCCAGCGCGGCGAACATGCCGTCGCGGGTGGCCTGCAGGATCCGGGCGGGCTTGTTGCAGTCGCCGATGACCGCCGTGCGGGCACAGACGGAACGTAGCTCCGCCAGCTCGTCCGTCGGGGCGCGGAAGCCCAGGGCATAGTAGATGCTGTCCGCCTCGAAGAATACCTCGTTCCCCTCCGGGTCGATGGCCTTCACGCCGTTCGGAAGGACCTCCGTCACGCGGGTCGAGCAGTGGATCTGCATGGATTTCGGCTTCATGAGCCGGATGGCCTCCTTGTGGCTGGGCAGCGCGTCGCGGCAGTAGTCGTCGAGCATCTCAACGACCTCCACGTCGTGGCCGGTGTCGCCCAGATGCATGGCGATCTCCACGCTCACAAGGCCGCCGCCGATCATGACGCACTTCTTGCCCGGCGTCTCGGTGTAGGCGTTCAGGGCGTACTTGGCGTACTCGTGCAGACCGGGGATGCGCGGCGCGATGGGTCGGCCGCCGATGGCGAGGATGACGACATCGGGATTGAAGAGCTCGATGGTCTCCTTCGTGACAGTCGTATTCAGCTGCACGTCCACGCCGGCGCGGTAGACGCGGTTCGCGAGATGGTCGCGGAACTTGCGCATATCGTCCTTGTGACAGTCATAGGAGGTGTACCAAAGGGTGCCGCCCAGCTTCTCCCGGCTGTCCATGAGGGTGACGCGATGGCCGCGCTCCGCCGCGGTAAGCGCGGCATACATACCGCCCGGGCCGCCGCCGACGACAAGGACCTTCTGTCCCTTCTCCTTCACGTCCGGGGTGCTGCTCTGCAGACGGAGCTGCCGCATGGAGGTCGGGTTCACCGTGCACTCGAAGGGCACCACCTGCACACGCTTGTCCGGGTCGGATGCCAGCGGGTTGAAGCAGGAGCAGCGCAGGCAGGGCATGATCTCGTCCTCGCGGCCCTTGGCGACCTTGTTCACGAACTCGGGGTCAGCCAGCATCTGCCGGCCCAGGGCCACGAAATCGCACTTGCCGGAGGCGATTGCCTCCTCGATCTGCTCGGGGGAGTTGAAGCCGCCGACCGCCGTGACGGGGATATGTACGGCCTTCTTGATGGCCTCCGCGAGGTCGAGGTTGCAGCCGTGGGGATGGTAGATAGACGAGAACGCCTTCGACTCCACATGGTTATGGTACAGACCGGAGGTTACGTGGATAATGTCCACATGGTCCTGAATGAGCTTCGCAAACTCGACGGCTTCCTCCAAGGTCAGGCCGCCGGGAACACGCTCCGCACCGGACATGCGGTACTCGATGAGGAGATCGTCCCCGCAGACCTCGTGGATGCGGTCGATGACCATGAGGGGGAACCGGGCGCGATTCTCCATGGAGCCGCCGTACTCGTCCGTGCGGTGGTTCGTGAGCGGAGACACATACTGCCCCAGCAGCCAGCCGTGACCGCCGTGGAGCATCACCATCTGGAAGCCCGCGAGCTTTGCGCCGAGGGCCGCCTGCGCGAAATGATCCGCCACCTCACGCATATCCTCGACGGTCATCTCTTCCACCTGAATGCCGTCCTCCCGGACGAACGCGGACGGACCGAAGGGATTTTTGCCGTCCTTGATGGTGGAGGGGTGGTTCACCGCGCCGATGTGGTTGAACTCCACGCTGGCCACCGCGCCGTGGCGGGTGATGGCCTCCGCCAGGACGAACAGCGCCTCCTGGTGGTAGACGCTCTTGTTCGGCGTGTAGAAGTCGATGCTGTGGTCGTGGCGGGCGGAGCGGTCGTCATCCACGAAGGACTCCGTCAGGGTGACGCAGCCCACGCCGCCCCGGGCACGGGTCTCATAGCCGTTGATGCACTCGGGCGTCGGCGTGCCGCCGGGGAACACGGTGCGGTCCGTGGTCTTGGGGGCGTCCATGACGCGGTTCTTGAAGGTGACGCCCTTGATGGTCATGGGCGCAAACATATGGGGATATTTCAGCATGGCAGTCTCTCCTATCTGTATTTCTTTGTGTCGATTGTATAGCAGGCCGGTCGATCATGGCAATATCGCACTTTGAGGTAATAAAATAACCTTGAGGTAACCCATGAAATGTGGTAGGATGGATCTGTCGGAAAGGAGAGGATATCCATGGAAAAACGGGAACAGATCTTCGACGTCAGCAAGGACCCTTATAACCACATGTCCCGGATGCTTTTCGGACGGTGGAAGCCTTTCATTCTGATGGCGATGGTGTTTGACGAGGGCAAAACCAATTTTTCGGACTTTATCAAGCAGCTGCCCATCAGCCACAAGGTCCTGTCGGAAAACCTCCGGGCCATGGAGGAGGACGGGCTCATCTACCGCACCGTCGTGCCCGACGCCCCGCCGCGCACGGAATACCGGCTGACGGAATCAGGGCTTTCCATGGTGCCCCTGCTGCGGGCGGTGTACGACGCGGGCTGGAAGGACATGACCGCGAAGGGGATGCCCATCGACACGCTGGGCGAGATGTGGCACGGCTACCGGGAGCGGGATGACCGGCTGATGACCCGGGTGGGCAAGCGGGGCGGGTGATCCGTGGTCTGAAATGATTTCAATTTGTTAAGGAAGTCGGATTATACTTGCAATATAAAAACGTAAGTGATAAAATTCAAACGTATGTGATTTAAAGTGGTATTTCGCAATGGGGCGCCCCATTGCGCTGTTCCGCAGGGCGGAACAGCGCATAATGTGTTTACCGCTCCGGCACGAGAGAAGCGCTATGGCACGAAAGAAGTATATCCGGGACTATCGGCTCGTGGAACGAGTGGACGAGCGGGGTCGGCTCCGGACCGATTATGAATACATAGGCGGACGCTATGTCTATCACCTGGACGGGAAGACCGTGCAGCGGGAGAAAAAGCGGGTCCTGATCGCCCTGGGAGCGGCGTGGCTGTTCTTTGCGGCAGGACTTGTACCAAACGCCGCCGGTATGCGCGCCATTTACGTGGCGATCCCGTATTTGTTTGCGGCGATCCCCATGGGCCTTGCAACGGACGCGCTCCTCACGGCGGCCCGGACGGAGCCGCTGCGCCACCAGCAGGCGGATGTGCTGGAAAACCGCTACCCGCCCGCCGCGCTGTTTGCGGCGATCCTGCCGGCGATATCCCTGGCGGGGGAGGGGGTCCGGCTCCTCCTCGGCGCGGAGCGAAACGCCGGGGATCTGTTCTTCGCCCTGTGCGCGGCGGCTGTGACCGCCGGCGGGGCCTATGCCTTTTCCCGGAGGGAACGGTTCCTCTGCCGGGAGGAAAAGGATTGATATGTATATTATTCGCGCAAGCGTTTAATAAAAAAATCTCTAGGAGGACAAAATCAAATGAGCAAACTCAACAAGCTCCTTGCGCTTGTGCTGGCTCTGGCGATGGTCTTCGCTCTGGCTGCCTGCGGCAGCAAGACCGAGGAGCCCGCCGCTGAGGAGCCCGCAGCGGAAGAGCCCGTCGCGGAAGAGCCCGCGGCGGAAGAACCTGCGGAAGAGCCCGCGGCGGAGGAACCCGCCCGCGTGGTGGACGAGAACACCCCGCTGGTGGTGGGCTACTCCCCGTTCAACAGCAAGTTCTCTCCCTTCTTCTCC
>CAJOIC010000057.1 GCA_905234625.1 uncultured Oscillospiraceae bacterium | reverse complement strand
CATCGAGGAGCTGAAGCTCATCTCCTGCCACATGGGCAACGGCAGCTCCATCTGCGCCATCGACGGCGGCAAGTCCGTGGACACCTCCATGGGCTTCACTCCCATCGCCGGTCTGCCCATGGGCACCCGCTGCGGCGATATCGACGTCTCCATCCTGGAGTACCTGGCCTCCAACACCGGCAAGGACATCGCGGAGCTGACGAACATCCTCAACAAGAAATCCGGCGTGCTGGGCGTCTCCGGCGTCTCCTCCGACTTCCGTGACCTGGACACCGCCGCCTCCGAGGGCAACGACCGGGCCGCCCTGGCGCTCGACATGTTCCACTACTCCGTGGCCAAGACCGTGGGCTCCTACGTCGCCGCCGGACGGCATCATCTTCACCGCCGGCATCGGCGAGAACAGCGCCTCCACCCGCGCCGCCATCTGCGAGTACCTCACCTATCTCGGCATCGAGATCTGCCCGGAGTGCAACTCCAAGCGCGGCGAGGACATCGTCATCTCCACCGCCGACAGCAAGGTCAAGGTCATGGTCATCCCCACCAATGAGGAGCTGGTCATCGCCCGCGACACCAAGGAGCTGGTGGAGGGCTGAGCCTTCTCCGCTTCCCCCGATATATACGCCGACGCGCCGCAGGGATCCCTGCGGCGCGTCTTTTTCGCTGTATCATTTGGATGCGGCGTGATACCTGCCGTAGCGCTTCGTGAGGGCCGCGATCTCCTTTGCGAGCGCGCGGCTGGCTGCGCCGGGCTGCATGCGCCAGGTCCAGTTTCCCTGGGGGATGCCGGGGACATTCACCCGTCCCTCCTTCCCCAGCTCAAGCCAGTCCTGCATCTGCGCCACGAAGAGATCGGCGACGCTGCCCATCCCGCCCCGGATGACGCCCCGGACGAAGCCCTCCTCGTCGTTCAGGCCTAGGTAGGCCTTGGCAAAAGCCAGATCCTTCTTGCCCACCTCCCTGCGCCAGCCCGCCAGGGTGGCGTTATCATGGGTGCCGGTGTAGCAGACGCAATTGTTGGGGTAGGTATGGGGCAGATAGTCCGAGGGCTCCCGGGGATCGAAGGCAAATTCCAGCACCTTCATGCCGGGGAAGCCGGAGTCCGCCAGAAGCTGCTTCACCTCCGGGGTCATATAGCCCAGGTCCTCGGCGATAAACGCCTTTCCGGAGAACCAGCCGGACAGGACGTCCGTCAGCGCCCGTCCGGGACCCTTGACCCAGCGGCCGTTGCGGGCGGTGTCGTCCCCGTAGGGCACGGCGTAATAGCTCTCCAGGCCGCGGAAGTGGTCGATGCGGACCACGTCGAACAGACGGAAAGCGCCCTCCACCCGGCGGATCCACCAGCCGAAGCCGTCCCGCTGCATGGCGTCCCAGCGGTAGAGGGGGTTGCCCCAGAGCTGGCCGTCCTCGTTGAAATAGTCGGGGGGCACGCCGGAGACCTCCGTGGGAACATTGTCCCCGTCCAGCTGGAACCATTGGGGCTCCGCCCAGATGTCCGCCGAGTCCATGGCCACATAGATGGGCAGGTCTCCGATGAGGCCGATGCCCTTCTTCTCGGCATAGGCCTTCAGGTCCGCCCACTGGCGGAAGAACAGGAACTGGATGTACCGGAAGAAGTCCACGTCCTCCCGGAGCTCCTCACGCCAGCGGGCGCAGGCCTCGGGGCGGTGGAGGCGGATATCCTCCTCCGGCCACTCGCTCCAGGGAAGCATGCCGAATCGGCGCTTGCAGGCCATGAACAGGGCGTAATCGTCCAGCCACGCCCGTTTTTCCTCGCAGAAGGTCCGGAAGGCCGCCTCGTCCCGGGGCATGCCCCGATCCGCCGCCTTTTTCAGCACGGCGAAGCGATTCTCGTACAGCTTGCCGTAGTCCACCCGGCCGGGGTCGGCGCCCCAGTCGACGCCGCTGACCTCGGAGGTCTTCAGAAGCCCGTCCTTGATGAGGAGGTCCAGATCCACGTAATAGGGGTTTCCCGCGAAGGTGGAAAAGCTCTGGTACGGAGAGTCGCCGTAGCTGATGGGGCCCACGGGGAGCAGCTGCCACCAGCGCTGGCCGGCGCCTGCGAGAAAGTCGATGAAATCATACGCGGCCCTGCCCAGGGTCCCGATGCCGTATTTGGACGGCAGGGAGAAAATGGGCATCAGTATACCGCTGCTGCGGGGGAGTCTTTCCATAGGCAGTTTCCCCTTATCCCTTGACCGCGCCGGCGGCGACGCCCTTGATGATGTGCTTCTGGCAGAAGATGTACACAATGATGATCGGGATAATGCTGAGCATGATGACCGCCATAGTTGCGCCCAGATCCACGGAACCGTAGCTGCCCTTGAGGTACTGGACATGGATGGGTATGGTCATGTACTTGGTGCGGTCCAGCACGAGATACGGCAGAAGGTAGTCATTCCAGACCCACATGGTTTCAAGGATGCCCACGGAGATAAGCGTCGGCTTCAGCATAGGCAGCACTACCAGAAAGAACGTCCGCACGGGACCGCAGCCGTCGATGGCGGCGGCCTCCTCGATCTCGAGGGGCAGGCTCTTCACAAAGCCCGCAAACATGAAGATCGCAAGCCCCGCGCCAAAGCCCAGATAGATGATAGGGATGGTCCAGGGGGTATTCAGTTTCAGCTGGTCCGCCGTGAATGTCAGGGTGAACATGACCATCTGAAAGGGAACGATCATGGAAAACAGGCAGAGATAATAGAAGAACCGGGCAAATTTACTGTTTACGCGGGAAATATACCACGCGCTCATAGAGGTGAACAGCAGGATCAGCGCCACAGACACAACGGTGATGAACAGCGAAAAGCCCACGGACTTCAGGAAGGGATAGTTGCCGAAGGTCATGCCCTTGGCGTAGTTATCCATGCCGACAAAGCTCTCCGTGGTGGGCAGGGCAAAGGCGTTGGTGTTGATGGCGGCGTTGGATTTGAAGGAATTGATGAGGACCTCCGCCACCGGAATGATCCACATGAGACACAGCAGAAGAAACACCACCGTGAACAGCTTGCTCATAGGAGAATAGCGCGTCTTTTTCATTATGCCTGCACCTCCTTGCTGCGGGTCGCGGACTGCTGAGCAATCGCCAGAACGGCCACCAGCAGGAAGAAGACCACGGCCTTGGCCTGAGCCGCGCCATGCCAGTTCTTGCCGATGTTATAGGTGGAGTAGATGTTCAGCGCGAGAAGCTCCGTCATATTGACCTTCGCACCATTCATGATGACCTGCGGCGCACCGCCGGTGAGAGCCAGGTTCTGATCAAAGAGCTTGAAGGAGTTTGTCAGCGTCAGGAATGTGCAAATGGTGATCGAGGGCATCATATTGGGGATGGTGACCCGGGTAAGGGTCTGCCAGCGAGTGGCGCCGTCGATCTTGGCGGCCTCGTTCAGATCCTCCGGGATGGCCTGAAGTCCCGCGATGTAGATGATCATCATATAGCCGATCTGTTGCCACGCCACTAGGATCACCAAGCCCCAAAAGCCGTAAGTTGCGTTGGCGGTGAGGTATGTACTGTACCCCTTCAGGATGGCGTCGAAGATCATGGACCAGATATAGCCCAGCACCACGCCGCCGATGAGGTTCGGCATAAAGAACACAGTGCGGAACAGGTTCGCGCCCCGGATCTTCTGGGTCAGGCCGTAGGCAATGATGAACGCCAGGAGATTGATAAGAATAATGGAAACCACGGCAAAGGCCGCCGTGTTCCAGAAGGCATGCCGGAAGCCGCCGTCCTTGAAGGCCTTCAGGTAGTTCTCAAACCCAACCCAAGCGGCGTCCCGGGGGGTGTTGAAGCTGCAGAAGGACAGATAAATGCCCTGCAGAAAAGGCCAGACGAAGCCGATACAGAAGCATGCGAAGGTGGGCAGGATGAACAGCGGGAACCATCGCTTAATGGGGCGGCGGATGAGTTTGCCGTTCACCGTGGCGGTGTCATGTTGTTTTTTCTTCTTTTCTTTTCGCAAGACGGTCACCCTCTCTCAAAGAATCCGAAAAACGGGACGGGCGAAATGCCCGCCCCGTCTTAAGGAACTTATGCCGATTGGCACAGCGGCTATCAGCCGTTAACGGTGGCCCACTCGATGGCCCAGCCGTCCACAAAAGCGGATACGACCTGCTCCCAGTTGGCGTCGGACTGATCGGCTGAATATGCGGCCAAAGCGTCAACGATACCGGCACGCCAGCTGTCCACGTTCGGGGTGCTGTTGAATGCCCAAGTCACAGGATACTTGCCCGCAGCGATATACTCGTCAGCCGCCTTGACAAAGACATTCTCAGACTCCTTGGCACTGTTGAAGGGGATGGGGCCAAACTGCTCAGCCATCATCGAAGTTCCCTCTTCGGAAGTCACACACCAATAGATGAAATCCAGAGTCGCCTGAATATCATCCTCGGAAGCGTTGGAGTTGACCGCCCAGTAGTTCTCGGTGCCAGTGCAGAGGCCGGCGTCTTCCTCACCATCAACGCCGCAGTAGATAGGAATCATGGTGATGGTTGCAGGATCCATACCGAAGGTATCAGTCAGGTTAGAAAACTCCCAAGTACCGTTCTGGAAGAACACAGCCTTGCCCTCGCCGAACTCGGCCTCGGCCTGATCGCCGGTAGCAGAGGTGAGAGAGGACTTCTCAGCGGCAGAATCGTCAATGTACAGGTCCCATATGGCACGATAGTTGTCTAGGTAAGCGCCGGAGACTTCCGCAGGAGGCGTCGTCACGCCGTCATCGCGGAACTCATAGTACAGAGGCATATTGGTTAGGTGGCCAGAGAAGCGCCAGCTGGAGGAACCATCCAGACCGGCTGAGGTGAACGCGTCGAAGCCCAACTCATCCGCCCGAGCGTGGATGTCATCTGCCACGGCCTTCAGGCTGTCAAAGTCAGTGATGTCTGCCAGTGTGTAGCCAGCCTCTTCCAGCAGAGCCACATTCGTAATGATACCATAGGACTCCAGACAATAAGCAATCGCCTTGATCGAACCATCGTCACCGGTGAGTGCAAAGTCCGTGTTGGTCATCTCACCCACGACGGGAGTGCCGGTCAAATCCAGTGCGTAATCGCCCCAGTCAAGCAGGCTGTATGCGTTGCCCATCTGGAATAGCGTGGGGGCATCGCTCTTGGCCATCTCGGCGGTCAGGGTATCGGAATAGGAGCCGGAGGCGGCGGTGACAACTTTGACGGGAACGCCGGTCTGCTCAGTGTAAAGAGCCGCCAGTTCCTGCCAAGCTTCGTCAGCCTCGGGCTTGAAGTTCAGGTAATACACCTTACCTGTGGCCTCGGCAGCCTCCTCGGCGGGGGCCTCTTCCGCAGCGGCCTCTTCCGCAGGGGCCTCGGCAGCGGTGGCTTCCTCGGCCGCGGGGGCGGCGGAGCTGCCGCAGGCGGTCAGCGCCAGCACCATGCAAAGCGCAAGGATCAGTGCCAGGATCTTTTTCATTTTCTTGTCTCCTTCCTAGTGATCGCGTCTCTCGACGCTGGGTTTTCAAGGTTTTTCGTGCCATGTCCCCCGTTCCTTTCGGCACGAGGGACGTAACACTTTTTTAATACCTTGTCAATATTTTATCACTTCGTTGTGGAATGTCAACCGGTTTTATGCTTTTTTGCCTAATTATACAAGAAACGTCGGTCATTTTTGGTGTACCGATAGAAAATGCCGTCATCGCCGCTGCGAAGCTGTTCTTTTGTTTTTTCTTGTCATGGATTGTCATTGTACTATCATTGACGGACGCGGGAAAAAATGGTATACCTTTATTTACTGCAACAAATCGGAAAGCACAGAAAGGCAGGTATGATCCATGAGACGATCCACAAAGCTCCTTGCGCTTATCATCGCCCTGGCCATGCTGCTGTCCCTGAGCGCCTTTGCCTCCGGCGAGGCCAGCGCCGAGGCGGACGCCAGCGGCGAGGCCAGCAGCGAGGCCGGCGGGTCCAGCGGCAGCTCCAGCGGCGGCGGCATCGACCTATCCGGCATGCTGGCCCTGAGCCAGTATGTTTTCGTCGCCTCCCAGGGGGAGATCGGCGGGGATGCCGTTTCCGCGGCTTGCTACGGCGTTTATGAGGCCGGCGGCGAGGACGAGGCGGCCTTCGTTCCCGCTCCCTTTGACGGCTCTCTGACCGTTTATGCCGACAGTTCTCTGACCGAACCTGCGGCGGGCGTCGCCGCTGAGGTCAAGGGCGGCGTCCTCACCGTCACGGGCGTGGACCCCGCGGCGAACACCGCGTACTACATCTCCACCGGCGACGGCGCCTACAACACCGCCATCTACGTCGTGGGCGACGAGTATGCCGGGAACGCCGCCACGCTCACCCTGGCGGACGGCTCCCAGCTCGCCCTCACCACCTATGCCCCCAACATGGCCTACGGCGATTACACCGCCGTCACCGACGCAAACCCCATCCAGGGCGACACCTCCGTCTTCATCGGCGGCAACCGCACCGCCGTCTCCATCGACGATCTGACCGATCCCGAGAACTTCGCGGGCTATGAGGACGCCGTCGCCTGGTATCTGCGCTCCGGCATCACCAACTCCGGCGACCGGCTCACCGCCTTCGGCGACACGCTCTACGGCTATGAGTACGCCGTGGCCCTGTACCGTCTGTTCCAGATCGTAGTGGATCAGACCACCTCCGTTGCGGGCTACGCCGATCCCGACGACTTCGTGGGCGCCATGTTCTCCAACGACCCCTACTCCGACGCCGTGTCCGCCACCCTGCAGGCCGGTGTTTGGGACGGGATCTACACGCAGTACTCCGACGTGAAGGATCTGGGCGAGGGCTTCTACCTCACCGAGAACATCCCCGGCGTCACGAGCCTCGGCACCGGCGCCGTGGTGGACGTGGAGTTCGCTTATGTGGGCATGTACAACGCCTTCACCTCCGTCTGGACCATGCTGAACGCCGACGGCGAGGCCATGGCCGCAGCCCTGAAGGCCGCTGCTGAGGGTCCCTCCGGTGAGGCTTCCGGCGAGACCGGCGTCTCCAATGAGGCGAAGATCGCCGCCGTCTCCTCCGTCCTTCTGGGCGAGGCCCAGGCCCCCGCGGCGGACAAGCAGCTGACCAAGGCGGAGGCCGTTGCCATCCTCTATGCCGCGGCTCCCTATGTCCAGGCGAAGGTCGCCCCCGACGCCTCCCGCGCTGAGGCCACCGGCTCCGCCTATGCGGATATGTCCCAGTACTTCGGTCCCGAATACGGCGGCACCGTCATCGTCACCGCCGATAACCTGGACGCCGTCCAGGCGGAGATCGACGGCACGGACCTCATCTCCGAGGCCAACGCCGCCCTGCTCATCAACAACGCCGGTGAGCTCACCATCACGAACAATACCGTCTCCCTGAACGGCAGCGCCGACGATGTGGCCGCAGTCATCACCGGCCTGTCCGATCCCCGCTACGCGCTGGACGGCCAGGAGGCCGCCACCGATCCCACCCACGACGGCTTCGTCTATAACGCCACCAGCCGCAACGCCTATTACCGCTTCGCTCTCGGCACGGCCATGGGCGTCTGGGGCAAGGACACCCTGGTGAACCTGCGCAGCACGGACGGCACCCTCGTCATTGACGGCGAGGCGTCCTCCTCCGCGCCTCCGGGGACTATGGCGGGCACCGCCTACGTGGGCTTCGGCGGCACGCTGAACATCACGAACGCCGTGGCCTACTCCGCCTCCCAGCACCTGACCAACAACCTCTATAACGGCACCGTCCACTATCTGGACGCCGCCGCCTTCGGCTCCGGCCGCGTCTTCTCCTCCGACTTCTGGGGCGGCTATCAGGTCTATGAGGACACCGTGGCCACCGGCGGCTCCGTCACCGACGAGCCCACCACGCTCATCGTGAAGAACGGCCTCTACGCCAACACCATCGGCGGCAACGGCTTCGCCTCCCAGTACTTCCAGAACTCCCTCCTGAACGTCTCCACCGCCACCTTCCAGAACACCACCTCCCTGGTGACGGACGCGGGCGCTCTGACCCTGGTGAACTCCGTTCTCAATAACAGCGGCTCCAAGCTCTTCGCCGCCACCGGCTGCGAGCGCGCCATCATCACCGTGGTGGATTCCGAGCTGAATCTGGCCGGCGGCAACGTCCTCGCCAGCGTGGGCAACCGCACCGGCGTCAACGCCATCACCGACGTCACCGTAGATCCCGCGAATCTGGACGCCTATCAGGCCCTGTATGACGGCGAAATGGCCGTCCGCTTCTACGGCGACGTTGCCATCGACACCGCCGACGGCATCCTGACTGTGGACGTGGCCGAGGGAGGTCTTTTGACCGTGTACTCCGCGAACCTCACCGCCGCCGATATCGTCAACACCGGCGCGGGCGAGCTGAACGTCGTCACCGACGCCGCTTACGGCACCGTCACCGTCAAGTAAAGACCCGGCAAAATGGAAAAGAGGAAGGGCTCCGGCCTTTCCTCTTTTTTATGCAGTTCGGATCCCGTTATATCCAAAAAAACCGTGTCAATGTAAAACAGGACCGCTCCGGAAGGGAGCGGTCCCGATGGGTCTTTCAAGAGATCAGCACTCGATTTCCTGCTCGGGCAGGGCAGCGCAGACGGCCAGGGAGAGATACGCCTGCTCCTCGGTGTCGGACCGGGAGGTGATGGCGATGGGGATATTCGCACCGACGATAACGCCGCAGCTGGAGGCGCGGCCGTGCATCTGCAGGACCTTCACCAGGAGGTTGCCAGCCAGGAGGCTGGGGGTGACGATACCGTCGAACTCGCCGCACAGGGGGCAGTCATATCCCTTCAGGCGGGCGGCTTCCTTGCTGATGATCAAGTCATAGGCGATGGGTCCCACCAGCTCGCAGTCGGCGATGGGCTTCTCCTTGTGATCGTGGACGATGGTCTGGGCCTCCACGGTATCATGCATGTGGAAGGTGGGCTTCTCCACCAGGGACAGCAGCGCGATGTTGGGATGCTCATAGCCCAGGGCCTTGAAGGTGCCGGCCATGTTCTTGATGACATGCTTGCGCTGGTTAATGTCGGGCTCGGGGATGATGGTGACGTCGGAGATGGCCAGGATGCGGTCATAGTCCGGCATCTTCATCATGGTGATCTGGGTGAGGAGCTTATCCTTGCGGATGAGGGTGTTCTCCTTGTCCAGGATGGGCAGCAGGAAATCGCGGGTCTGGGTGTTGCCGCGCATGAGGACGTCGGCCTTGCCCGCCTTGATGAGGTCGATGGCGGCCTGGACCACATGGTTATAGTCCTTCACGTCCACGATGGTATACTTACGGGTGGCGAGGCTCAGGTTCTTGAGCATCTCGGTGATCTTCTGCTCGTCGCCCACGAGGATGAGCTCGGCAAAGCCCGCAGCCTCGGCGCGGAAGGCGCCCAGAAGGATATTCTCAGCGTCGGCGCCGGCGATGGCGACGCGTATGGGTTTCTCGATCGCTCTGGCCTTGTCCACGACAAAATCAAAGTTCTTTTTATACATGGTGTCCACTCCCATTCTCAAATTGAGCCGGTACGCAGAGCAAACTCGCATATCTGCCCTTTTATCATATTAACATTATAATATTGCTCCTTCAAAAGGTCAAGCATAATTTGTGCAAAAATTGTCAAATATTTTACACAAACGGAAGACAATCCACAAAATGACAGGCCCGTGCCTCCCCAGGGAAGCACAGGCCTGCATAATCATCACGAATCCGATCAGTCCGCCGGTGTCAGTAGCCCGTGGAGCACATAGCGGGCATTGTCGAACACATAGGCGCAGGTGGACAGGACCACATACCGCCCGTCCTCAGACGGGGTCACCGACGAGAGGAAGTCGGACTGCTCCAGGGCCGCCTCCAGATACGCCGTGAGCTCCGGACCGGGCTCGTCGAAGATGGTATAGGTGTCCGAGGCGGCGGAGGTGGTATAGCCCGCGATCAGATCGATGCGGTAATCCCCCTCCGGGGTCAGCAGCCACAGGACGGGATGCTCCTCATAGTAGCCCGGATCGGCCCAGTTCTCCAGGCCGGCGAACATGGAGCCGTCCCGCATATGATGTCCGTACACGATGGTGTTGGCGTCCGCGAAGCCCGGGCGGTTCTCCGCCTCCACGAAAATGGAGCCCGCCGTACTGTACACACCGTCAAAGCTGCGGTGGAGGTAGTAATCATTGTCCTCCGCCTGCATGACGGGATAGTCTATGGCCGTACCCTCGCAGTAGATCCACCCCATCACATCGGGGTTCTCAGCCAGGAGAGCGTCGAAATCCACCGTGATGGGCGCGACGATGGGCTCCCGCTCTTCCTTGACTGCGGAGTGCGCCGTCGACGTACGCGGCGCGGCGTCCGCCACAGCGGCTTCCGGCACGGGGGAAGTAAAGCGCGCCGAGGCCTCGTCGTACAGGGCCTCGTTCACCCGGTATTGATGCCGCACCACTACCACCGTCCCCGCGGAGAACAGGAACACAACCAGCAGCAGCACCATCAGAACGCCCCGGATCCGCCGGGACCGCCTTGCCCGTCGATCGTCTCCATCCGACGAGATCGACTCCATCGACGGAAGGACCTCGTCAAGATCCAGGTCGTCGAACTCGCTCAGGGCCGCCCGCAGCTTCTCCCGCTGCCGGGATCGGATCTGGGCCGCCAGGACCTGGAACATCACGCCGCACAGGGCGAATACCAGAAGATACAGCTTCGCCACGGGGGCGGCGAACAGCGACAGCATCTGACCCAGGAAGGGAAAATGCCGCTCTACACGCCCGATCAGGGCGCTGTACGGGACAGTTTCGAAGTCCTCAGCGGCGTTGGCGTCGCCTTTGGTCACGAACTCGCCCACGACGAACCGGTTTTCTGTCACCCGGTGGGTTATGACGTCCTCGCCGCTCTGGAACGCGATCACATCCCCCTCGGCCACATCCTCGGGCGCCACCGGGGCGACATAGATCACGCTGCCCACGGGGATGGCCGGTTCCATGCTCCCGCTGACTACCTCATAGATCTCATACCCCAGATAGCGGGGCAGGGACAGGGGCAGACTGACCGCGATCACCGCCAGCAGCACCAAAATGCCCAGCACGTTGCAGAGGGCGGGAAGAAAGCTCCCGCCCCCGGTCCGGCTCTTACGGCCGGATGTCGTTGCTGTCGTCATGTTGTTCGACTTCGTTTCGATCGTCTTCATCCTCCTCCGGCTTCTCCTTTTTCCTGCGAAGCAGGATCACCAGCAGCCAAATCACGCCGCCCAGGAACAGAGCGGAGATCACCAGGAAGGCATAACGCTGGAAGCGCGTCAGCCGCGCCCAAATCACGCCGATCAGCGTGCTGCGGAACGCATAGCCGAAGCCGGTCTTGTCGGCGGGACCGTCGGCGGATCCGGTGGTCGTTTCGCCGTCGGTACCTGCACCGCCCGTCCCGTTGAAGTTTGCCAGAGGCACATCCATATCCAGGATCTCCTCCGTCTCGAACTCCGTTTCTTCTATCTCGGTGGATCCGCCGCCCTCGCCTTCCACGTTGGTCTCGGTGTTGGTCGTGGTGGTGGTAGTTCCGCCGCCGCTCACCTCCGCGGCAGCGATATCGCGGTAGATGAAGGTAAAGACATTCTGGGACGGATCATCGCTGAGAGTGCCGGTGATGTTGTAATACAACGGCTGGTAGCCCTCGATATAGCGGTAGGCCACCACAGGCTTATCGCCGGTGTTGCCGTAATAGACCTCGCTCTCCGCCAGGACGTTCCCGTTCTCGTCAACGAACTGGACGGTGTAGATCACGACCTCGCCGCGGATACCGTAGGCCACAACATAATCCTTGTCCTGGGTCACGGTGAAGGAGAGCTGATTGACAGAGCTGTTGTTGTCCCGTCCGCTCTCGCGGATGCCCTTGACATAGTATTTGCTGGTATTGCTGATTTCCACCATGTTGGGGTCGAAGGTCACCCGCTGCCCGTAGGACTGATTGGGAATGACATACACGCTCTGCCCATTGATGGTCCCCTGGGTCCCGGCGAAAATGCGCACGGTATAGGTGTACGGCGCCGCCATGGCGCCGACGCAGAGCAGCGCCGCCATCCACAGGGCCAAAAGGAAGCTCGCCAGTCGCTTCATCGCTTCGACGCCCCCTTCTTCGTCCGGCGGCGAAGACTGTCAGCCGCCAGCAGGAGAAACAGCGCGCCGCTGCCGCTCATAGCAAGATAGTACGGGAAGAGATCCATATCGTCTCCCGTTTTCACCATATCCCTGACGGTGGTCTGGGACGTAGTCTCACCGTTGGGGGGATTCGTCTCCGTCAGGTTCTCATTGGCCAGAGAATCCGCCAGGGGAGGCCGCGCCGGGAGAGTGGTGCCCTTTTCCACGGCAAAGTTCATCTGCAGATCCGCAAGGGTGTTCTGGTAGTCGTTTCCCTGGGTCTCGCCGTCGAGCGCCACATACAGGTTGATCATGCCGCTGTCGCCGGTCTGCATGGTATCCAGGTAGAAGTAATCCTCCAGTCCTGTGGTAGCCTCGTGGAGGCCGATCACATTGTTGAGCGAAGCCTCGCCGCCAACCGTATCGCTGGAGTAGAGGACATAGTTCTCGCCGGAAGCGCTCCGATAGGTGAGCAGGTAGGTATATGCGCCGCCTTTGGCGCTGCGGCTGCGGTCCTCCAGGGAGTTGAGCACCTCGTTTGTCATATACCAATCGACGTTCTCTGCGTTCTCGTTTTTCAGGATCAGCTGCACTGTGATATCATCGCCGGGCTGCAGGATGGACAGAGCGTCGCGGATGGCGGCGTTCGTATAGTCGCTGTCCATGGAGCTGGCAGCGGTAAAGGTCACATGCACGGGATCCTGGGTGATGGACTCCGCCATCGCGGGTACGGACAGCAGCAGCGCCAGACACAGCGCCAGTACGGCGCAAATCGTTCTCTTCATACTGCGCCTCCTCATCCCAGGCCGACGGAAGAAGCGTTGACGCCCCAGGCGCTCTGGATGGCTGCGGCACCGTTATGGGTCTGCACCGCGTCCACCTCTACCTCGAGCTGGAACTCCTTACCGTCATAGTCGTATACGGTCCGGACGGTATTGTACATCCGGCCGTTTTCCATCGTCTCCGTGGACGTCTGCGTCACCCGGGCTGCGGTATCCGCGCTGATGGTCAGGGTGTCCATGAACGCGGGGGTCGTCTCCCCGGGGGAAAGAGCCCTGGTATAGTAGAGCACGATCCGCTCCTCGGTGGAGGCGGCCTCGTCCACCCGCCAGCTCCCGCTGTTCGTGAGCCCAAGCTCGATGAGAGACGGATCCAGCTCCTGCTGCTTGGCGCCGGAACCATCCACCCAGTAACGGTAGATGCTCACCCGGACATACTCGTTGATATTGCCGGAATTGGTCACGGTCAGAAGCTCGGGATAGGCATAGCCCAGCCGCAGCGACTCATCCGCTCCCAGCATCCCGGTCAGCAGTCCGGAATCGCTCGTCACCCACTGGCCAGAGGAATCGGAGCTGTAATTGCGCCAGCAGACGGCGGTGCCGTTTTCGTTCAGGGTCACGCCGATGTTCTGCATCGCCATCTGGACATAATAACTGTCCGCGTAATAGGACAGGGCGGCGCGGCTGCCGCCGATGGCGCCCGACAGCAGAAGGGCCGCCGCCAGAACGAACAGCACCACCGTAGTGATGGGGGATCGAAGGATCCTACGTACCTTATCCATCAGCCCACACCTCCCACGGTGCCGGAGTCCAGACGGACGCTCCAATCAGCGTAAGGCGTACCGTCCGCACGATAGCGCACGGAGGTAGTCTCATAGACCACGACGATATTGAACTCATCCCCCTCGGTCACATCGCTGGGGACGTTGGAGATATACACGTCAAATTCGCTGGTGGAAGAATCGGGCTGCAGGATGGGGGTATAGTACCACCAGCCGTCGCCGCCGTCGTACCACACGCCGTTGCCTTCATAGGTCACAGAATAGCCCGCGCCCCAATACGCGCGGATGCGGACGAAGGCGGGGTCGCTGTCCGCGGCACTGGAGACGGTGACATGCTTCGTCCACTGGGAGAAGCGCTCATAGATATCCGTGCGCCCACTCTCCCCCAGGGTCACCACATGACCGCCGCGGGTGACCACATAGGTGGTGAAATACCCGTACGCCGTGCCGATCCCGATGCTCATGATCAAGACCAGCGCAAGGACGGTCAGAAGAATTTTCCATCGCTTCATATCCGCCCTCCTTACTGGTCGTTCCCGGTCTTCTGCACCCAGACCCAGGTATAACCGTCATAGGTGAAGTTGTTGGTGATGCCGTGGCCGCCGGTAGCGGAGCCGTTATACTCGTTCACAAAATCCACGCGGGCCGTCGTACCGGCCACGATCGTGGCGGTCTGGGTCGCCGCGGACTGAAGGCTGTAATGGGCGCCGCTATAGACTTCGCGGACCGTCACCATGGCTCCCACGGGAATGCGCTGCAGAAGCACGCTCTTGGTCCCGGGGGCGGTGAAGGTAAGGGACGCCACATTGGAATAGATCATCGTCCCGTCCAGGGTCGCCTGCACGTCGAAAACAAAGGTCGCCGGTTCCGCCGCCTCGTAGGTGGTGAGGGTCTTGAATACCTCGATGTCGCTGTAAAGCGGCAGGCGGTCCAGCTTCAGCGCCACGTCCACGTCGTACACCCAGATGATGTCGGGCGTGCCGTCGGTAACAGGCTGACCTGACTCTCCGCCCTCCGGCACAGGCGCCTCCTCCGGGGCGCTCTCCTGCACCTCGGCGGGGATCGCCAGCAGCTGCGGCGCGAACAGATACTCATAGTCGTCGGACATGGCGACGGTGACAAGAGTGCTCTCTTCCCTGTCGTTCAGGACCGTGGTGGAATAGTCGTCCACGCCGCGGCCTCGGGCGATCATCAGATAAAGGCCCGTGCTCAGGGGCGTGCCGCCGTTGGTCAGGGTGATTGGCTCCCCCAGAGGCGCGTCGGACACCGTCGGACTGCCCAGGGCCAGGGCCAGCTCAGCCGCCTCCTGGGTCAGGACCTGCCATTCGTCGCTGTCCTGAGCGTCGGTGATCACGAGGTCGGAGAACACACCCGTCGGCAGAAGCTCATAGCCGTTCTCCCCCACCGGCGCGGCGTCCGCCACGCGGTAGAGATCGATCACTACGTCCGCCTTTTCCAGGTCATCGGCGTACTCCGTGCTGTTGGCCTCCACCGTCACGGTGCAGGATGCGTTCAGGTCCACCGCAGCGGCGGGATACGCCAGCAGCATCGCCATTCCAAGGAGCAGCGCCAGCGCGCGGACGATATGTCGTTTTTTCATTGGCGTCTCCCCCTTTCTTGTGATTCGTAAAACAGGATATGTCATGTATCCCAAAAGGAGTCATCCTCCCAAGGCTTTTTTTCCGGTTCCGGCGGAGCTTCCGGCTCGGCCTCCGACTGCCGGGATATCTCCTGCCGGGCCTGCTCTTCTTCCTGGGCCTGGCTCATCTGCTCTATCTGGAGGAACAGCTCCTCCTCCGAGGGTCCCGCCGGACGGCGGCGGTAGCGGAAGAGCAGGGCGATAAGGAACAGGAACAGCATGGGCACGCCCACGGCCACCATCACCACATAGTTGGGGATGCGGATGCTGTCCGCAGAGACCAGGATATCCTTGGCCTCCTTGGCATTCTCGATGCGGCGTCCCCGCACCAGCATACGGTGGGTATTGATGCCGTAAGGAGTGCAGGTGACAAGCGTGCAGTAGTCCTCCCCGCCGACGATGCGCAGATCGGACAGATCCGAGGGCAGCACGATGCGGATCTGGTCCACCTGGTAGGTGTAGACCTCATCCAGCGTGCGGATGACGAAGGTATCCCCCTCCACCAGCTTATCAAGATCGGTAAAAAGACGCGCGGTAGGCAGGCCGCGGTGGCCTGACAGGATGCAATGGCTCCCCGCGCCGCCCACGGGCAGGGACGAACCCTCGATATGGCCCACGCCGATCTGCAGGACGGCCTCGTCCGTACCGTGATAGATGGGCAGGAGGCAGTCGATCTTTTCGATCTGGATATAGCCCATGATGCCGGACTCGTCGATGCGGAGCATATCCTCGTATTTCTCCAGCTCCTCGTCGGACATCTGCCAGCGCAGACCGATGTTGGACAGCTCCCGGTTATACTCCTCCGCCTCCGCCAGCAGGCGTTCATACAGCTCCCTGTCGATGGTGGAGACGGTCTCCGCGTAGGTCGCCACGGCGCGGGACTGGTGCATGGAGTTCCACCAGTCGCTGATGACGGGATAGAGCATGATGCCCAGTCCCACCAGCAGGATGATGAACAGGATGATCGTGGTAAAGCGTCCCCATTTCATCTACAACACCATGACGAACATCTACTACCTCTGCGACACGGATCCGAAGAAGGCACAGGAGCTGGTGGGTTCCTTCACCACCTATCTCCGCCGGAACTGATCCCCTTCGAGGAGGAGCTGGAACACACCCAGGCCTATCTCGCCGTGGCTCAGGCGCGGTATGAGGACCTGCTGAACGTGGAGTTCGACACGCCCCACACGGGCTTTCTCCTTCCGCCGCTGACCCTCCAGCCCATCGTGGAAAACGCCGTCAAGTACGGCGTGGACCCGGAGCTGGACCCGCTGACAGTCTCCATCCGCACCGAAGCCGCGCAGCACGGGAGCGTCATCACGGTGGAGGACGACGGCCCCGGCTTCTCCCCCGCGGAGGACAGCCAGGTCCACGTAGGCCTGGAGAACGTGCGCAGGCGTCTGGACATGATGTGCGGCGGCACCCTCCGTATCACGCCGCGGGAGGGCGGCGGCACGGTGGTCACCATGTTCCTTCCGGACAACAAAGCGCACGGACATACGGCAGCATCGGGGACTTGACCCCGGCGCTGCCGCGTGTTATAGTTGTAAAGCCTCGCGGCAGACAGTTCGAGACCATCCTGTCTATAAACAAAACTAGGGACGAAAACAACATTTCTTGTTGGAGCGCGCCTGGGATGGGTGCGCTTATTTTTGTCTGAGGAGGTGACGAGAATGGATATGAAGGATCTGAGCAAGACCCAAAAACTGACGATGTCCGCCGCCGTCATGGCGATCTATATCGTGGTCATGTATTTTACCCAGAGCTTTGCCTTCGGCCAGTACCAGGTGCGCATTGCCACCGCGCTGTACGGGGTCGCATATCTGTTTCCGTTCCTGGTGGTGCCGCTGGGTCTGTCGAACCTGATCGCCAACATGCTGATGGGCGGTCTCGGCGTATTCGACATCGTGGGCGGCGGGCTCATCGGCCTGCTGACGGCGGGCAGCTGCGCACTGCTGGGGAAGAAAAACCTCTCCCCCTGGCTGACGGCGGCGCCCATCACGCTGATCCCCGCGCTGGGCGTTTCCCTGTGGCTGTCGAAGCTTCTGGGCATCCCCTATTGGGCGCTGGCGGCCAGTCTCCTGGTGGGACAGGCCATCTCCGGCGTCGTGGGCGCCATGCTGGTCAATGCGCTGAAAAAGCTATGGAAAATGGGGGAATGACGATCATGACCGGAAGAACACGGGAAGAGACCGACGGTCTGTCTCTGCTGGGAGGCAAAAATACCGTTTACAGCAGCGACTATGACCCCGGGGTGCTGGAGACCTTCGTCAACAAACACCCCGACAACGACTATTTCGTCAAATTCAACTGCCCGGAATTCACCAGCCTCTGCCCCATCACGGGTCAGCCGGATTTCGCCACGGTGTATATCTCCTACGTCCCCGGCGAGCGCATGGTGGAGAGCAAATCCCTCAAGCTGTATCTGTACAGCTTCCGGAACCACGGGGATTTCCACGAGGACTGCATGAACGTCATCATGAAGGACCTCATCCGCCTCATGGACCCGAAGTATATCGAGGTCTGGGGCAAGTTCACCCCCCGGGGCGGCATCTCCATCGACCCCTACTGCAACTACGGAAAGCCCGGCACCCGCTGGGAGGAGGTAGCCTGGCAGCGGCTGAGCCGGCACGATCTCTACCCGGAGCCCGTGGACAATCGCTGAGGCCCGGCATCCCAAAAAGAAAGTCCATCCGAAAGGATGGACTTTCTTTTTGGAGAGACGAAGGGATCTGCCCGCCCGCGGGCGGGACCGGAGGGACATCAGTCATCCATCCGGATCTTATTGTCCCGCAGAAGCTCCAGCATGACGTCTGCGATCTCCGGATCGAACTGACGCCCTTTGTTCACCTCGATCTCATGGAGGATATCGTCCTTTGTGAGCCTCTTTCGGTACACCCGGTTCGTGTTCATGGCGTCATAGGAATCCGCCACGCAGATCATACGCGCGATGAGGGGGATGTCCTGCCCGGCCAGTCCCGCCGGATAGCCCTTGCCGTCGTAGCGCTCGTGGTGGTACAGGGCGCCCTCCGCCACGTTTTCCAGGCTCTTGAAGCTGCTGAGGATCTCGCCGCCCCGTACGGTGTGGGATTTTATGACCTCAAATTCTTCATCGGTCAGCCTGCCGGGCTTTCCCAGAATGTTGTCGGGCACGCCGATCTTGCCGCAGTCGTGCAGGAGGGCGATGTAATAGATGCGGTCAAGCTCTTCTCCGGTATAGCCCATCTCTCTGGCGATACGGCGGGTGTATACCGCGACCCGCTTGGAGTGACCGTTGGTATACGGGTCTTTCGCGTCGATGAAGCCGGTAAAGGTCTCGATGGATTCGTTGATGATCTTGTTGTCCCGCTCGTGGCGCTCGGTGTATTTCCGGATCTGGGCAGAGGTGATGGCAGAGATGACCAGCGCGATGGCCCAGACCCCCAGGCCGGCAAGGGCGATCCAGAACAGAGGCTCGCTTGTCAGAAGCCGGTGGAAGGTGTATTCGAGCTCCAGGGTCGCCCCCTCGATGTCCTCCTCCATGGGAACATACAGGATGATGCCCGGCGTCGTGCCTTCGTAGGGCTCTATCGGCACCTCCATAGCGTTCGTGCTGGAGCTGGGGATGTACACCAGATAGTCGTCAGCCTTCAGGTCGATAAAGGATTCACCGTCCACGGTGAAGGTCTCGAGGGCATATTCGCCGGGATCGAATTCACGAAGATCGGGGACGGTGGTGACGAGCTGGCTCTTGTTCACGCTCTGATGGATCTCCAGGGCTCCGTTCCACGCAGACGATAAAAAGACTTCCCGTCCGAAGGTCAGTTTAAACGTGAAGTATTCGACCTCGTCCCGGGTGTTGTTGGAAACGGTGATATCGTAGGTATATGCCTGATAGTTGTTCTCGGTGAGACCCTCGTCGTTGAAGTCAAAGATCTTGCCCCAGGTACTGCTCCGGGGAATGGCTGTCGCCTTGACGTCATACGCCTGGGCGTTATCGTCAGTAAAGAGCGCCTCGCCGGCAAAGACCGTGCGATGCTTCGCGCGGTTATAGGCGCCGGTCTTGATCAGGCTCAGCCCAAAGACGGCGATTATGAGCAATAGGGTCGCGGCAAATGTGAATACAGCTTTTTTTCGGTTTTTCGTTTTCATCCGTTTCGCTTCCTTTTGTCATACTTGCCGGGCGCGGACCGCCCGCGGAATGTCATGCACGGAGCTCTGTCTGAGCTGCCTCGTTCCACTCCGGCGGGATCTCGAATTGCTCGGCGAAATAACACCGCATTTCTCAGGCATGTCATCATTATATTTTTGACCAGCATATCAGTCAAGACCTCTATAATATGAGGCTCCGTCGATCACCGAAACTGATTGGTCTTCTCGTCGTAATGATAGCCAACGCCCGAAAGCGTTTTTATGAGCTCGTCCATGTCGGCATCATGGTCGTCGCAGAACTCGCGCAGGGAGGTATAGCCGTCCCGCAGCTTCATGTTCAGAAAGCTCAGCAGGATCATCGGATCCTTCGGCAGCGTCATTTGTCTTCCTCCTCATCACAGCTCACTGTTTTGGTTCAAGCCGGCATCCCTGCGAAGCTCGAATCGCTCGCACAGGTCCTCCATGCCTTATCTGACCTCGATCTGGCAGGAACGCATGGTCTCCAATGCGGCCAGATGCTTTTCCTGTGTGACGCCGGCGCAGCAGCTTGCGTCCACGCTGATCTTTACTTCCGGCAGGGTCGCTTTCAGAAGCAGCGCGTTTGATACGACACAGATATCCGTGCAGAGCCCGATGAGCTCGATCTCCTCCAGATCCTCGATCTCCTTGACAGCTTCCGCCATCTGGACACTCCCGAACGTCGGCTTCTCGAAGATCGCGGCCTCGGTCAAAAGCTCCGCGATGTCCGGGCGGATATGCCAGCCCTCCGTTCCCTGGATGCAGTGCTCGACCGGGAGATTCCGGCCCTCCTGTGTGCAGAGATAATCCGGCCCATGCGTATCCATCGTGGCGAAGATATCCCCGGCGGGATAGGAGCGGATCTTGTCCTTCACCGCGTCCACGATGGCGACCGCTTCCGGTGTTCCCAGAGAGCCGTCGATAAAATCGTTTTGCATGTCGATCACAATGAGCAGTTTTTTCAAGGTCAGTTATCCTCCCCGTATTCTCCGTATTCACAGCCGATGTGGGTGGCTTCCACTTCGTCCACAAGCAGCAGCTCGCCGTCCTTTTTCTCGAACAGC
>CAJOIC010000056.1 GCA_905234625.1 uncultured Oscillospiraceae bacterium | reverse complement strand
GGTCTCCTCCCGGGCCAGCATCCGGTCCACGTTGCCGCGGATGGTGTTGATCTCCCCGTTGTGGAGGAGGAAGCGGTTGGGATGGGCCCGCTCCCAGCTTGGCGTCGTATTCGTCGAAAAGCGGGAGTGGACCATGGCGATGGCGGAGGCATAGTCCTCCGACTGCAGGTCCCGGTAGAACCCCCGGAGCTGCCCCACCAGGAACATCCCCTTATACACCACCGTGCGGCTGGACAGGCTCACGACATAGGTATTGTCGTTCGACTGCTCGAACTCTCGCCGTGCCAGATACAGCCGCCGGTCAAACGCCAGGCCCCGGGACGCGTCCGCCGGACGCCCCACGAAGCACTGAAGGATCGTCGGCATACACGCAAGCGCGGTCTTTCCCAAAATCTCCGGGCAGGTAGGCACCTCCCGCCAGCCCAGGAAAGGCAGTCCTTCTTTGCGGAGGATGACCTCCAGCATCTTCTGTGCCTGCCGCCGCTCCAGCGTATTTTGGGGAAAGAAGAACATGCCCACGGCATAATCCCCCGCCGCCGGGAGCTCGACGCCGCACGTCAGCGCCGCTTTTTGAAAGAACGGATGGCAGATCTGCGTCATGATGCCGACGCCGTCTCCCGTCTCGCCCAGGGCGTCCTTGCCGGCGCGGTGTTCGAGCTTTTCCACGATCTTCAGCGCGTCGTCCACCACCGCCCGGCTCTGCCGGCCTTGGATATCCACCACCGCGCCGATGCCGCAGGCGTCCCGCTCGGTGATCTCACCGTAATGCAGCCATTGTTCCCGATCCAGTTCCATACTTACGTCTCCTCTCCCAGCGCCGCGCGAACAAACCCCAGAAACAGCGGATGGGGCTTGTTGGGGCGGCTCTTGAACTCCGGGTGATACTGCACCCCGATATAAAACGGATGATCCTTGAGCTCCACGGTCTCCACGAGGCGCTTATCCGGCGAGGTGCCGCCGATGACGAGCCCCGCCGCTGTCAAAGCATCCCGGTACTCGTTATTGAACTCGTAGCGGTGCCGGTGCCGCTCGGAGATCATGGACGCGCCATAGCACTTCTCCAGCAGCGTCCCCGGCTGCACCGCGCAGGGATAGGCGCCCAGGCGGAGGGTCCCGCCCTTGTCGATCTCGTCGTTCTGCCCGGGCATGAAGTCGATCACCCGATACGGCGCCGCCTCGTCGAACTCCCGGGAGTTCGCCCCGGCAAGTCCCGCTGCGTGCCGGGCAAACTCGATCACCGCGATCTGCATCCCGAGGCACAGTCCGAGATAGGGGATCTTATGCTCCCGGGCATACTGCGCCGCGGCGATCTTTCCCTCGATCCCCCGGCCGCCGAAGCCGCCCGGGATCAGGATGCCGTCTGCGCCGGTGAAGAGCTCGCAGCAACGCTCCGGCGTGACCGTCTCCGAGTCGATCCAGCGGATCTCCACCTCCGCCCCCAGGGCAAAGCCCGCGTGGCGCAGGGCCTCCATGACGGAGAGATAGGCGTCGTGGAGCTGGACGTACTTTCCCACCAGCGCGACGGTGACCTTTCGGTGCAGGGCGTGGATGGACGTTACCATGTCCCGCCATTCCTTCAGCTCCGGCGCGGACGTTCGGAGCCCCAGCCGCCGGCAGACGATGCCGGAAAAGTCCTGCTCCTCCAGCATCAGCGGACACTCGTACAGGGTGTCCAGCGTGCGGTTTTCGATGACGTGCTCCGGCGGTACGTTGCAGAACATGGCGACCTTCCGGAAGATCGTTTCGTCCTCAATGGGCTCGTCGGACCGCAGCACGATGATATCCGGGTGGATGCCCATGCCCTGCAGTTCCTTCACGGAGTGCTGGGTGGGCTTCGTCTTGTGCTCGTTGCTCCCACGCAGATAAGGGACCAGCGTGACGTGGATGTACAGCGTGTTTTCCTTCCCCTGCTCGAGTCCCACCTGTCGGATCGCCTCGATAAACGGCTGGCCCTCGATATCGCCGATGGTGCCCCCGACCTCCGTGATGACCACGTCCGCGTCGGAGTGTTTGCCCACATTGTAAATGAACTCTTTGATCTCGTTCGTGATGTGGGGGATGATCTGCACGGTGCTGCCCAGGTACTCCCCCCGTCGCTCCTTATTGAGAACGTTCCAGTACACCTTGCCGGTGGTGAGGTTCGAGAACTTGTTCAGATCCTCGTCGATGAACCGCTCGTAGTGGCCGAGGTCGAGGTCCGTTTCCGCGCCGTCCTCGGTGACATATACCTCCCCGTGCTGATAGGGGCTCATGGTGCCGGGGTCGACGTTGATGTACGGGTCCAGCTTCTGGGCCGCCACCTTGAGGCCCCGGGCCTTTAACAGCCGCCCCAGGGACGCCGCCGTGATCCCCTTGCCCAGACCGGACACCACGCCCCCGGTCACGAATATGTATTTTGTCATGAACGCTCACCCTTCCTCTCCGAATGGAATGCAGGAAACCTGCCGCATCCCCATAGGGCTCGGGCAGGTTTCGCAGAGATGTGTCATGGCATTGATCGATCTCTGCTCCTACAATAACACGGGATATTAATAATAGTAAAATACTATGATCCTTAGGGCTGTCATACGCAATCGGTATGACAGCCTGTTTTTATTCGCCGCTGGCACCGTAGTTCGACAGGACGCGGGCGGAGGGATCGTCCACGTCGCAGCCCTCCCAGGCCTTGTTCGGCATCCAGAAGTCCTTCACCATCCGCGCCTGGCCGGGGTAGTATTTCTCGAAGATCTCCCGGTACAGCAGGCTCTCCTTGGTAAAGGGCCGGGCGAAATCGTATTTCTGCCGCCGCTCCTCGAATTCCGCGTCGGTGTACTTCTCCTCGGCATAGGCCTTCAGATCGTCCACCATGGAGTGTCCCACCGCGTCGGAAAAGGCCGCCTTCTGCCGCCAGAGGATCTCCTCCGGGAGAAGATGATCCTTCTCAAAGGCCCGGCGCAGCAGGTATTTTCCCATGTTGTACGTATTCATCTTCTTCGCGGGGTCGATGGACATGACGTACTTCACGAATTCCAGATCCCCGAAGGGGACCCGGGCCTCCAGGGAGTTCACGGAGATGCACCGGTCGGCCCGGAGGACGTCGTACATATAGAGCTCATCCACCCGCTTCTTCGCCTCACGCTGGAATTCCTCCGGCGATGGAGCGAAATCCGTATATTTATATCCGAAAAGCTCGTCGGAGATCTCCCCGGTCATGAGCACGCGGATGTCCGTCTGCTCATGGATGGCCTTGCAGCAGAGGTACATGCCCATGCTGGCCCGAATGGTAGTGATGTCGTACGTCCCCAGCAGGGCGATGACGTCTTCCAGGGAGTCGAGCACCTGCTGCCGGGTCATGTACACCTCCGTGTGCTCCGCGCCGATGTAATCGGCGACCATGCGGGCGTATTTGAGGTCGATGGCGTCTGTGTCCATGCCGATGGCGAAGGTGCGGACGTGCTTTCCCAGCACCCGGGCGGATACGGCGCAGACAAGGCTGGAATCCAGCCCGCCGGACAGGAGAAAGCCCAGAGGCGCGTCCGCGTCGAGCCGCTTGTCGATGCCGAGGATGAGCTTTTCCCGGATGTTCGCGCAGATCGTGTCGATATCGTCGTCGACATACTCATCGACGGTGGTCATGTCGGCGTAGCGGGTGAACCTCCCGTCCGCGTAATAGTGCCCCGGCGGGAAGGGTTCAATATCCTCGCACAGCCCGACCAGGTTCTTCGCCTCGCTGGCGAAGACAATGGAGCCGTCATCAAGATACCCGTAGAACAGCGGCCGGATGCCGATGGGGTCCCGGGCGGCGATGAAGTCGTTTTTCCGGCTGTCGTAGAGGATCATGGCAAACTCCGCGTCCAGCATGGCGAACATATCGAGGCCGTACTTGTGGTACAGCGGCAGGATGATCTCGCAGTCGGAGTCGCTGACGAAGTCGTATTCCTTCGCCAGCTCCGCCTTCAGCGGGCGGAACAGGTACAGCTCCCCGTTGCAGACGCACATGTCCCCATCGAGATGAAAGGGCTGCATGCCCTCCTCGTGCAGGCCCATGATGGCGAGCCGGTGGAAGCACAGAAAGCCGGGGCCGGCTTTCTCGATGCGGGACATATCCGGCCCCCGGGACTGTGTGCGGTCAAAGTATTCTTTTATTTCCTCCTCGCTCAGCGTCTGCGAGGTAAAGCCCATGATGGCGCACATTGTTTTTTCTCCTTTATTCGTCGTCCTGGAGGGCGTCGTAGCCCTCCTCGCCCGTGCGGATGCGGACCACGTTCTCCACGTCGTACACGAAGATCTTGCCGTCGCCGATGTGCCCGGTATAGAGCACCTTCTTCGCCGTCTCGATCACGTCCCGGACGGGGACCTTGCTGATGACGATGTCCACCTGCACCTTGGGCATGAGGTTCGTCTCGATCTCGACGCCGCGGTAGTACTCGGGCTTGCCCTTCTGCATGCCGAAGCCCATGACATGGGAGACAGTCATGCCCGTGACACCGAGCTGTGCCATGGCCTCCTTGAGGGCGTAGAGCCGGGACTCGCGGAACACGATCTCGACCTTCGTGTACTTGTGTCCGTCCGACGTCCCGAAGGCCGGGACCTTCTTCACGGGGATGGCCTCCGCCACGGGCGTCTGCCCGGTGACGGCCACGATGGGCACGTCCGTGGGGGCGTACGCCGTGTACTTCTCCACTGCAGGGGCAAAGTCCGCATAGGCGCTGGGCAGGCCGTGCTCGCTCACATCGAGGCCGGTCAGCTCATCCTCCGCCGAGGCCCGCAGGCCGTGGAACTTCTTGATGGCAGAGTAGAAGATCACCATGCATACCGCCGCCCAGGCGCCGACGGACAGGACGCCCAGCGTCTGCAGGCCAAGCTGTGTAAGCGACCCTGTGTAGAACAGGCCCCGCAGCCCCGCGGGCGCGTTGGGGTTTGCCAGAAGGCCCACCGCCAGCGTGCCCCAGACGCCGTTTGCCATGTGGACACCCACCGCGCCCACGGGATCGTCGATGTGCAGGCGCAGGTCGAGCTGCTCCACGAAGATCACGACGAGAAGGCCCGAAACGATGCCGATGATGGCAGCTCCCAGGGCGTCCACCGCGTCGCAGCCCGCCGTGACGCCCACGAGCCCCGCCAGCGCGGCGTTCAGGCACATGGAGACATCGGGCTTGCCGTTTTTGACCCAGGTGAAGATCATCGTCGTGCAGGTGGCAAGAGACGGTGCGATGGTGGTGGTCAGGAAGATAGAGGCAAGCTCCGAGGGCGTCGTCGCCGCCGCGCCGTTGAAGCCGTACCAGCCGAGCCACAGGATGAAGACGCCCAGGGCGGCCAGGGGCAGGTTGTGCCCGGGGATGGCGTTTACTTTGATGACCTTGCCGCCCGCGTCGGTCTTATACTTGCCGATGCGGGGACCGAGCCAGATCGCGCCGATGAGGGCCGCGATGCCGCCCACCATGTGGATCGCGCAGGAGCCGGCATAGTCGTGAAAGCCGAGCTGCGAAAGCCACCCGCCTCCCCAGATCCAGTGGGCTTCGATGGGATAGACCACGAGGGAGATCACGGCGGAATAGATGCAGTAGGCGGAGAACTTCGTCCGCTCCGCCATGGCGCCGGAGACGATGGTCGCCGTCGTGGCGCAGAACACCAGGTTGAACACGAAGGTGGACGCGCCGGTGAAGCTGCCGTCCGCGGGACTGGCGATGAACTCCTTAAAGTGCAGGAACAGATCGAGGTTGGGCTTTCCTATGAGGCCGAAGAGCGTGTCCTCGCCCATCATCAGCGAGTAGCCCAGAAGTGAAAACACCACGGTGCCGATGCAGAAATCCATGAGGTTCTTCATGAGGATGTTCCCGGCGTTTTTCGCCCGGGTAAAGCCCGTCTCGCACATGGCGAACCCCGCCTGCATCCAGAAGACCAGCGCGGCTCCTATCAAAAACCAGAATTCTACAGTCATACAGTAAACCTTTCTTATTTCACACTGAACAGCAGGTCCCCGTAGGTCGGGAACGGCCAGTATTTTGCCGCTGTGGTGGTCTCCGCCTCGTCGCAGGGCGCGCGGAGCGCCGCCATCTTCGCGAGGATATCGTCCCGGATAAAGAGCGCCTGCTCGGTGATATCGTCCTTCATATCGAGCTCCGTCACGGCGCCCTCGAGCGCCTCCGTCGCCTCATCGATGCGGTCGGTGAGGGCCGAGAGCTTGCGAAGCTGCTTCATCTCATGCCCGCAGGCGAGGGACTCGTCCACGGCCTTCTTCGCCGCGATGCCGCGGGCCAATTCGTCCACGCAGCTCTCCACCGCGGGCAGGATCTCTTTGCGGGCGATGTCCGCCATGGCGATGGCCTCGATGCGGACGGTCTTCACATAGTTCTCCATCTGGATCTCATAGCGGGAGCGGACCTCCGCCTCGCTCATGACCTTGTGGGAGGTCAGGACCGCTATGTTCTTCTCGTCCAGCAGGGTCGCCATGGCGTCCGGGGTGGTGCGCAGGTTCAGAAGTCCCCGCTCCTCCACGGCCTCGAGGATCCAGGCGTCGTCGTAGCCGTTGCCGTTGAAGATGATGCGCTTGTGGTCGAGGATGGTCTTCCGGATGAGGACGCGCAGGGCGGCGTCGAAATCCGGCGCGGCCTCCAGCTCGTCGGCAAACTGCCGCAGGATCTCCGCCACAGCGGTGTTCAGCATGATGTTCGCGCAGGCGATGGAGTTCGACGAGCCCACCATGCGGAACTCGAACTTGTTGCCGGTAAAGGCAAAGGGAGAGGTGCGGTTCCGGTCCGTGGTGTCCCTTGTGAACCGGGGCAGCACGTCCGCGCCGAGCTTGATCTTTTTCTTTTCCACGCCCTCGTACGGCGTATCGCTCTCGATAGCTTCCAGGATAGCTGTCAGCTCATCCCCCAGGAAGATGGAGATGACCGCGGGGGGCGCCTCGTTCGCGCCGAGGCGGTGATCGTTGCCCGCCGTGGCGACGGACAGGCGCAGCAGGCTCTGGTACTCGTCCACGGCCCGGATGACGGCGACAAGGAACAGCAGGAACTGGGCGTTCTCATAGGGCGTCGCGCCGGGGGACAGCAGGTTCACGCCGGTATCGGTGGCGATGGACCAGTTGTTGTGCTTGCCGGAGCCGTTCACCCCGGCGAAGGGCTTTTCGTGGAGCAGACACACGAGGCCGTGCTTCCAGGCTACCCGCTGCATGATCTCCATGGTGAGCTGGTTGTGGTCCGTGGCCTGGTTCGTAGTGGTGTAGATGGGCGCCAGCTCGTGCTGGGAGGGGGCGACCTCGTTGTGCTCGGTCTTAGCCAGGATGCCGAGCTTCCACAATTCTTCGTTTAAGTCGTTCATATACGCCTGGACCCGGGGCTTGATGGAACCGAAGTAGTGGTCGTCCAGCTCCTGTCCCTTGGGCGCCCGCGCGCCGAACAGGGTGCGTCCGGTGTAGACGAGGTCCTTGCGGCGCTCGTACATGGCCCGATCGATGAGGAAGTATTCCTGCTCCGGTCCCACAGAGGTGACGACCCTCTTGACATCCGTGTTTCCAAACAGCTTCAGAACGCGCAGCGCCTGCTTGTTGATGGCGTCCATGGAGCGCAGCAGCGGCGTTTTCTTGTCCAGCGCCTCGCCGCTGTAGGAACAGAAGGCCGTGGGTATGCAAAGGGTCTTATCCTTGATGAAAGCGTAGCTTGTCGGGTCCCAGGCGGTATATCCACGGGCCTCGAAGGTGGCGCGCAGGCCGCCGGAGGGGAAGCTCGACGCGTCCGGCTCGCCCTGGATGAGCTCCTTGCCGGAGAAGTCCATGATGACCCGCCCGTCCGGCGCGGGGGAAATGAAGCTGTCGTGCTTCTCCGCCGTGATGCCGGTCAGCGGCTGGAACCAGTGGGTGAAGTGGGTCGCGCCGTTCTCGATGGCCCAGGCGCACATGGCGGACGCCACGGCGTTCGCAACGGAGAGGTCGAGGCGCTGCCCCTCCGCGATGGTCTTTTGCAGGGAATTATACACATCGGCGGAAAGCCGGGCCTTCATCACCCGATCGTCAAATACCTTGCTGCCGAACAATTCAGGAACTTGTGTCATGGTCGTTTCTCCTTTTCATTCATAGTAGTCGTTTTCAAATCTGTTTTTGCTGTAGCTTTGCCACAGCAAAAACACCTTCAGGCGAGCCTGGGCGAGCCTCTCGCGCCGACCAAAGCGGGCTAGGCCCGCGGCGATAAGCGCGAGTCCTTCTTGCGAAACCTGTTTCGCAAGAAAAAAAGACACCGACGGACAGAGGTTTCCCTCTGAGACGTCGATGTCTCTCGATGCGCTTATGGTACACCCGCGGGGCGGGATTGTCAATCCATCAATATGTTAGAAAATCTTATGTCACGATTTAGATTATTTTGTGCATATCGCGATTGACAGCGGCCGGCCCTGCGCATATAATTTATTATAGTATGGCGTTACCGAAAGGACAACGAGGTCCTCTCGGCGGCGCTTTTTGCTTTTCAAGGAGTTGATCCCATGAAATACACATCCGAAGAGGTCATGGAATATATTCGGGAGGAGAACATCAAGTTCGTGCGCCTGGCGTTCTGCGACGTATACGGCAGGCAGCGGAACATCGCCATCCTGGCGGATGAACTCGGGCGCGCGTTCGAGTTCGGCATCGCCTTTGACGCCTCGGCCATCGACGGCTTTGGCGGCGATGTACGCTCGGACCTGTTCCTGCACCCCGATCCGGCGACGCTGACCCAGCTCCCCTGGCGGCCCCGGGACGGCGGCGTGGCCCACATGTTCTGCGACATCACCCACCCGGACGGAACGCCCTTCGGCGGGGACACGCGCCACATCCTGCGGCAGACCGTCCGGGACGCGGAGAAGGCGGGATACGCTTTCCGCATCGGCTCGGAGATCGAGTTTTATCTCTTCCGGCAGGACGAAAACGGCGAGCCCACCAAGATCCCGTACGACAACGCGGGATATATGGACATTGCCCCGGCCGACCGGGGCGAGAACGTCCGGCGGGAGATCTGCCTGACCCTGGAGCGCATGGGCATCCTGCCGGAGGCGTCCCACCACGAGAGCGGCCCGGGACAGAACGAGATCGACTTCCGCCACGCCGACCCGCTGACGGCCGCCGACAACGCCGTCACCTTCCAAGCCGTCGTGCGCACTATCGCCGCGCAGTACGGCCTGTGGGCGGACTTTTCTCCCCGGCCGCTGTCCGATAAAGACGGCAGCGGCATGCATATAAACCTCTCCGCCTCCGCGCCGGTTATCGCGGACCCCATACCGCATCTTGTCGCGGGCCTTATGGACCGCATACCGGCCATGACGCTGTTTCTGAACCCGACGGAGAACTCGTATGAGCGTCTGGGGCGAGACAAGGCCCCCGGCTTCGTCGCCTGGTCCCGGGAGAACCGCTCCCGGCTCATCCGCATCCCCGCGGCGGCCGAGCCCTTCCGGCGGCTGGAGCTTCGCTCTCCGGATCCCTCCGCCAATCCGTACCTGGCCTTTGCTCTGGTGCTGCGTGCCGGGATGGAGGGGCTTGCACAGCAGAAACAGCCGCCCGCTCCCACGGACGATACCCTTCCCGCCGGGGCGCTTCCCCTGCCGCGAACCCGAGCCGAGGCGGTGCGTGCCGCCCTGGACAGCGACTTTATCCGGATGCATTTGCCGGAACGGATCATCCGCGCGTATTGCCGCTGAATCGGCGTACCACTCTATCTGAAAGGAGGGACGGCCATGCTCTTTCGGGACAGCACCTACAGCGTGCTTCTCGCCTCGGCGTCGGAAAAATTCAACACCGTCACGGCCTCCCTCCTGCCCGGGTCGGAGTTCTGGCCGGTCACCGTCGCGAAGACCTCCGGCGAGGCGCAGCGCCTGCTGCTGGAGCGCTCCTTTGACCTCGTGCTTGTGAATGCGCCGCTGCCCGACGAGTTCGGGACTCGACTGGCCATCGACGCCAGCCGGAAGACGCAAGCCGGCGTGCTTCTTCTCGTAAGGCGCGAGCTGCACGAGGAGGTCTACTACAAGGTGATGGAGGACGGTGTCATCACCCTGCCGAAGCCGGTCAGCGAGCCGGTGATGAGCCAGATGCTGCGGACGCTCTGCTCCGTTCGGGAGCGGCTGCGCCGGGCGGAGGAGCGGCAGGTCACGGTGGAAAAGAAAATCGAGGAGATGCGCCTTGTGAACCGGGCCAAGTGGCTGCTCATCGAGCGGCTGCACATGACGGAGGAGGACGCCCACGGGTACATCCGCCGCCAGGCCATGGATAAGCGCGTCACCCAGCGGGAGGCCGCGGAGGACATCCTGCGGACCTATCAATAATCAACTGCGTCGATCGAAAACCTGGAAATGGCGCGACGAGGCGCTTTATCTAATACTGATCCCGAATTAAAAGATTTAATTCGGGATGCGAATGCTACGCATTCTGTCTTTGTGCTCATAGGCACAAAGACCCGTCAGCTTTGCATAAGTTCGACTGACGAAATCAAAGATTTCGAGTCTCACTTATCATACACTCCCCGACGCGCCTTCGACGCTATAAAAAGCTTATTCAAGCTTTTTAACGGGGAGTAGTATAAGAAAAAACACAAAAACTCCCCTTGAACTCACAAAGCGGGTTCAAGGGGAGTTTTCTATCATATCGTGTGCTTTCAAATGGCGTACGAATTACGCTCTAATCGGCGTAAATCTGGCGTAAACGGCGTTTACGGTGCGCCAAAATCCGGCATTTTCAAGGGCTTGCGGCTATTCTCCCGCCCATGTCGGGGTTGGGAGCCACAGGCGCGGGGGGCTCCTTGATGTCGGTCACGAGGCTCTCGGTGGTGAGGACCATGGACGCGACAGAGGCGGCGTTCTCCAGAGCGCTGCGGCAGACCTTGGTCGGGTCGATGATGCCCGCGGCGATCATATCGCAGAACTCCTCCTTGGCGGCGTCGAAGCCATAGGTGGGAACGTCGGAGCCCACGACCTTGTCAAGGATGACGGCGCCCTGCAGGCCGGCGTTCGCGGCGATCTGCATGATGGGAGCCTCCAGAGCCTTGGCCACGGCCACGGCGCCGGTCTTCTCGTCGCCCTCCAGGCCTTCGGCCACGGCAGCGGCGGCCTTGGAGCCGAGGACATAGGCGGTGCCGCCGCCGGCGACGACGCCCTCCTCCACCGCGGCGCGGGTGGCGTTCAGCGCGTCCTCGATGCGGAGCTTCTTCTCCTTCATCTCGGTCTCGGTAGCGGCGCCGACCTTGATGACGGCCACGCCGCCGGCCAGCTTCGCCAGACGCTCGGTGAGCTTCTCCTTGTCGTACTCGCTCTCGGTGACTTCGGCCTGATTGGTGATCTGGCGGATGCGGTCAGCGATGGCGGCGGGGTCGCCGGAGCCGTCCACGATGATGGTGTTCTCCTTGGAGACCTTCACCTGGCGGGCGGTGCCCATCATATCCACCGTGGCGTCCCGGAGCTCCATGCCGATATCGGAGGAGATGACCTGGCCGCCGGTGAGGATGGCGATATCCTGGAGCATATCCTTGCGGCGGTCGCCGAAGCCGGGGGCCTTGACGCAGACGCAGGTGAAGGTGCCGCGGATGCGGTTGAGCACGATGGTGGCAAGAGCCTCGCCCTCCACGTCCTCGGCGATAATGAGCATCTTCCGCCCGGCCTGCACCACCTGCTCCATGACGGGCAGGATGTCCTGGATGTTGGAGATCTTCTTATCGGTGATGAAGATCATGGGGTCGTCCAGCACGGCCTCCATCTTCTCGGTGTCGGTGACCATGTAGGGGTTGATGTAGCCGCGGTCGAACTGCATGCCTTCCACGACCTCGGAGTAGGTGTCCACTGTCTTGGACTCCTCCACGGTGATGACGCCGTTCTGGCCTACCTTTTCCATCGCCTCGGCGATGAGCTGGCCGATCTTCTCGTCTCCGCTGGAGACGGCGCCGACGCGGGCGATATCGCCGCTGCCGGACACAGGCTGGGAGTTCTGCTTGATGGCCTCCACGGCGGCCTCGGCGGCCTTGGCGATGCCGCGCTTCATGACCATGGGGTTGGCGCCGGCGGCCAGGTTCTTCAGGCCCTCGCGGATGATGGCCTGGGCCAGGATGGTGGCGGAGGTGGTACCGTCGCCCGCCACGTCGTTCGTCTTCGTGGAGACCTCCTTGATCATCTGGGCGCCCATGTTCTCAAAGGGGTCGTCCAGCTCGATCTCCTTGGCGATGGTCACGCCGTCGTTGGTGATGAGGGGCGCGCCGTATTTCTTGTCCAGGACCACGTTCCGGCCCTTGGGGCCCACGGTGATCTTGACGGTATCGGCCAGCTTATCCACGCCGCGCTGCAGAGCGGAGCGCGCTTCTTCTCCGTAAATGATCTGTTTTGCCATGATAGTTTTCCTCCTTGATTACTCTACGACGGCGAGGATATCGCCCTGACGGACGATGGTGTACTCCTCGTCCTCCACCTTCACGGTGGTGCCGGTGTACTTGCCGGTGATGACGCGGTCGCCCGCTTTGACTTCCATCTTGATCTCGTTGCCGTCCACGATGCCTCCGGGACCCACAGCGATGACCTCGAAGATCTCGGGCTTCTCCTGGGCGGACGCCGCCAGCAGGATGCCGCTCTTGGTCTTCTCTTCCGCCTCCAGGCGCTTGACAACGACCTTATCGGCCAGGGGTTTCAGTGTCATTTCGAATTCCTCCTGTCATATACGAAAATGTTATTAACAGATTTGTGTGTTAGCACTCCTTTGCTCTGAGTGCTAACACACATATAATACCCCAGAGAAGGACTTTCTTCAACTGGCATTATTCACAAATTAACAATGGATTTTTAGGAAAAATACATATATAAGTTGCAGGGGATCATGCCATTGTACAGCTTGCGCTTTTTGTCTGCGCTCCTCCCGAAAAACCGCTCAAAATCCGGGTCGGAGCAGATGACGAAGCGCTTCCAGTCCCTCCAGGCGGAGGACGCCGAGCCGTAAGAGCGGTACAGGGACCGGGCCTCCTCCCGCTCCAGCATCCGCTCTCCGTAGGGCGGGTTGCAGACGGCGACGCCCTTTTCCCAGGGGGCGTCCGCTTTGCAGGCGTCCGCCACGGAGAAGGCGATATCCTCCTCCACCCCGGCGCGCCTGGCGTTCTCCCGGCTGAGAGCCACGGCCCTGGGATCGATATCCGAGGCAAAGATGTGGTACTCCCCGTGATATTCCAGGCTCCTGGCCTCGTCGGCGGCCTCCCGCCAGACCCGCGCCGGAGCGAAGTCCCACTTCTGGGCGGAAAAGCTCCTTTGCAGGCCCGGGGCCCGGTTCCGGGCGATCAAGGCCGCCTCGATGGGGATGGTACCGCTGCCGCAGAAGGGGTCCCAGAGGGCGTCCCGCCCCCGATACCGGGCCAGGCCCACCAGGGCCGCCGCCAGGGTCTCCCGCAGGGGCGCGGCCACATGGCCGGGCCGGTAGCCCCGCTTGAACAGAGGCGCTCCCGTGGTATCAAGATATATCTCCGCCCGGTCCTTTATGACGGAAAACTGGAGCTGATACATGTCCCCGTCCTCCGGCATCCAGGAGGCGCCGTAGGACGCTCCCAGCTTCACCGCCGCGGCTTTTTTGATGATCCGCTGGCAGTCCGGCACGGAGTGGAGGGCGGAATTGAGACTATACCCCTTCACGGGGAACTGGCCGTTCCGGGGGATATAGTCCGCCAGGGGCAGGGCCTTCACCCCCTCGAAAAGGTCGTCAAAGGTCTTCGCCTCGAAGCTGCCCAAAAGCAGCAGCACCCGCTCCCCGGTGCGCAGGCGGAGATTGGCTTTGGCACAGGAGAGCCCGTCCCCGGAAAAGCGGACCCGTCCGTTTTCCGCCCGGACGTCGTCGAGGCCCATGCGCCGGAGCTCCTCCGCCGCGGGCCCCTCCAGCCCGAACAGACAGGGCACCGTGAATTCAGCCATGGGCGTCCTCCTTCCTCCGGGGCTTATCATAGCGCCCCAGGCCGATGAGGATGAACTCCGCCACGGCGTACACGAGCAGCAGCGCCGCCAGGACCGCCGCCGTCACCGCCATGCCCACGGACACGGAGCCGATCCCTCCCGTATCGATCATCAGCCCGGAGAGGTAGTCCCCGTAATTCTCCACGGCGGTGATGACCCCCGCCTGGCTCATCCATCCGGCATTCTCGGAAAACCACTCTGACAGGATCGCCGCGGTGTCCTCCGTCAGCGGCCGGACGGCGCCGGACACCGTCATAAAAAACGGTATGACGGCGGCCCGTCCCTGCAGGAAGTCGTCCGTGGCCTCCTCCAGCTCCAGGAGGTGCTCCGCGTCAGACGCCGGGAACCGGACTGCCACGAATTTGTCCCCGATGGGGGCCGCGGCATAGTAGGCCTTGATACCGCCGGAGCCGTTTTTCTCCACGCCGATGATGTCCATGACATAGGTCAGCCTCGCGCTGACATAGGCGCCGTTTTTCAGCTCCGCACCGTCGGTCACGGCCTCGGGACCGGCCATCAGCCGGAACGCGCCGAAGCCCGTCAGCGCCAGCAGGAGCACCGCCAGCACCACCGCCGCCGTGCCCCGCAGTACCGCCATATTCTTTCTCTTTTTCATTTGGCTTCCTCTGTCTTTCTTACAGGGTGAGCTTCGCCACGTCTTCATCGTCGGCGAAGAATTCCGACTCCCTCGTATGGCAGGTGAAGACCAGCACCTGCCGATCCGCGGCGATCTTCTTCATGAGCTTCAGCGCCAGGGCCATCCGCTCTCCGTCGAAGGTGACCAGGGCGTCGTCCAGGATGATGGGGCAGGGATCGTCCCCCGGCAGCGCCAGGTCGCATACCGCGAGGCGCAGCGCCAGATACAGCTGATCCCGCGCTCCCGCGGAGAGATAGTCCAGCTCCCGGCCCACATCGTCCCCCGCCAGGCGGGTCCGGGCCGTCAGGTCCCGGGCCAGGGTCACCTCGTCATACCGCCCGTCCGTCAGGGCGGAGAAATACTCCGCCGCCTTCTTCGCCAGCAGGGGAGACAGTCGCTTCTGCAGCTCAGCGTCCGCCCGGGTCAGCTCCTCCAGCGCCAGGGACAGCGCCTCCTCCTGCCGCATCAGCTCCATGTACCGCCCCTCGCCCTCGGCCAGAGCGCTCTCCAGCGCCACGGGGTCTCCCAGGGCTTTGGCCTGTCCCTCCGCCCGGGCCCGGCGTTCCCGGAGCTCCCCCACCCGGGTCCGGATGGACTCCAGCTCTCCCGCCAGCCGGGCGGCTTCATTGTCTCCGTTCACGAGATCCAGGTCGTTCATCGCCCGGGCCTCCGTCCGCTTCTGGGCGTCCCTGGCGACCTCCAGCGCCTCCCGCGACGCCTTTAGGCGGGCCTCCGCCCTCTCCCTTCGGGCCCAGAGCGACTGATATTCCTCCAGGACCTCCGGGATGTCCTCCGGTCTCTCCGCGCCGTACCGCTCCAGGATGGCCGAGCGCTCCTCCAGCATCCAGAGCTTTCTGAGGCGGGCCCGGTTCAGAAAGGCCCAGGACGCGCACGCCGCGATGAGGAGCACCCCGGCCAGGACCAGAAGCGGGGTCCGCACCGGCAGGACGAACGCCAGGACCAGCGCCAGAAGCGCAGGAAGCAGAGGCCACAGCGCCCTCTTCACGGAGGGAGTCCTCATGGCGGCGGCATAGAGCTCGTCCGCCCGCTTTTGATCCTCGTCCGCCCGACGGACGGCCTCCTCCGGCTCCGCGTCTCCCAGGGGCGACGCCCCCAGGGCCTCCGACGCCTGCCGGAAGGCGTTCTCCCGCTCCCGGCAGAGGAGCTCCGCCTCCTGTACGCTCCGCCGCGCCTCCCCCATGGAGGCCAGCGCACCCCGGCGCTGCTCCGCCCGTACCACCGTCATCCGGCGCTCCGTCTCGGTCCGGCGGCGCTCCAGGGCCTCGATCTGCTCGTCCATCTCCGCCGCCGTCCGCTCTTGCTCCCGGATGGCCTCCAGCGCGCGTCGGGTCTCGTCCAGCTCCGCCCGCAGCTCGGGGATGGCGCCTCGCTGTCCGCTGCGGCGGCGCTTCCATGCCTTCAGCCGCTTTTCCGCCTCGGTGAAGGACACCTCCTCGTCCCCGGAGGAAACGATGGCGTTGATGCGCCGCTCCAGCTCCGGGTCGTTGGACAGCTCCAGCCCCGACTGGCGGATGAACACGCTCCGCTCGAACACTTCGGACGGCATGCCCGTGAGGCTCTCCCCCGCAGAGGCGGCGTCCAGGCCCCAGGCAGGCAGGTCCGTCCCCGTCACCGTGGCGGAAAAGGCCTGCATGGGCTGGCTATCCCGCTCTGTCCAGCGGCGGATGGTCACGGGACCGTCCGCCGTATCCACGTCCATGCTGCCGGACATGGGCGTCCCGCTCCAGGGCCTGTATTTCAGCTTATCGGGCTTCTGCCCGGCCCGCGTCCGCTGGGAGGTGCTCACCCCGTACAGCATGGAGCGCAGGAAGGCGCACCAGGTGGATTTTCCGCTCTCGTTGGGGGCGTACAGGATATTCAGTCCCCCGTCCAGCTCCAGCGTATCCCCGTCCAGGGCCCCGAAGTGCGCGGTCATTTTCTTGATCTTCATGCAATCGTTCTTTCTTCACAGCGTAGGCTCGTCGCCGTTCTCCATGGCCGCGAGGCCGTACTGCGCCGCCTGCAGGATCCGCTCCCGCCCCGCAGCGCCGGGAGAAGCCTCCAGCCGCTCCCACAGCCGGGAGAGGAACAGGCCCTTCAGGCTGTCCGTTCCCCGCTCCGCCCAGATGTCCCGGCGGGGGATCGTGGCGTCACGCAGGTCCAGGGCAAAAAAGCGGCTCTCGAGCTCCCGGCGCAGGGAGGGCAGATCCGGCGGGACGTCCGTCTGTCCCGTGAGGATCACCCGGAAGATGTCTTTCCCGTGTTCCTTCGGCAGAGCTCCGCGCACCGCCTCCGCCGGGTCGGACGTTTCCGATACGTCCACGGACAGGATCTCATACCGCCGCCCGGGGACGGGCAAAAACTCCGCCCGACACTCTCCTGGCGCCAGCTCCGCCAGGATCACGCCCTTTTGCCCCGTCTCGTCGAAGCCCCGGCCCTCGGGACAGCCCGGCCAGGCGTAAAAGGTGTCCCCCGCCCGACGCAGTCCGCTGAAGCTGTGGACATGGCCCAGGGCCACATAGTCCATGCCGCTGCGGCGGAGCTGCTCCTCCGTGACGGCCCCGTACCGTGACCCGGGCTCCCCTACCTCGCCGTGGATCGCCAGGATGTCGATGGTGTCCCCGTCCTTCTCCGCTTCGAAATCCGTAAGGGGCGGCGTGCGGAAGCGGTCCGTGAAGGCCGTGCCCCACACCCGGACCCCCAGGTCCGGCAGGGTCACGCAGTCGATCTCCGGCCGGGTGAACACATGGACGTTCCCGCCGAAACGCAGCCGCTTCCAGACAGACCGGGGGCCGTACCAGTCGTGGTTCCCCGGAGCGATGAACACAGGGATCTCCATGCCGGACAGCACCTGCTCCAGGAGCCGCCCCGTATCGGAGAAGATATCCTCCGAGTCGAAGAGGTCCCCGGAAAACACGGCGATATCCGCCTGATGCTCCCGGGCGGCATCGGCGATGCGCCTGAGAAGCTCCCGCTGCTCGCCCCGGCGCTGCAGGGCCTTGTCCCGGCCCAGCGCCTGGAAGGGCGAATCCAGATGCAGGTCCGCCGCGTGAAGGAGGCGTATCATTCGATCCGAAGGGCCTCCACCCGGACGCATTTGCCCGTCTCGGTGTCGATGTCGAACAGGCAGCACTCCATTTTCGCCGGACCGGAGCCGGATTTATACCGCCGGGGGGGATCTCCCAGGAATTTGTTGATGGACTGATCCACGTCGATGCCAAGGACGCTCCGGGAGGCCCCCGTCATGCCCAGATCTGATATGTAGCCCGTGCCGCCGGGGAGGATCGCGGCGTCGGAGGTCTGGACGTGGGTATGGGTGCCCCAGACGGCGCTGACCCGCCCGTCCAGGAAATACCCCATGGCCAGCCTCTCGCTGGTGGCCTCGGCGTGCATGTCCACCAGGATCATCTTCGGCATAGGCTCCAGCTCCTGGAGGAGCCGGTCCACCTCCACGAAGGGATTGTCCGTGTTGGGGTCCAGGGTGAAGCGGCCGATGGCGTTCACGACGCAGATCTCGCCAAAGGCCGTGCGGTACACGCCGAAGCCCCGGCCGGGGCATTGCGGCGCATAGTTGATGGGCCGGATGACCCGGACATGGTCCGCGAGATAGGGCTGCAGCTCCCAGCGCACCCAGGTATGGTTCCCCAGGGTGATGACGTCCGCTCCGGCGTTGAAGATGCGATCGCATTGCTCCGGGGTCACGCCCACCACGTTTGCGTTCTCGCCGTTCACCACGGTGAAGGCCACGCCGTACTGCCGCTGGATGATCTTGAGCTTCTTTTCCAGGATCGTGAGTCCCGGAACGCCGCAGACGTCGCCCACGGCCAAAATTGTTATGATCATACGCGTTACCTCAAAAAATCGGATATGTATAAATATATCATGGATCGACCGGAAATACTAGGGATGAAAGAGGGGTAAAGAATGAACAAAATGTCGTTTGTCAAAGGGATCGGCGTCGGCGTCGTGGTAGGCGCGGCCGCAGGCATGATCGCCATGCCCAGGAAACAGAAGTTCACCATCGGGAAGGCCCTGCGCTCCATGGGTGACGTGGTGGACAGCGTCGTCGGTGCCATCGGCATGTAAAAAACAAGAGGGATTTTAAAAAAATCACTTGCATTCCGGTCCGGCATGTGCTATTATACTTTGGCACGTGCGGCATTAGCTCAGCTGGATAGAGCGTCTGGCTATTCGAATCCCTCATGCCGTGCCAAAGCAAGATAATCCGAACCAAATCTTCCTTGTGGGAGACGGGTTCGGATTATTTTTGTATCTTAAAGCCTATGACTGAGGAGGGATCACACGATGAAGCCTATCATTTCCTGTGAGTTCAACATGGACACCGCCTGCGTGGAACTCAAGTTTCTGGATGGCATGATGCTTGCCATCGACACCATTGCCGTTGAGGACGAGGTATCGGCCAATATGTTTGAGAGATCTGAGCTGGATTATTTGATCTACAATGACCCGGTCGGGTATGCGGACCTGATCCTCAACGGTGACCCGGAGGTGTATTTGCGGCAGGTTACGGACTATCATCCCCTGGATAACTGAATGACGTTGGGAGGCGGTGAAGTGATGGCACTGCCTCCCATGGCGTGTAGTTCTATGTTCAAAGGCCTTTTCCCTAGCGTTCCTCACCAAAAAAGCTGTTGCGCATAAGATCGAGCATCAGCGCTCCCAATTCTGACGCGGAGATCGGCTGCCCCAACTCATACCACTTTGTCACGGTGGCCAGAACAGCGGAGAGGACGAACTCCACCCGCAGCTCAGTCACGGGGTCGGCTGCAGTTGGACCGGAAAACCTCTCGCGGGCCATGGGGGAAACAAGCTCTTTCACCCGTGCCGTGAAACCTGGGTCACCATGCGGCCCCAAAAGGACAGACAGATATCCGCCGTTTCTCTGGTATATGCCGGTCATGGCCATCACCATCTCCGGCATGGAGGCGTCGCCGCCTACGACGCTTCGGAACTCATCATAAAGCTCCGTCTCCACCTGCTCCAGCAGGTCGGCAACGTCCTTAAAATAGCGGTAAAAAGTACAGCGGTTGTACCCCGCCCGCCCGGTGATCGAACCGACAGATACCGCCTCGCCTTTTCCGACAAGAGCAAAATAAGCGTCTATCAAATTCCTGCGTGTCTGAGCTGTCTGCTCCGGCTGTTTGTTCATGTTTTCTCCTGCTGTATATCATGCAACACTCGACCATGGGATTGTCGGTTGATGATCAACTTCGGCCTTGGTATAATCATATCATGCAACATGTTGTTGTGCAATATGTGATATGAGGTGATTCCATGAAATTCGTATGCCGCCATTGGTATACCATCGGCCTGTTTGTCTCGATCTTCGCCCTCGCTGCGCTGCTCATCCGCTGGGGAAATATGTCGGTGCTCCTGCGGCTGAACACCATCAGCTTTATCGCCATGCTCCTGCATCAGTTTGAGGAATACGGATGCCCTGGCGGCGAGCCGTCCATCATGAACCGGGTCCTGCAGGGCAGCGATATCCCGGATCGCTACCCCCTGAACCAGTTCTCTGCGATGTTCACGAACGTGTTTTTCGCTTATGTCATCTACCTGCTGCCGATCCTGTTCCCCCAGGTGATCTGGCTGGGGATCGCCCCCATGCTGATGGGCCCATGGTATCATGACGAACATCAAGCTGAAGAGCCTCTACAATCCGGGACTGGGCGCTGTCGTCCTGCTCCACATCCCCGTCGGCGTGACGTACATCCGGTACATCACGATCCACCGTCTTGCCTCCGGCGGAACATGGGCCGCCGGAATCATTTACACAATAACCGCCACGGGCTTCATTCTGGGCTTTCTGACCTATGTGGCCTTTTCCGATCGTAACACCAAATGGGTCTTCGCCCCAGAGGAACTGAAGCGCTTCCATGTAGAGGAGAAGCTCGCACGGAAGGGTATAGAGATAAAGGTGAACGACCCGAACGGGACCCTTGCCCGGGTCGAAAAGCTCAAGCATCGGATGGCCGAAAGACGGACCCACACAGGATAGATCCCGAGGTCCGATTGCTGATCCATAGCTTTGTTTTGCTATTTAGTAAAGTCCCATGCGCTCCTGCCGGAACGTATGGGACTTCAGCTGTGTTTATCTCTCAGGTGAGGCCGGAGCTTGCTTCTATGCTGGCTCCTGTGATGGGCGTCACATGGATTTCGCCCGTATATACGCCGGGGGCAAGATCGATCACCGCGCCGTCCACGGTAACGGTACCATTCACAATCGAGCTCTCATCGATAGTCAGACTCGTGATCCAGCTCTCGCCGGTGACATTCCAGACCGCGCCGTTTTCAAGGGTCAGCAGCACGCCGTTGTTGATCGCAGGATAGACGGTGTTTTCCACCACGCCGATGCACTGCCAGTCCTCGGGGTAGAGTTCCGGCTTCTCGTGCTGAGCAAAGCTCGCGCTGATGACGCCATCTACCGTGGCGTTATCCAGAGTAAGCTGGAGATTCTGGACTGTGCCCGCACCGGTGGTGCCGTTGTAGAAATCGCCCTCCAGCTCGATGTTGGAGAAATTGGCGACCACGTCGCGGCTGGTAGCCTCGGTGGGTTCCGCGCTCGCACTA
>CAJOIC010000055.1:10954-11648 GCA_905234625.1 uncultured Oscillospiraceae bacterium | reverse complement strand
CGTTAAGCAGGACACTTTCAATGTTTACGACGGGATACATGAGCCCATCGTTTCCGAAGAGGACTGGCAGCTGGCCCAGGAGAAACGCCAGGTCCACGGCCATAAATGGGAGAAGACGCACAGCCTGGATCACGAACACATTCTATCCGGTCTCGTAAAGTGCCCGATCTGCGGCGCTGGTATGTACGGCAATGTGAATCGTAAGAAGAAGCCGGACAGGAGCATGTACAAGGATTACTTCTTCTATGCCTGCAAGCACCGCACGCAGGTAGACGGTCACTTCTGTACCTATCACAAGCAGTGGAGCCAGGAGAAGGTCAACGCCGCCGTCGCCGAGGTTATCCGCAAGCTTGTGCAGAATCCGAAGTTTGAAGCAGCCATACGAGAGAAGATCGACGCCCGCATCGACACAGAGGAGCTGGACGCCGAACAGGACGGACTTCGCAAGCAGTTGCGTCAGGTCATTGGCGCAAAGAACAAGCTCGCTGACCAGATGGACACCCTCGATGTAACCGATAAGCACTACGATCGAAAATACCAGGATATGCAGGATCGGCTGGAGCGGCTGTATGACCAGATGGACGAGCTGGAAGAGGCGCTTGCCGATGTAGAATCCCGTCTGCACAACATCCGCCAGCAGAAGATCACCGGCGATAATGTGTATCAGTATCTATTGTACTTTGATCGGCTGTAT
>CAJOIC010000055.1:0-10883 GCA_905234625.1 uncultured Oscillospiraceae bacterium | reverse complement strand
GAGGATGAGCAGCCGGACGGCCGCTTCCTGAAAAGCATCGCTTTCAAATTCCCCGTGTTCTATGATGGTCAAGAGATACGAGGATTTAGTTGGGACAATGAAACAACAGTCGAGACCGTAGTCCCAATGTCACGGGCTGACCGATGAAGCACAAAAATGCAGTATTTACGGGCTTTCGGGCTATTTTCCGTCAGCGCCAGCAACACCCTCCTCACTATGTGAGGAGGGTGTTTTATACTACTCCCCGTTAAAAGCTTGAATAAGCTTTTATAGCGCCGCAGGCGCGTCGGGGAGTGTATGAGACGGGTCTTTGTGCATTAGCACAAAGTCAGAATGCGCAGCATTCGCATCACGAATTAAATCTTTTAATTCGTGATCAGTATTAGTAAGTTTCGTCAGGCCTTCAGAAGCCCGTAGGATTCGAGGCAGGCGCGGAGCTTCGTCTCGTTTTCCGGGCTCATCTTCCACAGGGGCAGACGCAGCGGACCCACGTCCATTCCCATCATGTTCATGGCCGTCTTCACGGGGATGGGGTTCACCTCTATGAACATCTTCGCAAACAGATCGGCGTACTTATAGTACTGCTCGGAGGCTGCCTTGAAATCCCCGTCCAGGCAGAGGGCGCAGAGCTTCGACACCGCCTCGGGAACGATGTTGGACGCCACGGAGATGACGCCCTTCGCGCCCATGGACATCATTGGGACGGTCTGGTCGTCGTTGCCGCTCCACACGTTCAGCTCGTCGCCGCACAGCGCGCGGGTCCTGGCGAAGAGACTGAAATCGCCGGAGGCCTCCTTCACGCCGTTGATATTGGGATGCTCGGAGAGGATCTTATAGGTCTCCGCGGCGATCTGGACCGTGGTCCGGCTGGGGACATTATAGAGAATCATGGGGATGCTCACGCGGTCGGCCACATATGTAAAGTGCTGCACAAGTCCCGCCTGGTTGGTTCGGTTATAATACGGCGTGACCATCAGGATGCCGTCCGCCCCGCAGGCCTCGGCGCTGCGGGCAAGCCGGATGGACGTCATGGTGTCGTTGCTGCCCACGCCGACGACCACCTTCATCCGCCCCGCGCAGTGCTTCACACAGAAGTCCATGAGGATCTCGTGTTCGTCCAGGGGCTGGGTGGCGTTCTCGCCCGTTGTCCCGCTGACGATGATGGCGGAGGTGCCGCCGGCGGCCTGCTGATCGATCAGCTCGGCCATCTTGTCAAGATTCAGCGACCCGTCCGCCTTGAAGGGCGTGATGATCGCGGTACCGCTTCCGGTGAATATAGGAGTCTTACTCATAACCGTACTACCTCCAAAAGCTATAAGCGTTTGTTGACATAACATTATATTACATCTTATCACGCAATTTGTCAAAACATTTGCGAGGCCCCGGCCTTCCGGCTCTTATCCGCCGGGAGTGAAGCCCTCCTCATCCTCCTCGGATACGCCGGACCGGTCCCGCTCCTCTATCCAGCGGTCCGCCTCTGACGCCACACAGCAGCAGCAATACATCATTAACACCAAAAGGACGCCCAACACGCAAAGGGCGGCAAGCAATATCTTCATGGTCTCCGCCTCCATGAAGGTATTGTCTGCCGTCCCTTCAGTTTTATTCACTTAAAACGCGTCCCATGCCGCCGGGTACAGGTACAGCACTATCCTACCCCGGCGTCAGCCGTCCAGCAGCGCAAGGACCTCCTCCCGGGACATGCCGGAGAGGCTCACGGATTCCCCGGTGAGCACCGCGTCCGCCAGAGCACGCTTCTTCTCCTGAAGGGTCTGGATCTTCTCCTCCACGGACCCCTTTGCGATGAGCTTGTACACCGTCACGACCTTCTCCTGTCCGATCCGGTGAGCCCGATCTGTGGCCTGGTTTTGGGCCGCCACATTCCACCAGGGATCATAGTGGATCACCATATCCGCGCCGGTGAGATTGAGTCCCGTGCCGCCGGCCTTCAGCGAGATCAGGAACACAGGCGTATCGCCTTCGTTGAAGCGCCGCACCAGTTCGAGTCGTTCCGCCTTCGGGGTTGAGCCGGTAATGGTATAATACTCGATCTGCCGCGCCCGGAGCTCCCGTTCCAGCAGCGCCAGCATAGACGTAAACTGGGAGAACAGCAGGATCCGGTGTTCGCCTTCCACGGCGCTCTCGATGAGCTCCATGCAGGCGTCCAGCTTCGCAGAACCGCTGTCGTAGTTTTCGAACAGAAGCGACGGATCGCAGCATATCTGCCGCAGCCGGGTAAGCTCCGCCAGGATCCGGATCTTTCCGGAGGCAAAGCCATCGTCCCCCTGCCGGGCGAGCATGTCCTTCATGCGAAGGATCTGCGCGTCGTACAGCTTCTGCTGCTCCTCGCCGAAGTGAGCGTAGCGCACCTCCTCCAGTTTCTCCGGAAGCTCCGTAAGAACGTCCGATTTCAGCCGCCGCAGGATGAACGGCGCCGTCAGGCGGCGGAGGCGGAGCTTGGCCTTCTCGTCATCCTTCCGGGCGATGGGGATCTCAAGCTCCCGCTTGAACGCCTCGTAGCCCCCCAGGAACCCCGGCATAAGATAGTCGAAGATGCTCCAGAGCTCGCTGAGCCGATTCTCGATGGGCGTTCCCGTGAGGGCCAGGCGCGCCCGGCTGTTTATTACCTTTACGGATCTCGCCGCCGAGGTCTCATGGTTTTTGATGTACTGGGCCTCGTCGATCACCTCGTACAGGAACTCGCAGCTCTCATACTCGGCGATATCCCTTTTCAAAAGGTCATAGGAAGTGACGAGAACATCGTGGGCTCTGTAATCCCGGATGATTTCCGCTCTCTGCTTTTGGGCGCCTGCCACAGGACAGACAGAAAGCGCCGGCGCGAACCGGGAGAACTCCTCCGCCCAGTTGAAGACCAGGGACGCGGGGGTGATGACGATGGACGTTCCCTCCTGCCCTTCCTCTTTTAATGCCAGCAGGACGGTGATGACCTGCAGGGTCTTGCCGAGACCCATATCGTCCGCCAGGATCCCCCCGAAGCCATAAGCACCCAGGGTCCGCATCCACTTATAGCCGTACTGCTGATAGCCGCGCAGGATATCCCGCAAGGAGGTCGGAACCTCAAAGTCCGCATCGTTCACCGTGCGGAAATCCTTTGTAAGCGCCCGGAAGCGCCGGTCCCGCATCACCTCGACGGACTCGTTCTTCTCCAGCATCTTGTCGAGATACAGCGCCCGATACGCCGGGATATGGGCCTTGCCCTCGATGAGCTCCCTCGGCGAGAGGTCCAGCTCCTCCACAAGCTCGTCCAGCTCCGCCACGCTGTCGTCCAGCTCCACGAAATCACCGCTGCTGAGGCGGTGGAAGGTACGTTTCAGGCGATAGCTCTCCAGCAAGGCCAGAAGCTCCTCCTTCGGCACGTCCTTGCTGGTGATATCGATGTCCAGAAGATCGTTCTGTGTGGTGACGCCCATGGTCAGTTTGACCTTCCGGCGGACACGCATGGCGCTGAACCGCTCTGTGCTCTGCACCTCGCCCAGACGAAGAAGTTCGGGCACACCGACGCTGAGGGTCTCGAAAACCGCCTCATCCTCCCGGCGGCATATGCACTCGTTCGTCTTAAAGTTCGTGATGGGGAAGTATTTTTTTACCGTCTCCAGCACCAACTGCTCCCGGGAGGCGTCCCTGGTTCCGGTATCTTTAAAGCCGGGCTTTTCCCAGTCCCGGAGAGAATAGACCGTTCCGTCATAGGACACAGTGGCCTCGCAGCGAGGGACACGCTCCACCGCGTCCAGATAGAACACGAAGGTCGGCTCCGGCGGCAGGTACGGCTCGATCTCATCGGCGTCCGGCTCCCGGATCGTAACCCGCTGGCGAAGCTCCGGCAGCACGCTGTAGTAAAACTCCGACAGATGCCTGCGTCCCACGCGGAAGCCGATCTCGCCGTCCTCGGCAAGCTCCGTAAGAGGCCGCAGCTTCTCAAGCAGACCTTCGCTCATCCGGCATAGACGCCGGTCCTCCAGACAGTACCGATGCTCCGCCCCATCGAAAAACTCCGGCAGGCTCCCGGCGACCTTCACCCCGTGGAACACGTTCCCCACAGACACGTCCTTCCGCACGGTCAGCTCCACCGCCGGGTCTCCCTCTGTCAGAAGGCACTCGGAGGCATCGGAATCCTCATCGTCCTTAAAGGGCAGGGTCTTTCCCTGGGCGAGCTCGTAAAATCCATCCAGCACCGAGCCCGACAGCAGGATATCGGACTTGATATTCAGCTCGTCATAGGGACCCAGACGGCGGCGCTCGTCCTCCACATACCGTCGGACAAGGGAATAATACGGCGCGCTCTCCTCATCAAAGGCGCATCGGCTGAAATCCAGCGGTTCGGCCTTTCCCAGAGGGAGGCTCTCGCCCCCCCGCACGATATCCACCAGCACCGGCAGCTTTTTGACGACATACAGCTTGCCCGTCCCGATCCGGAAGGACAGCAATAGCCGTCCCGCAGACCGGGTCAGCCGCGGCTCCAGCCGGACGACGGCCTCCGGAGTTGCCGTCTCTCCCTTATCCGATGCATTCGCGCTGCGGCGGAACGCGGTAAACAGGCGCTCCGCGTTCCGGTCCGTAGAGTCGCCGGGATTGAACTCCTCGATGTACCGCTCAAGGAGCAGCAGCGTTGCCGCCTGGTGGCGGCACAGCTTATCGGTCCTCCTGAAAAGGCCGTAAGGATTGTATCGCTGACAGCCGCACCGACCGCTCAGGATGCTGTCCCGGCTGAAGCGGAAGCTGCAACGCACCCGGCCGGTATCCTCCAGATACCCCACCTCGATGAGGCCTACACAGGCATCTCCGGAGTTGAAGTAAGCGTCCGCGCCGAACTCGGTCCGGAAGGGATGCTCGTAGCTCTCGGAATCCACCAGCGCAAGAGCTTTTTCAAAGACGTCCTCGTCCACCGAAAGCCCTCCCGCCATCCGGGGAAAATCAAAGTAGCTGTATCGTCCGTCGGGATCGTTCGCCCCCGGTTTGCGGAAGGGTTTTATGACCTTCTTCTTTCGTGGATCCTCCGCCGCTGTAATGTGAATCGCCTCCGTCGAAGTGCTGCGCCGCGCCTCCACGGCGTACAGCACCGCCGCCATGTGCTTGCACCGGGCGCCGGACGCCGCGTGAGGGCAGCTGCAAGACATATCATAGGAAAAACGGTCCTTCTCCCGGATCGTGACGGAATAGATGCCCGTCCCGTCCACATACGCCGAAAAGATACCGTCGCCCACCTCCGTCAGGTCCCTCACACGGCCTTCGCCGAAATACTTCTTGCCCCGAGCCAAAATGCCAGAGGCAAACAACGTCTCCCAAAACCGCATACTCATCACCGCCTACCGCGCATCGTTCCTACATTTGATATCATTTTACATCCCGACACGGACCCTGTCAAACAAAGTAAAGCCCGTCCCCCGTTCTCGCCCGGCGGATATTTCGTCAAATGTCTCTTGTTTTTCTCTTCCCGATTTGTTATTGTGTTGACAGAGGATAGTTCACACCTACAAGATCGAGAAAGGAGCACTCATGAAACTGCTGAAAAAGACCGCATCCGTCTTCCTGTCCGTCTGTCTTCTCCTGGCTGTCGCTCCGGCCGCCTTCGCCCTCACTCTGGAGCCCAGCGGTTATGAACTGGAGGTCAGCGATTACGCTCCCGGACAGAGCACGGAGACCGGCGCCATCGGCGGAAACTACAGTCTGTTCACCTTCGACGATTTCTTCGACCTCTCCGGCGGACAGTACGAGGCCTATCGGGACGCCGTGAACTGGTGGCTGTCCTGCGGCGTCACCAACGGCGGCGAGACCTGGGACCGCTTCGGCGTGGAGCAGGATTTTGCTCGCTATGACCTGGCGTTTTTCCTGTATCGCTTCTATAACATCTCAAACGACGACGGCCTGTGGCTGTACGACGACTTCTCCCACAACCCCCTGGCCGGGGATACCAACTGGAAATTCACCGACGCGGTGTACGCCTGCCGCTGGTCCGGCGTTCTCGGCGCTTATGAGGGCAACAGCTTCGCTCCCCTGCGCACCGCCGATGCCGCCACGGTCCTGGACTCTCTGTTCAAGGTCCTGACATGGAGCCCAGAGATCCTGGACGACGAGACCAAGGCAGAGATCGAGGCCCAGACCGGCAATCCCTATACGGAGACCACGACCTCCGTGAACGCCGTCTTTCCCGCGGAACTTGTCGCGGCGGCGGCTGAGGCGAAGGATCCCGAAGACTTCTTCATCGGCGCGGGTCTTGTGGATCCGGAGATCGACCTGGCCGCGCCTCTTTCGAAGCTCGACGCCATCCAGCTCCTTTACGGCATCTGCAGGGGCACCGGCGCCCGCACCGGCGATAAGTTCGACCTTTTCGGCAGCACCTCCGTCATCAACGACTACGCCGAGGATGCTCATGTCTCCGGCGAGACCTTCGAGCTCATCGGACCCGGCGCCTCCGACGAGATCGCCGGCACCTCCCTCATCGTCGCCCACGACGGCGCGGACGTACTGATCGAGGACTCCTCCATCACCGTGGACAATGTCACCGAGGGACTGGGCTATCAGCTGGCCTACCGCTGGGGCGATTCCATGGCTGTAGTCGCTTACGGCGAGGGTACGAAGCTGACCTTCGTCAACTGTGACTTCCACTGGCTCGACACCGTAGAGCGCCAGCATGGCGGCTTCTTCCCCACCTGCGGCGCCACCATCGTCATCGATGACTGCGCCATCGACCACCAGTCCTCCGGCATGTGCTACAACGGCACCTTGATCTTTAAGAACTGCGATCTCACCACCGCCGGGACCCAGACCGGACGCATGCACAGCTCCGACTTTTTCTCCGGCATCACCATCTACGACGGCTCCACCATGAACAAAGACGGTATCGGCGAGGACGACAACACCCCCACCGCCTTCAACGACGAGGCCGCCAGTCTCTATATCGTGAACAGCCCCTATTTCGGAAACGGCTTCGGCACCATGACCGGCGTGGCCACCGCCTACGCGGAAAACTCCGTCTTGGACGCCACCGTCACCGGCTTCACCAACAACACCTCCCAGCTCACCGACGTGACCTCCTACACTATCTACAACTGCGACGTCACCTATGACGCCGGCATCTGCACCCTCCAGAAGGAGGCCAAGGTGGACGCCCGGTACATCGACTGCGGCGAGGTCAAGCTGGGCGGCGGCATCGTATCCGCCAGCGGCGAGATGGAGGACGGCGTTTTCGACATCACCATCGACGGCGCGGAATTCGGCTCTTACAGCTCTTTGCGCATCCGCCTGGACGGCACCACCTTCAGCCGACCGCTGAACGTATATGTGGCTCCCGGCTGCGAGCTCATCATCGAGGTCCAGCCCGGCACACCGCTGCCTGAGGTCATCCAGGACACCTCCGCCGTGAAGACCGTCACCTCCTATGTGGAGAAGAAGGCCTTCCCGCAGGCGGGGTATGAGCTGCCCAACCTGGGCTCCGTCATCGTGCGCGAGGTGGACTGGAACAGCTGACGCCGTTCCCTCCGCAAGTTTTCCAAAACAGAGAAGCTCGTCGGTCCCCATCCGGGTACCGGCGAGCTTATTTTGTTCTTATGACAGAGCGGCGCCTGTGGCCTCCTCCTCATACTGGCGGGTGTATAGGCGGTAATAAGGGCCTTTGGCCCGAATGAGATCGTCGTGCTTTCCCCGCTCGATGATCTTGCCGTCGCTGACCACCAGGATCATATCCGCGTTTCGTATGGTGGAGAGTCTGTGCGCGATGACCACGGATGTCCTGCCCCGGATGATCTCGTCAATAGCGCGCTGGATGCGCTGCTCCGTGATCGTATCCACCGAGGCCGTGGCCTCGTCTAGGATCAGGATGCGGGGATCAGCCAGGATCGCCCGGGCAAAGGATATGAGCTGCTTCTCCCCTGTGGACAGCAGATCGCCGCTCTCTCCCACGTCGGTATCCAGACCGTCCGGCAGGCCATCCACCAGCTCCGACGCCGAAACCAGCTCCAGCGCTCTGCGGATCTCCTCCTCCGTCGCCTCTGGATTGCCATACAGGAGGTTTTCCCGGATCGTTCCCGAAAACAGGTGGGGCGTCTGCAGGACGCAGGCGATGGCGGAGCGCAGCCAGTACTGGGACCTATCCCTGGCGTCCCGTCCGTCCACCAGCATACATCCGGAGGTGGGCTCATAGAACCGGCATATAAGGTTTGCCAGGGTGGATTTTCCCGCGCCCGTCTCCCCCACGATGGCGAGGTTCATGCCGAAGGGGATCGTCAGATCGAAGTGCTCCAGCACCAGCTCCTCACCGTCGGGATAGCGGAAGCTTATGTCGCGGAACTCGATATCGCCCCGAATGGGTTCCCAATTCTCCCGCTTGGGATGATAGCCGTCGCCGTAGCGCTCCACCACTTCAGGACTGTCCACCACATCCGAGCGCGTGTTCAGGAGCCTGTTCAGTCGCTCGATGTTGATTTGGGTGGTAATGAGGCTCCCGATGGCGTCCACCACCCAGCGCACCGGCTCCATGAGGCCCTGGGCATAGGACATGAACATGGAGAAGGTGCCGATCTGCTCCTTGGCAATAAGACCGCCCTTCCACAGCACCAGCGCCAGCGCCAGGGAGGACGCAAAGCTCATGGTGATGGCAAAAAGCCCGTGGAACCTGGCCGCGTCAACGGAGCGACCGCGCATTTTTTCCGTCCCCTCGGCGAAATGCTCCGAGAGCTTCTCCTCCACGGCCAGGGTCTTCACCGTCCGGGCGCCCATGATCCCCTCGTTAAAATCCCCGGTGATCCGGGCGTTCAACTCCCGGATCTCCCGGTTGAGCGTGAAAAGGCGCTTCTGGAACACCGCGTACAGCAGAGCCACAACCGGCAGGATCGCCGTGACGAGCCAGGCGAGCCTCGGCTCGATGGCAAACATAGCAATGACCGCGCCGACGACGTAACAGAACTGCCAGGCGCTGTTGAGGAGCGTCCAGCTCAGAAGCTCGCCGATGCGCTGGGTATCGCTCATGACCCTGGAATGGATATAGCCCACGCTGTTTTGGTTGAAGTAGGAGAAGGATAGGGTCTGCAGATGGGAGAAGGCCTCGTCCCGCAGGTCGCGCTCCACCCCCACCTCCACCTTCATGCCCCAGACGCAGGAGATGTAGTTGAAGCCCGCCGCCGCCAGGATCGCCCCAAGATAGACGGCGATGAAAGCCGGCATCGTATGCATGTCCCGGCCCGTGACGAACCGATCCAGGGCATAGCGCTGAAACAGCGGCACACCGATATCGATAAGACTTCCGAGTGCGCTTGCGATCACAAGGCCGATCAGCTCCAGGCGGTACCTTTTCAGATACGGGAGGATCGTACGGATCCCGAAGAATGTGTGCTTTTTCATGGTCACACCTCCTCCTGGATCTCGCAGATCCGCTGGTACAGGCCGCCCCCGCGCCGCAGCTCTTCATGTGTCCCCAGCTCAGCCACACGGCCTCTGTCCAGCACCAGGATCCTGTCGGCGTTTTTGAGGGTGGTGATCCGGTGAGAGATGAGGATGACGGTGCATCCCTGAAAATGCTCGGTAAGCCCCGCACGTATGCGGGCGTCCGTCTCCGTGTCCACGGCGGACAGGGAATCGTCCAGAACCATGATGGGGGCCTTTCGCATGAGAGCGCGAGCAATGGCCACCCGCTGCTTCTGCCCGCCGGAGAGGGTCACGCCCCGTTCACCCACGAAGGTTTCGAAGCCCGCGGGGAAGCTGTCCGCCGTGTCCTCCAGACAGGCAGCACCGGCGGCGGCTCTTACGTCTTCCTCCGTGGCTCCCTCCTCGCCCATGGCGATATTTTCCATGATGGACCGGGAAAAGAGGAACGGCTCCTGCAGCACCATGGCCGTGTTCTTCCGAAGCCAGGCCGTGTCGATGTCACGGATATCCACACCGCTTATACGGATGCTGCCTCCGTCCTCCGGCAGGGTATAGAGCTTATTCAAAAGGAGCATCAGCGTGCTTTTGCCGCTGCCGGTGCCGCCCAGCACTCCCAGGGTCCCCCCGCCCTTCACGTCGAAGCTCACGTCCTTCAGGACCTCCTGACCCTCCTCGTAGGAGAAGCTGACATGGTCGAAGACGATGTCTCCGGAAAGGTCAGGCGTCTTTCCCGCGCCGGTCTCCTGCTCCTCCTCGGCGTTCATGATATAGGCGATGCGGTCGATAGAGACGCCCGCCTTGCTCATCTCCGAGATCATCCGGCCCAGCATGCGCACGGGCCAGGTCATCAGAGCGCAGTACGAAAGAAACGCGATGTACTCTCCCGGCAGCATCCGCCCACGAACACAGAACACCACGCCAAAACAAACAGTCAGCAGGATCTGCGCACCGGACAAGATATCTCCCACGCTCCAGAAGGTCGCCATAGGCCGGGCCAGCTTCATCCAGAGGTCGGTATAATACCGGTTCTGCTTTGTGAATCTGTCCCGCTCCAGCCGCTCCCGGCCGAAGGCCCGCACCACGCGAACGCCCGCAAGGTTTTCCTGCGCCATGGCGGACAGGATCCCCTCGTTTTCGTCACAGGTGAGAAAGGCCGAGCCTATGATGCGGTAGTATATGAGAGAATACAGGATGATCACCGGTACCGGCGCCAGGGCGATAAGGGTGAGCGTCACATCCATCCCCAGCATAAAGGCAATCGACAGCCCCAGCAGGATGGCGATGCGCAGGATCTCCGTCATCTGGCCGGAGATGAAGTTTTTCAGCGTGTCGAGATCGGAGGTGCAGCGCTGGATGATATCCCCCGTCCGGTGCTGCATGTGCCATGCATAGGGCAGCCGTTCGATGTGGTCGAAAAGGCTGTCCCGGGCGGTCTTGACAAGACGTTCGGAGGCTGCGGTATTGGAGACGCGGTAGCCATACTGGGCCGCCGCCTTCACCAGCGC
>CAJOIC010000054.1 GCA_905234625.1 uncultured Oscillospiraceae bacterium | reverse complement strand
CGCCATGCCTTACGACGAATTCATGACCTCGCAGGCCGAGGGCTCCGCCGAGCCGGAGACGCAGGAGGCGTTCGACGCCTATGTGGCCTATGTCCGCGATTATATGGAAAACTACAACGGCGAGGGAGCGAAGGAGGGCTTTGACGAAGACTCCAAGGCCATGGCGCTGGCGGAGCTCGATAACGTGGCCTTCGGCTCCAGCGTGAACGGCTTTCCCTTTGTGATGTATGTCAATGAGTTCGGCGTTCTTTCCTATGCCGATTTTATCGCCTCGAATGACGGCACGCCCGCCGAGCCGCAGACGCAGGAGGAGTACGACGCTTATGTGAGCTTCCTGAAGGAGTATATCCGCACGGTGGACCTTGCCTCGGTGAATCCCGACTTCGTGGAGGACGGGAGAGACATGTGCATCAATGAGCTCGACGGCTGCGGCTTCGGCAGCGATGTGTACGCGTTCCCGTTCGAGATGATCATCAATGAGCTGAAGGCTCCTACCTATGACGAGTTCGTACATGGCGCCGGAGCGCCCTCCGGCGAAGCCTCCCGCTGATCTCGGATCGCAGCAGCGGATACGTTGAGCGCGTTTGACGCTCTCGTCCCGCCGCAGCGATGCGCGAGGTTTTGGTTTTGTCCGGCGATGTCTGCCGGGCAAAAAACGAAAACCGAAGCGCGGCAAAAAGCTCCGACTATCATCCATGCCTACGGATGGAAGTCGGGGCCTTTTTGCATTTCCGGTGCCAGCGCAAATGTAATACAGTTGGCCGTGCTGGCGACGGAAACCGAATGGGAACAGGCTGTTCCCGTGGCACACGATCTTGCTTGCAAGGTCTAGACAATATGTAATGACCTCCAGTTTGTAGGGACGCGGATTTACCTGTATACCATGACAGCAGGTGCTTTTTATAGAGAACGATACAGATCATGGGCGTTCCGAGCCGACGAGAGGCTCGGTCAACCAGTCCATATGCGTAGGCCTCCCCGCTATGGCAGCGTGGAGGCCGAATGCGTTAGTTGTGTTGCATATTGCCAGAAAACATAGTATTATGAAACCATATTCTTGGGATCTTCAAGATATAAGCGGGACTGGAGAGCTCGTATGCATCCTCTCCGTGGGAGCGTCTGGAGTACGCCCTGCCGCAGGAGGCAAGAACAACAATCTTTGTAAGTAGAGAGAAATCGATATGACCTATACACCAGCCCAGAAAGACCTCATCAGCGCTCTGATCGGCACCAAGATCGCACCGCGCACCAAATCCCCCTCGCTGCGGCAGTCGCTGGTCGAGGCAAACGAAAAGATGTACAAAGACGCGCTGACCGCGTCAGACCTGATCCTTATCAACAGCGCATTGGAGCTGCTGGTAGCGCCAACGCCGGTGGACAGCAATAAGGAAGAGTACCGGGATCTCATCGAGGCCCTTATGGTGACGAGGGGTATGCTGGCGGAAAGGGAGACTGCGTAATAGAGCTATCTCGCTTGTCGTCTGTTCATTTGATTTCTGCGGCTGCTGTGTCAAGCGCGGCACGGATCGCCTTGTCCATGTCATAATACTTATAGCTGCCGAGCCGGCCGCCGAAGATGACGTTCGGTTCGCTTTTCGCCAGCGCGCTGTACCTCTCGTACAGCCGCTGGTTTTTTTCGTCGTTCACCGGGTAGTACGGCTCCATGCCGGGCCGCCACTCAGCGGGATACTCGCGGCTGACGACAGTTTTCGGCTGCGTTCCGAAGAGAAAATGCTTGTGCTCGATGACGCGGGTATAGGGAACGTCCCGTTCCGTATAGTTCACCACAGCGTTGCCCTGGAAGTTTTCGCAGTCCAGCGTCTCGGTCTCGAACGTGACCGTCCGGTATTCAAGCCGCCCCAGGCGGTAACCGTAGTATTCGTCGATGCTGCCGGTGTAGACGGTCTTCTCCGCCTGTTCTGCCAGCTCCGGGCGGAAGGCGGTTTTCAGCCGCACCTCGCTGCCATCCAGCAGCTTTTCGATCATGGCGTCATATCCATCCACAGGGATACCCTGCCAGCGGTCGCTGAAATAGTTGTTGTTATAGGTAAACCGCAGGGGCAGGCGGCGGATGATGAACGCCGGAAGCTCCGAACACGGTCGACCCCACTGCTTTTCCGTGTAGCCCTTGACGAGCTTTTCGTACACGTCCCGGCCAACCAGCTTCAGCGCCTGCTCCTCCAGATTTCGCGGCTCGCCGATGGAGAGCTCCGCGATCTGGCCCTCGATGATCGCCTTTGCCTCGGCAGGCGTCTTGACGCCCCACATCCGGGAGAAGGTATTCATGTTGAAGGGCAGGTTATATACCTCGTCCTTATATACCGCGATGGGGGAGTTTATGTAGTTATTGAACTCCGTAAAGCGGTTCACAAACGCCCAGACCTCCGGATCGGAGGTGTGGAAGATGTGCGCGCCGTATTTGTGGACCTGGATGCCCTCGATGCCCTCGCAGTGGACGTTCCCGCCGATATGGCTCCGTCGGTCGATCACGAGGCAGCGTTTCCCCGCGTCCGTCATCTGCCGGGCGAACACGCTGCCGTACAGCCCCGCGCCAACGATAAGATAGTCGTATTTCTTCATGGCGTACCTCAGTTGAAGCTGAAGATCCGGTTGGCGACGCGGTAGCAGAACACCGCGATGGCCCGCCCGACCTTTCCCGGAAGATTCATGGTGATGCCGAAAAGGCTGTAGCGCAGCTTTTTATACTCCCACGGATGCTCGGTGCGGATATACTCCCATAGAGCGTCCTTTTTCTCAAGGTGCTCCGGCGTGCCGCCCAGGATGAGCATGATGCTCGTCACCGTGGTGATCATGTCATGATAGTGGAAGATCGTCTCCCTCTGGCGCTCGTTCGGCACATGCTCCAGGTCGAGCCCGTCCATCATGAGCTTGTTCACCAGGATCTGCTGGTCGATGCGGCGGATCATGGTGGATTCCTGCACGGACTGGCCCTCCCGGCCGATGAAATAGTGGTACAGGCCCACGTCCATGTACATCAGCGTCTCCACCGACGCCAGCGGGATGGAGCAGTAGAGATTGTCCACATAGAAGGTGTGCTTCGGAAGCTCCAGGCCGCTCCGCCGCAAAACCTCCGTCCGATATATCAGCGCGTGCATGAGAAGGTTTTCCCACGGGCGGAAGCGGCGCACCTCGTTCCAGGTGATGACCATGTTTTCCGGGAAGGCACGTTTATAATGGATCTCCCGCTTTCGATTCAGCTCCACCTTATCGTAGATGTAGTTCGTCACCAGAAGATCCACATCGACAACGCGAAGGGCGTCCATCACCTTCGCGAATGCGGCCTCGTCCACCCAGTCGTCGCTGTCCACGACCTTGAAGTACCTGCCCACGGCGTTTCGGATGCCCGTCATCACCGCACCGCCGTGCCCGGCGTTCTCCTGGTGGATGACCCGTACGATGGACGGATGCTCCGCCGCCCAACGGTCCGCGATGGCGGCGGTGTCGTCCGTGGAGCCGTCGTCCACGATGAGGATCTCCACGTCCTCCCCGCCGGACAGGAGCGTTTTCAGGCAGTGCTCCATATAGTCCTGTGAATTATAGCAGGGCACCGTCACCGTCAGTATTTTTCTGTCGCTCATAGGAGGCTCACCACCGTTCCCATCGCAAGTCCGAGAACGACACCCGCAATGACCTGACTGGGCGTATGTCCAACGAATTCCTTCAGCGCGATCTCCATCTCGCTTTCCCTCTCCTTCGCAAGCTCTTTGATCACCGCCGCCTGCTTTCCGATCTCCCGGCGGGAGTGCATGGCGTCGTGGCATGTGATGAACGCCAGCAGCACCGCCAGCGCAAACAAAGCGGAATCCAGCCCATATAGAATGCCGCAGGCCGCCGACATGGGCATGCTCTTTGTACTTGTCCGGTCCGAGCGCATCGCTGAGGTGCAAAAGGCCGTCCTCGCCTTCCGCCAGGCGGCTTGCCTAGAGCCGGGCGCAGTCAAGGATGAGCTCATGGCCGTATCGGTCCATGTAGTCCTGACCGCAGGTAATAGTGTAATACTGCCAGACGCAAAATGCAACATCCTCGCCGCAGTCCTTCGCGTCGCCGAAGAGAGCCAGGGCCGTCATGTTTCCATGACGGCCTTTAAGAGAGCAATCACGCGCCTGTTGCCAAGCGGCATGAACGCAGAAAACAGATGCCTGAGCTTTCATTCCCTCCTGTGCAGGAAGGTACGGCTCTTGAACGGCTCAAGACGGATTACGCCTGCTCCTTCTTCTGCTTGAGGTACTTGCGGATCGCAAGATACTCGAGGCAGGCGATGCCGAGGATCAGGATCACCACCACGATCCAGAGGATCGTTACCCAGCCGGAGCCGGTGGCGGAGTTGCCGTCATATGCGCGGCTGTTCACAACGGTGTACAGGATGTTCTTGCAGGCCTGACGCATGGCGAGGATCGAGGTAGCGCTGCTCTGATCCGTCACCGTGCTCTGATCGGTGGCATAAGTGGAAAGCATGAGGTCGCAGCCGTTGCGGATCATGCGGTCGGCGTCCTGATAGCCATAGCCGCCGAAGTAGTCGGTCTCGTTAAAGCCGCGGAAGCCCCATTCGTCGCGCAGGACGGTGTTCAGCAGCTCGGGGCAGGCCTCGGCAGGAACGGTGCCGATGTTGTTGAAGGCGACCATCGTCGCGCCGGGATTGGAGTTCTTGAAGACGATCTCGAAGGACTTCAGATAGATCTCACGGAGAGACTGCTCGTTCATCCATGTGCAGAGGAAGCCTGTGCGGTTCGTCTCCTGATCGTTCGTTGCGAAGTGCTTCACATAGGAGTAGACGTTATGCGCACGCGCGCCGTTGACCTCTTCTGTGACGATATGGCCCGCGAGGACGCCATCCTCGGAGAAGTACTCGAAGTTGCGGCCCGCGAACGCGCTGCGGTGCGTGTTGGTGGCGGGGGCATACCAGCCGGAGACGTCCATCTCGTCCGCCATTTTACCGATGGAGTCGCCGAAGTCATAGGCCATATCCTTGTTCCAGGTGCAGGCGACCATGACGGACGCCGGGAAGCCGATGGAACCCTGGCCGGTGAAGTTGTTGTTGATGGAGGCAGGGCCGTCGCAGTCATAGGTCATGACCTTGCCGATGGAGGCGACTTCCGAGGTCTCATAGCCGCCGAGGGAGATAAGGGTGTTCATATCGGCGACGGACATCTCGTCAAGAAGCAGATCCCACTGGGGATCGTCGTAATCGACGCCGCGCAGATCCTCCAGCTTGAGACCGTTGGATGCGCCCTGGGTGGGCATAACGTCGTTGGGATCGTTGTAGTCCGTCGGATCGTAGTTGTTCTCGTTGAAATAGGTCGCCTTATACGCGTCGCTCATCACGAAGCTCGTGGGAGCGGCCGTGGCCTCGTCATAGTTGGCAAAGCCGTCGGCGCGGGACAGATAGGTGACCTCACCCTCGGCAAAACCGAACTGGTTGACGGCTGCGATCTTATCGGAAGCGCGCTTGTTGCCCTCGCCATACACGATGGTGGAGGGGACATTGACGGTCTCGGAGGCGATCACGGTATGGGAGTCGGAATTGATGGAGATCACATAGTCGCCGGCCTCGAGCACATAGCAGCCCTCGCCGTAAGTGTCGTAGGAAGCCATATCCTCGACCGCGAAGGAGATGCTGACAGTCTCGGAGGCACCGGGATCGAGCAGACCGGTCTTGGCGAACTGGATGAGGTTCACAGCGGATTTCTCGATGCCGCCGTTCGTGTAGGGCGGGTTGTAGTAGACCTCGACCACGTCCTTGCCGGCGACAGAACCGGTGTTCGTAACAGTCACGTCAAAGGAGATCGTCGTACCGTCGTTGGAGACGGGGCCCATCTCCTGGGTAAAGGTCGTGTAGCTCAGACCGTAGCCGAAGGGATAGACGACGGTTGCATCATAGTCGATGAGGCCCTCGATCGCGGCGGTTTCATAGAAACGGTAGCCTACATAGATGCCTTCGACATAGTTGACGAAGGTGGGATACGCCATGCCGTTTTCCGCGAACATGTTGGCATAGCCGAACTCATCCATGTTGGTGTAGTCGAAGTCGCCGAAGTTGTTGGCGGTGGGGGTGGCAAGAAGGTCCGCGACAAAGGTATCGGCGGTCTTGCCGGAGGGGTTCACCGCGCCGGCGATGATCTCGCCCAGACCGATAAAGCCGTTCTGGCCGGTGCCGGGGCAGTAGAGGACGGCTTTGATGTTGGGATACTCGTTCACGAAGCCGAGCTCCATGGTATTGGCGGAGTTCACGACCACGATGATGTTGTTGTAATCATCGGCGATCTCGTCAAGCAGGGCGATCTCACGGTTCGTCAGCTCCAGATAGGACTTGGAGGCGTCGAGATCGTCGGCAAACTCGGAGTAGCGGGTGCCGGTCGCGCCGAAGAAGCCCGAGCCGTCGTCCGAGAAGGTCTCCGCGCCGTCATAGCTCATGGGCAGGTCGGCGCCCTCGCCGCCGGAGCGGGCGACGAAGAAGATCGCGGTGTCGGAATAATCCTTGGCGGTGTCAAAGAGGTCGCCGTACTCGGCGATGGAGGGTTCGGGGACCGTCCAGTCCTGTCCCAGCATGCCGACGGTGGGGCGGACAGTCCGCCAGCCGGTGTAGAAGTCGACAAGATCCTGGTTGTACTCGATGCCCGCTTCCTTGAGGCCGGTCAGGAAATCGACGGTCTCAAACGCGGCGGAAAGAGAGCCGGAGCCGGTGCCGCCGTAGAGCGGGTTCGTGGACGACCAGCCGAACACATTCACCTTCGCGCCGGAGGCCAGAGGAAGACCGCCGTCGTTCTTCAGGAGAACGACGCCCTCCTCGGCGATCTCGGTGCAGAGGGCTGTGGCTTCCTCGATGGATTCATCGGAGATCGTGCCGCCGCCCATCGCCATGTTGACCATGGAGTACATGGGCCCGAGCAGGATGTTTGCGACGACGATCACGATCACCAGAAAGACCGCAAGCCACGCCTGCTTCCTTACAAAGCCCTTGAGGGGCTTCTTGATCTTGATCGCTACGAGCGTAGCGACGATCGCCAGCACCAGGACCACGCCAATGATGACCAGCTGGGGTATCATTGTGTTGATCACGGCAATGACGTCCGCAATGTTGATGGATAGCATTTTTTGTCCTCCTCAATTTATTTTTATGGGAATCCGTATCCCATAGGAGACGATATTGGAGATTTGCGTGGATCACTCATTCAGCGCGGGACGCCCTGCGGCCTCGCGGAGCGCATTGAACTCGGCAAAGAGCTTGGCCTCCGCCTCTTCCTCCGCCTTCCTCTTCTCGGGGGAGAGCTTGGCGATGCGGGACTCCTCCTTGGCGGCGGCGTCCGCCTGCTTCTTGAGCTCGGCCTCATAGGCCTCCTCGCCCTCCTCGCGGCGGATCTTCTCCTCCGCGGAGATGTATTCCCGGCCCTCGGCCAGAGCTGCAGCCTTCTGGTCGGACACGATGGCGAGATGGTCGATCTTTCCGAACTTCTCGACGCCCATGAACAGGAAGATGAGGAAGATGCCGAGATAGCAGATCGTCTCGCCGCCGATGAACACCCAGGGCATGGCTGCCCGGAGCGCCTCGTTGGTCTGGAGAGTGGAGACATCATAGTGCACGCCGGAGAGCACCGCGTTCAGAACGCCGGTGGTCAGGCCCGTCATGCCCGCCATGATGGCGCCGTAGATCGTCATGGAAAGTCCGTCGGTGCGAACGCCGTGGACCGCCTCCTGGTGGTCAAAGATGTCCGCCAGCAGCGCCAGGGACAGGTACATGGCCGGGGTGGAGCCCAGAGCCTTCACGACAAAGGAGATGATGACGACCACGAAGTTACTGGGGGCCAGCATACCGATGACGCCGCCGATGACGGCAACCACAGAACCTACCAGGATCGCCTTGCCCTTGCTGCCGAGGAGATTGGCAAGCGGCAGGGAGATCACCATGCCGATGGCGGTCGGGACCGCGCCGATGATGGCGAGCGTGCCCTGGAGCTGTCCGCCGTAGGCCACGGTATAGTTGCCCATGGCGTCGGCAAACATCGCCGTGCAGAAGTAGTTCTGGGAGACGTTCTTGATCATGCCGCCGAACTGGTACAGGAAGAAGAACACCATCATGATGATCCAGAACCGGTCCTTCGAGCAGATCTTCCACTGCTCCTTCACGGGAAGGGCCTTCTTGGTCTCGCCGGAATCGCCGGCGGCCATGGACTCCTCCGTGACGCGCTCGCGGGTGAAGAAGTACTCGATGAGAGCGCCCACAAAGGTGATGATGATGAGCGCGATGACAAAGACCTTCCAATGACTGTAAGAAGCCTGCGCGTCGTAGATGGCGGCGCCCGCCTCGTCAACGTAGTACATGATCTTGCCCGCGTCGTTCGTCACAGGGGTGCCCGCGCCGCTCATGTCATACACGAACAGCAGGTTCAGGAAAAACGGCAGGATCATGCTGGAAAGGCCCATGGCCGCCAGCATCGTGGCGTTGGAGATCGTGGCCAGCAGGCCGCGGTCCTTGGAGTTTCTCGTGGACAGACTCACCAGCGCCGCGTGGGGCGTGTAGTACATGGGATACGCGAAGGCGAACCACAGGTTGTAGCCGATGGCGATGCAGATGAGGGCCCCGGTGTGCCACTGGGTGCTCGTGGAATTATACGGAGAGAACACGAACAGGAACAGCAGCGCCAAAAGGCTTATGGGGACGGACACCAGAAGCAGGGGCCTTGCCTTGCCGTTTTTGGACTTGATATTGTCCATGAGGCGGCCGACAAGGATATTTCCGATCACCACGAAGATGACGGAGATGACCGGCAGCCAGGTGAAGAACGCGCTGGCCCAGGAGTTTATGTGCAGCACGTCGGACATGTACTTGTTGAAGTAGTTCGACAGCACCGAGTTTGCCAGCAGCGCCAGGGTCGGTCCCACGAGGTAGCCGATGGCCCCCTCCGGGATCAGGGTCACGTTGTTTTTCTTGATGAGGCTGGGCGGCAGCTTGTCGAAAAAGCTGCCCTTTGTCTTTTCACTCATGCGCTCTTTCCTCCCTTACTATGCTTTTTTGAACGACAGGATCACATCCGCGAAGAAGTCCACACAGATGATCGCGAATACCACGCCCCAGAAGATATGGCGCGTCGTGAACAACCACACGGTCAGCGCAGCCACGATCAGCGTCAGGATGATGCAGATGACCGGGGAAATGCCGTTTGCGTTGCTTTTCATATCGCTTCCTCCTTATTGCAGCGCTTTCTGCTTCTTCGACACGCTCAGCTGCTTGAAAAATCCTCCGATGAGCTTGCCGAGGCCCTTGCAGAAGGCGATGCCATGGCCGTTTACGATATCCAGGATACCGTCGCACATATCCTGGGACACCATGCCGCCTGCCATCTTGCCGATGGCCCGGATGGGCATGTTGTAGATGAAGGTGATGTTCAGATCCGGCTCACCCTTGGCGATGGACTTGCTGAGCAGCCCGTCCATGACCTTCCACACGAGACGTGCTTTGAGGCTCTTGGCATAGTAGAGCTGGGCGATGGCGTCGTTGGGCTGGATGGTGCCGGCCCATTTCCCGTCCGGGATCTCATGGCCCAGCAGCGCCACGAATTCCTGGTCGGATATCTTTTTAATATCGCCCTTCACATAGCTGGGGATCATCGAAAGATCGATGGGCGCGGGAGCGTTCGTCCCGGCGACGGTGACGGTCGCGGAGAGCTTTATATCCGCCACGCTGGCGCCGATGAGGATGTCATATTCACCGCCGTCGATCTCGAATCGATTCGTCTTGCTGTTCCAGTAGCGGAAGGCCTTGTCGTCCAGTTCGACGGTGACCTCTTTGCTCTCTCCCGCCTTCAGGAAGACCTTTGCAAAGCCCTTGAGCTCCTTCGCCGGGCGATATACGGAAGGATCCTTCGCGCTGACATAGAGCTGCGCTACCTCCGCGCCGTCCATATCACCGGCGTTCTTCAGGGTGAAGGTCACGGCCTTGTCCGTGGCCTTGATGTCGGAATATTCAAAGGTCGTGTAAGAAAGGCCGAAGCCGAAGGGGAAGGTCACAGGCACTTTTGCCGTCTCATAGTAGCGATAGCCCACAAACAGGCCCTCGCGGTACTCCACGGAGCGCTCCTTCGCCGGGAAATAGGTCGAGGTGGAGCAGTCCTCGTACTTCACGGGATAGCTCTCGGAGAGCTTGCCGGAGGGATTCACCTCGCCCAGGATCACCTTCAGTACGGCGGAGGCTCCCGCCTGCCCGCAGAGGTAGCCATGCACAAGGCCCTTGCAGCGGTCGAGCCAGGGCATCTCCACAGAAGAGCCCGCGCTCATCACTACGATGACGTTCGGGTTCGCCTCGGACACCGCGCGCAGCACCTCGATCTGGCACTGGGGGATCGCCAGGGTCGAGCGGTCAAGGCCCTCGGATTCGGAGATCTCGTCCAGCCCCAGATACAGCAGCACATAGTCGGCCTTCATGGCCAGCTTCACCGCTTTTTCCCGCATGGATGCGTCCGGGTCGCCGTGCCGGGGATAGCCAGCCTCGAAGCCGATCACGTCCAGATCGAAATTGCCGATCACGTCCATCGTGTGGTCGAGCTTCGTGCAGTTGACGACAGAGGAACCCGCGCCCTGATACCGGGCCTTCTGGGCAAACTCGCCGATGACGGCGACCTTGCTGCCCTTTTTGAGCGGCAGGATGTTATCCTCGTTCTTCAGCAGGACGATGGACTGCTCCGAGCACTTCTGGGCGAAGGCGTGATGCGCTTCCACATCGAAGGGCTTGCCCTTCAGCGGATCGACGGCCTTGCGGGTGGCGAGCATCACGTCCAGCAGCTCATCCACGCGGACGTCCACCTCGTCCTCGGAGATGCGGCCCTCGTAAATGGCCTGCATCAGCTGACGGGGGCTGTCGCCGCCGGTGGAGGGCATCTCCAGATGGGAGCCTGCCCGGACACCGTCCGTGAAGTCGTTGCACGCGCCCCAGTCGGACACCACAAAGCCGTCAAAGCCCCAGGTATCACGCAGGATCTCCTGGAGAAGATGCTTGTTCTCGTTGGCGTAGACTCCGTTCACCATGTTGTAGGAGGACATGATGGATTTGGGCTGAGCCTCCTTGACGGCGATCTCAAAGCCGGTGAGGTAGATCTCCCGCAGAGTGCGCTCGTCCATGACGGAGTTCGATGCCATGCGCCGCAGTTCCGTGTTGTTCGCGGCAAAGTGCTTCGGGCAGGCGGACACGCCGTTTGCCTGGATGCCCCGTATGTAGCCCGCCGCCATTTTGCCCGCGAGGTAGGGGTCCTCCGAGAAATACTCGAAGTTCCGTCCGCAGAAGGGATTGCGCTTGATGTTGAGTCCCGGGCCCAGCAGCACACACACGTCCTGGCTCGCGGCCTCCTCCCCAAGGTTTCTGCCGAGCTCCTCGCCCAGCGCCGGGTCCCAGGAGTTTGCCATGGTGGCGGCGGTGGGATAGCATGTTGCCGGGACGGAGCCGTTCAGGCCGAGCTGATCTCCCGCGCCCTCCTGTTTGCGAAGTCCGTGCGGACCGTCCGAGAGCGTCATGTTTTCGATCCCCAACCGCTTCACGCTCTGGGTCTGCCAGAAATCCCGACCCGAGAGAAGATGGCACTTCTCCTCCAGCGTGAGCTGTTTTATAATATCCGGATGCTTCATTATCCACTCCCCTTTACTTGGTATCCGTTTTTCC
>CAJOIC010000053.1 GCA_905234625.1 uncultured Oscillospiraceae bacterium | reverse complement strand
GTTACCATCCATGATTGACTCCTTTGTAGGTAGTGCACCCCTGTTAGCGGGGGGTGCACACGCGCCGAAGCGCGTTTCTTATAGTTTTGGGCCCCAAAATTGTTACGTTTTGGGGCCCATGGTAAGGGATATATATAAAGGCTAATGGTTGGACTTACTTAACAGTCTGAACGAACGTCACACGCCCACGCTGATCGAAATAAAGGTTTACCTTGCTTTGAGGCTCAATATCCTTAAACACATCAGGCGAAACACACTTGAACTTTTCTGCCTGGTAACCGCCAAAGTGACGATCATTACTTTCACGGCCGGAGATGGGGGAGATTACGTACATATTGCAGTAATTGATAAGCTCACCAGTCTTCTCTGCGGTAAAGGAGCCATACACATAACCACAAAAAGTATATACAGTCTGCTCCATTACTTAGGCTCTCCTTTCTCTAGAAATGCACCGAGAATCTGAAACTGGATAGCCGCCATGTAATCCTCGATCTTAACTGCTATCTCGGTGTTCTTCGGGAAATCCTCTGCCAGCATCTTTGATAGGCTGTTCCCAAAGCGGTTCAACTTCTTCGTGTAGTCACTTACTTTTCTCATAGGCATTTGCCCTCCTTTGTGCCTGCGGTTCTTACCGTCAGGGCTTGTCTACCTAAATATTACAATTCACAAGAAAAACCGGGACCGTCAAAAAGAGTTGACAAGCCCCGGTTCCTGTGCTATCATATCAAAGCCGCTTTGAAAGGGGTATTCTTTTGTGCCCGGAGCAAAAGGCGATCCGATCTCGATCCGCCTCGCGTTTTCGCACACCAGGATGCAAGCCGGACGGCGCGTTTCGCGTCCCGCCCCCGGGAGAGCGAGCCCGAAAGGAAAGGATAACATCACCCACATGAAAACCGCAATCATCGTCACCGGCGGTAAGCAGTACCGCGTGGCCGAGGGCGACGTGATCTTCGTCGAGAAGATCGACGCTGAGGAAGGCGCTTCCGTCACCTTCGACAAGGTCCTGGCCGTCATCGACGGCGACAATGCCAGCTTCGGCGCTCCCTATGTTGAGGGCGCTTCCGTGTCCGGCAAGGTCGTCAAGCAGGGCCGCGGCAAGAAGATCCGCGTCTACAAGATGAAGCCCAAGAAGGGCTATCGCAAGACTCAGGGCCATCGTCAGCCTTACACCAAGGTTGAGATCGGCGCGATCGGCTAAGATAGGAGGGAATCCACATGGCACATAAAAAAGGCGGCGGCTCCACCAAGAACGGTCGTGACAGTAATTCCAAGCGTCTCGGCGCGAAGCGTGCGGACGGTCAGTTCGTTCTGGCCGGCAACATCCTTGTCCGTCAGCGCGGCACCAAGATCCATCCCGGCACCAATGTCGGCCGCGGCGGGGACGATACCCTCTACGCCAAGGCGGACGGCATCGTGAAGTTCGAGCGCCTCGGCGCCGACCGGAAGAAGGTCTCTGTCTACGAGGTCCAGCAGTAATCTGCTGCAGAGGAGGAGCGGTAGTTCATACCGCTCCTTTTTCATATCCAGTAAGGAAGTGAACCCATGAGCACCAATTTTGTCGATAAAGTGACCATCACCGTCCGGGCCGGTGACGGCGGCGGCGGCGCAGTGGCCTTTCACCGGGAGAAGTATGTAGCCTCCGGCGGTCCCGACGGCGGCGACGGCGGCCGGGGCGGCGATATCGTCGTGAAGGCCGACCCCTCCATGTCCACCCTGATGGATTTCCGCTATAAGCGCAAATTCGTCGCCGGGAACGGTATGCCCGGCCAGGGCAAGCGCTGCTCCGGGCGGGACGGCGAGGACGTGATCCTGCGGGTCCCCGTGGGCACCGTCATCCGGGACAAGGAATCCGGCGCCGTCATGCAGGACATGTCCGCCGCGGACACCTTCGTTCTGGCCAGAGGCGGACGGGGCGGCTGGGGCAACAAGCACTTCGCCACTCCCACCCGCCAGACCCCCCGGTTCGCGAAGCCCGGCCTGCCCGGAGAATACCGCGAGGTGGTCCTGGAGCTGAAGCTCCTGGCGGACGTGGGGCTCGTGGGATTTCCCAACGTTGGGAAATCCACCCTCCTGTCCGTGGTGAGCCGCGCCCACCCAAAGATCGCCAACTACCCCTTCACCACCCTGTACCCCAATCTCGGCGTGGTGTACGCGGGTCCCGGCGTCTCCTTCGTCATGGCGGATATCCCCGGCATCATCGAGGGCGCCAGCGAGGGGGCCGGTCTCGGCCACGATTTCCTGCGGCACATCGACCGCTGCCGTCTGCTGGTCCACGTGGTGGACGTCTCCGGCAGCGAGGGGCGGGACCCCATCGCGGACTTTGACGCCATCAACGCGGAACTGAAGGAGTACAGCCCGGAGCTCGCCTCACGGCCCCAGCTGGTGGCGGCCAACAAGTGCGATCTGCTGGGCGAGGACCGGGAGCCCATCGAGGCTCTGAAGTCCTACGTGGAAGGCATGGGCTTCACCTTCTTCGAGATCTCCGCCGCCGCCCACCAGGGTCTGCATGAGCTCACCATGGCCATCGCCGGTCGTCTTCAGGACCTGCCCCCCGTGGCGGTGTTCGAGGCGGACTATGTGGCCCCGGAGGTAAAGCTCGGCACGGCGGACGATCTTATTATCGAGAAATTCGACGACGTCTGGTCCATTCGTGGCGACTGGCTGGATCGGCTGGTGGCCCGGGTGAATTTCTCCGACTATGAGTCCCGGATGTACATGGACCGCAAGCTGCGGGAGGCCGGGGTCTACGACCGCATGGAGGAGATGGGACTGGAGGACGGCGACACTATCAGCATCGCAGAGATGCACTTTGAGTATCTGTCATGACGGAAAACATTCGTAAAATCGAGATTATCAGCGGCAACACTGCTTATCTGGACGTGGGCATCGCCGTCATCGGCCTGTACCTCATCGACGATCATCGCTGCATCCTTTTGGACTGCGGTCCGGCCAGCTGCCGGGAGACCCTGGAGGCCTCGCTGGCGGCGGCGGGCTTTGTACCGGACGGGATCATAGCCTCCCACTCCCATTATGACCACTTCGGCAACGCCACCTATTTCCAGCAGAAATACAACATCCCCGTGGCCATTACCTTCGGGGAGGCGGAGCTCTGCCGGACCCTGCCCGCCATCAAGGGCTATCTCTTCGCCTATACCGCGGGGGAGGTCCTGGACGATCCCGACCTGACGGCCCTGCCCTGCAATGTGGACCGGGTCATCATGCCGTCGGAGGATTACTTCTACATCCGGGGCATCAAGTTCGGTCTTCTGCGCACCCCGGGCCACTCCCCGGAGCACGCGGCCATCATCACCCCGGACCGGGTCTGCTACGCCGGGGACGCACTCATGTGCGGCCCCTCCCTGGAGCACGCCAAGCTGGCATACAGCTATAACGTCCGCCAGGCCATCGAGTCTGTGGACATCTTCAGGGACCTGGACTGCGATTATATCCTCTGCGCCCACAAGGGCTTGGTCCGGGCGCCGTTCGACGATTTTCTGGACGCCAACCGGGACCACCTGGAGGCGAGACTGAAGGCCGTGGCGGCCCTTATCGACCGGGAAATGAGCCGGGATGAGATCTTCACCGCCGTTCGGGACGGTATGCACATCAAGATCGACACCATTCGCAAGGCCGAGAATCTGGAGCGTTTCCTGCGTCCCTATCTGGAATGCCTCGTGGACGACGGTGTCCTGCGGTTCACCCTTCGGGGCACCGGCACCCTCTGCTACGAACCGAACGTCTGATCCCCGCATACAATGGAACATACGCACCAAAGGCACACGAACCTACGTGTGCCTTCTCTTTTTGCTCAATACTTTTTTATGAGGTGATCTCCATGTGTTCCATAGCCGGTATGATCGACACGGGCCGGGATGTGCGCGCCCTGGACCTCTCGGAAATGCGGGACGCCATGCGCTCCCGGGGCCCGGACCAGTGCGGACAGTATCGGGACGCGTCCGCCGCCCTGTTCCACCACCGTCTGTGCGTCATCGACCCCCAAAACGGACGCCAGCCCATGCTCCTGCACCGGGACGGGACGCAGGCCGTCCTGGTCTACAACGGGGAGCTGTACAACACCCCGGAGCTGAGGAGCGCTCTCCGGGCCCTGGGCCATAGCTTCACCGGACACTCCGACACAGAGGTCCTCCTCCACGCTTACGCGGAGTGGGGGGAGGGCTGCCTGGAGCGGCTCAACGGCATCTTCGCCTTCGCTGTCTGGGAGCCGGAGAAAAAACGACTTTTCTGCGCCCGGGACCGGATGGGAGTTAAGCCCTTCTTCTTTGCGGAGAGAAAGGGCGCCTTCCTGTTCGCCTCGGAGCTCAAGGGGCTTTTGGCCCATCCATGGGTGGAAGCGGAGGCGGACCGGGACTCCGTGCTGGAGCTTCTTCTCACAGGGCCCGGACGCACCCCCGGCTGTGGGGTCTTCCGGGGTCTCCGGGAGCTGCCCCCGGCCTACTGCGGGGTATTCGACGAAAACGGACTCCGTCTTCGCCGCTACTGGAAGCTGACGCCCCGGGAGCATACCGAGAGCGAGGCGGACACCGTGGCTCACGTCCGCCAGCTTGTCTCCGACGCCATCGAACGGCAGCTGGTGTCCGACGTACCCATCGGCACCTTTCTCTCCGGCGGCCTGGATTCCGGCGTTATCAGCTCCGTTGTGAACCGGTACATGCGGGAACGTGGCCAGCGCCTCGTCACCTTCTCCGTGGACTATACCGACAACCGGAAGTACTTCACCGCCGGGAAGTTCCAGCCCAACACGGACACGGACTTCATCCCCGGCCTCCGCGACTGGCTGGACTGCGAAAACGTCCTGGTGACCCTGGACATGGAGGAGCTTGCGGACGCGCTGTTCGAGGCCGTGGAAGCCCGGGACCTGCCCGGCATGGCGGATGTGGACTCCTCGATGCTGGCCTTCTGCAAGCGCATCCGGAAACACGTCACCGTGGCCCTGTCCGGGGAGTGCGCGGACGAGATCTTCGGCGGCTACCCCTGGTTCCGGGACGAGACGATCCGGGCAGCTGAGGGCTTTCCCTGGGCTCAGTCCACAATGTACCGGGCAGCCTTCCTGCGGCCGGAGTGGCTGGCTGGAGTCGATCCGCGGGAGTATGTCATGGAGCGCTACCGCCGCACCGTGGAGGACACGGAGTCCCTCCCCGCCGACAGCCCCGCCGACCGCCGCACCCGGGAAATGACCCGCCTGAACACCGACTGGTTCATGCAGACCCTCCTGGATGATAAAGTAATTTATTCATAACCCATAACACGTGCTTTTCTCACTACCAAGTATTCACACACTTCATACGCAAGAAAAACTCCTAACAGGTAATGCATAAGCATAAGAAATAGTAATCTATTAGAAAATAGAATGACAGCTCCCTAATCTTGGAAGCTGTCCTATTAATACTCACCAACGTAAGATCGTTAAAAGTTAACAATCTTTGTGCCAGTATACAAAAAATTTCCTTCAGCTGGAAGGAAATTGACTAAGTATATGTGCTGGCTGTATAATCGAGAAGGTGGAAGAGAGAGAGTCGGGCTGCCTCACAGAAAAGGAGGCAACAATGAACTATTCTTTAGCACAGACCATCATTGCGTTTCTTGCGCTACTGGTCGCCGCATTTGGAATCTGGTATAATACCCACCATCCCAAGCCACCGCCCAAGGTGACGTGGCGCGACACCATCCGCAACTTCATCCACAACTTGAAATGTCCTTCCCAAGACAAAAAAGCCGGTCATCGAAACCGTAAGCGGTAAACAACGCACAAAGGCTGAATATCGGTGGCCCGGTCTTTCTCCCTCCCCCTTCTCAATAGCCTTGCTATATTAACACAATCTCCCCTGAATATCAAGGAAAATTTTCATTTGGCCCATGTTTTATCGTTAATTTTAAAAAAATAGGTCTATTGAACCAGATTTCTCATCGAATCATGCCCTACCAGAAGGGCGGGAGCATCAACTCCCGCCCTTATCATTTCAGTTCAGAAGCTTGCCCCAGGTGTTTGTGCCCACGACGCCGTCCTGGGTCAGGCCCTGCGCCTTCTGGAACGACTTCACCGCCGCCAGGGTCTTGGCGCCGAAGTCGCTGTCCACGCTCCCGCAGCTGTACCCCAGCCCATTGAGCAGGATCTGCAGCTTCTTCACCGCGCTGCCCTTGCTGCCCTTCTGCAGCTGCTTGACGTTTACCATGACCGTCTTGTCCTCCATTTCCGTCGTTTCGTAGATCTTCCCTGTGTCGATCTGCCCGGCCAGCACCGCGAAGCACCAGCACACGAAAGCCGCGCACCAGGCCGCCCAGTCGCCGGAGACCGCCTGTCCGTAGAACCAGGTGTTGTACTTAACATTGTTCGACCCGGCCGGGGATTCCTTCACGCCGACCTCCGCTCTGGCGATGGCCAGCAGCTTCGCCGCGGTCTGGGTGCCTGTCCACTTCGGTCGGATGTACCCCACCACCTGGGAGACGTACCGCGTCCGGGTCATCACCGCGCCGCCGTTGTCGTCCGACGTGACGGAGGTGTTCCCTTCAATGGTGGAGAGGGTGTTCCCGGTCTGCGCCGCCAGGATGCCCACATGCTGCCGGGTCTTGTGGTTGCCCGAGAAATCGAACAGGACGAGGTCCCCCGGCTGTCCGGTTCCCGTGTAGGGGATGAGCTGGCCGTTGTTCTTCGCCCAGTCCCCCAGGGTGCCGCAATTGGCGTATTTAGGGATCAGCATGGCCATCGCCGCCGTCCTCCTCCCCCAGCTTGTCCACGGCGCCGCTGCCCGCTTTGTCCATGGCCTCCGCCGTGATCTTGAGACCCTTGCTCAGCCACTCAGGCACCTTCGCTCCCATCTTGATGCTGTTCTCCAGGACGGACCCCAGCTCCGTGAGGATATACCATGCAAGCACCACCGGGAAGATCACCCCCGGCCACGTCATATGTAGGCCCGGGATATTGATGGCCACCAGCGCGAGGCATGCGTCGAACAGCATCGCCACCAGCACCACCACGATCATCCCGCCCTTGTGGAAGAGACCCTCCCGGGCCCGGGCGCTGTTCCACTCGTTGTTCCTCCGGGCCGCGATGGTCCCGGACAGATAGTCCAGCACCATGACCGCCGCCCAGATCAGGAGCAGGACGCCCTTCCACCCGAGGAAGGTCCCCGCCAGGGCAAAGAACGCCGCCACCGCCGCCTTGATTTCAAGCATTTTCGTTTCCATTGTCAATTCCTCCGATATTGAGATAGTCGCCCTCATCCTCGTGGACGACGGACACCTCCGGCTCGGCGCCGTCGGCGCGGACGGTCATGTCCGGCCCGGCGCCCAGCGCGGAGATCTGCGCCAGGAGATCACACAGCCGCATAGGGCTCCCCGGTGATCTCCTCGTATTCCTCTGCGGTGATCTTGCCTTTCACCACGGCGTTGCGCACCCAGTCACGGGGCCAGTCGCCCCGGTCGTAGAGCTCCTTGATCCGGTCAAACATTCTGCTGTGCATTGTCGTCCTCCTCCTCGATGTCCACGTCCGTCATCATGGCGACATATTCCAGCGTCGCCTCCGACTTCTCTGTCTTCCTCCGGAGCTGGGCGTTCTCGCGCTCCAGCTGGCGGATGCGCTCCCTCTGTGTCACTACGATCCCCATAAAGATACCTCCGTTTTCGCTTATATCTCGGCTTGCGCCGGAATAGATTTGTGTAAAACTTATCCATGGTCCGGATCGGCCCGTCCCCGGCATATTCCGCGCCGGAGACCCAGCTCTGATAATGGACCTCCGTCTGTTCCCTCGTCCGCCTTCCTTCGTCCTCCAGACGTTTCAGATTCCGAAGCGTCTGCCGTTCTTCGGCCATCGCCTTTGGGTGCAGGCGGATGACGATCCGCCCGGTGGGCTTGAGGATGAACTTTTTCCTGAGGAAATAAAACCCGTCCTCTGCGCGAAAGACGCCGCCCTTGTCCGTCATGACGAGGCCCTTGCCCTCCAGCCAGCGCCGGATGGTCTCCGACGCGGCCTCCACCACTTGGCGGTCGTGGCTGAGCAGCAGGAAATCGTCATTGAATCGGATGTAATGGGGACAGATCTTTATCACCTCGTGGTCCAGTTCGTCCGGCAGGGCCACCTGGTTGAGCTGGTTGATCTGGCTCCCAAGGCCCGTGCCGCGCTTCCCGTGCAGATCCTCCGCGATCTCTTCCTCCGGCCGCGGGTCCTGCTGCATGTCGATGATCTCGTCCAGGTATGGGATGAACAGCGGCTCCGTGATCTTCCGGCGGTCCAGGGCTTTGATCTCCCTCTGCGGTGTGCTCGGGAAATACCTCTTCACGTCCAGGTGCTTCACGAATATGTCTGCTCCCGGCTTTTCCCGGTACAGCTCCTGGAGCATGGCGATCACGGTCCGTATCGCCATGTCCGTGCCCTTCCCGGTCTGGCACGCCATATTATTGCGGATGAACCCCCGCGTCAGATCGGCGTACACTCCATTGTTGCACATACTCCGTTGCCATACCCGGTCCCGGAACCATGGCGCCGTTGCGATCCGGTGCTTTGGCCTCCAGATCTCAACGGTGGTCCCCGGCCGCGCGCGGTAGCGCCCGTCCAGGATCTTCTCCCGCAGCGCCTCCCCGGAGCCGAGCGCCGTGATGTAGAATTCCATCACGCCGTCCTTGCCGCTCACGCCGCGTCTGCATTGCCGCGCCGCTTTTACGATCTCATTCAGGCTGGCCGCCTTGTCGAACTGTTCTCCCATAAACTCCCGGCGGCAGCCGGCGGACGGAAGACCGCCCGCGGGCCGCAGCGCCGCCTTCTCCCCTTCCGGGGTGTCCGCCGGGGCGCGGCTTTGCTATGCCGCGCGCGGCTCTTTTTCGGCCCTTCCGGGCGCAGGAAACCGGCCCCCTGTGTGAGTGCGCTGCTTTCGGCCCTTCCGGGCTTACCGGATACCGGCTTTCTCACGGTCGGCCACGACCCCGTTCGTGTTGTTCGCGTTGTTGTTGTTCAGCGCCCCCGAGGGATTGCTGTTGCGCACGTTGTTCGCGTTGCCGGGGTTAGGGGAGCGGTAAGCTCTCTCCCGTCTCGTATGGTATGGTCGGCTCCCTTGATTCCTCAGCCGTCAGGCTGCCGAATCTCTTCTCATATCGCCTCCGGTCGGAGGCCCGCCAGTTCTGCGTCCTGGTCCTCGCCTCCACGTACAGCCGCGCCCAGTACGCCAGCAGATCCGCGTCGATGCCCATGCACAGCTGCGCCGCGGTCATCTTCGCGTTCAGGGCGTACAGCCACGCCAGCCCCATCGTCTGCGCCCGGTAGCGCTTCGCAAAAAGCGCGTGGTCCTGGACCTCGATGCCGTTGGCGTACATCACCAGCGTATGGTACCGGTTGGCGATGGCCATCAGCTCATAGGCGAATTGCCATCTTGTCCTCTTGGGGAACACCTTCTCCCGGGCCGTCACGGCCACCGTCTCCCGCAGGAGCTCGTCCGCCGCCCGCAGAAACAGCGCCTTCGTCCCCGCCGGCTTGTTCTTGGTGCCCTGTGCGCTTGTCTGTCGGCTGCTCACGGCTCTCTCCTCCGGCTCCCCGGCGCGCTGTCGCGCTGCCGGAAAGCCTCATCCTGTGATGGTCAGATGATATTCAGGCCGGCCACGACCCCGAGCGTGAGGTTCGCGTTGTAGTTGTTCAGCGCCCCCGAGGGATTGCTGTTGCGCACGTCGTTCGCGCTGCCGGGGCTTGGGGAGCGGTGGAACCAATACCGGGCCGTGCCGTTCTGGGTCTTGATCCGGTCCTCGTTCGTGGCTCCGTCGTAGAGGGCGTAGGCCCCGGTCTTGTTCAGGGTGCCGTCCGCCTTGACGGAGCACTCGTTCACGCTGCTGTTGGCGCCGTAGCCGAGCTCCGTCATGGAGAGCTGGAAGATGGTCTCCTCGCTGTCCGCGTAGGTGCTGCCGTCCTGGTCCCAGGCGTGCAGCAGGGTCCGCTTGCGCACCGGGCCGATGCAGGCGTCGAACTCCGGGTCAAGGCCGTGCCGGAAGCCCGGGAGCGTGGTGCGGACCGGCATGTCGAACTCGTCCGAGGGCGTCCACCAACTCGCGATGGCGCCGCTGGCCGCGCCGGCGGCGTCGCTCCGGAGCCATTTCCGCTGGGCGCCGTGGGCGTAGCGGTTAGAGCCGTATGTCTGGCGGCGGGTGCTGTTGAGATGGCTGCCGGACATGTAGCTCTTGGTCTCCGCCGTGGCGGTGCCGAGGCTCGTGCCGTCGCTGCCCAGGGTGGTGGCGAGGCCGCTCTCGATGACGTTGTAGTCCGCGTCATAGGTCGTGAAGGTGCCCGCCAGGATCTGCGCCTGGGTGTAGGAGTTGGAGCTATTCCATACGCCCATGGCGGTGTGGCGGATCTTGCCGCCCACGGGGATGGCCTTGGTGACGGTGAACTGGTACGTCCCGTCCTGGCTCGTGCTGTTGTCATACGCGCCGTGATTGAGCGCGATGTGCAGCGTGGTCCCCGCGGCGATGCCGGAGGGGAACTCGTCCTCGGCGATGGCCTTGAGCGCCTGGGGCGAGGAGAAGGGGATCGTGCCATAGCTGAGGATGTCGCGGGAGATCAGGGTCATGGTGTGATCCAGGTTCGCGTTGGCAGGTACGTCATAATCGAAGTCGGCCACCTCGAAACACACCGTGTCCGCCTGGACGTGGACGACGATGGCGTCCCCCTCGGCCGGCGTGCCGCCCGTGATGCCGATGCCGTACTCCGTAAGGTCCACGGCCTCCCCGTCCAGGTGCCACGCCGCGCCGTCGTAGATGAACTCATAGGCGTGCGTGGCGGCGCTGTCCACCGCCGGGAGGAAGGTGTTCTCCACGACCGCCGCGCTCGTGATCCCGCCCGTCACGGTGATGGAGACGCCGCTCTCCTTCGGCACCTGGATGAGATCGCCGACTTTGACGT
>CAJOIC010000052.1 GCA_905234625.1 uncultured Oscillospiraceae bacterium | reverse complement strand
TGACGCTGGACTGTCTGCCGCTTTCATCAAACTCGGGGCAGCTGACATCATCGGCGGCCCGGAGTGCGGCGTTGAGCGTCATGTGAAGCTCTTCCAGGCGGCCGGAATCTGGGAGGAGGACGGCTCTGTTACCCCGAAGCGCGGTGACATCATCGTGTACAACTGGGATGACACCACGCAGCCGAACGATGGCCCCGGCGATCATATCGGCATTGTCGAACAGGTGGCAGGCGGTTACATCTACACGGTGGAGTGCAACATGAGCGGCGGCGTTGTCGCTCGCCGTAAGGTCGCGGTCGGCAATGGACAGATCCGAGGCTTCGCCCATCCGAAGTATGCCGGGACCGTGAAGCCCGCCGTGGAGCCTGTGACGCCGAGCCCCTTCCCGTATGGGAAAGCCAGTGAGACGACCAGCATCATCAAGCGCGGCGCGAAACATGACGGCGTGAAGGCTATCCAGTACGCCATGGTGAAGCTCGGCTACGATCTCGGCACCTATGGCGACAACAAGGATGGCATCGACGGTTCGTTCGGTGCAAAGACCGAAGAGGCCGTGAAAGCTTTCCAGAAGGCTCGCGGTATCCTGGTCGATGGCGAGGTTGGCAATCAGACGCGCGGCGAGTTCGCCAAGCTTGGGTTCTGATCATGAGACCGTGGTCATGGTGAGCGTTCCTGATCGGCGGCTTTGTCGGCTGCGTCGTGGCTTTGGTAGCTGTGTTCGAAATTGTGTGTCTTCTTGTCTATTGGAAGCACAAAGACGGCGGTAGCGGTATCAGCGATTAACCTTTCAAAACCTTGCAACAACCTTTCAACCTCGCAATAGCCTCGCAACAACCTCGCAGAATAATTACGAGGCTCCTATGACTACACCCCTCTCGATCAATTGCGATCGGGAGGGGTGTTTTTTCGTTATACAGTAATTTGTAGTGCGCTCATACTTTGTATGACTTGGACAGGGTTGTCGTCTGCTGACACCAAAACCTTAATCACATAATTACCTACGCCGACATCGGGGGGGATGGACACTTTATCAATCCTGGTCACCCTGGTATAATTTAAAAATGGATAACACGCTTTCGATATTTTGTTTCTCCGCTGCAGATCTTTGACATCGAGTTCAAAGCTATCTAAATCAATACCAGGTGGGTCGGAAACATTCTTGATGCACTTAGTTAGACGAATGGTAACAGATAATTTACCTTCATTTAATATGATGTTGTCCGAGGCGTGTTCATCACTTGAACCCATAAGATTGACATGAGTTACTACTGAGAAGTCTGCTATAATCGCATTTTTGTCTGCATCTTCTTTGGCGCGTATCGAATTAAAAGGACCTTGATAAGACAGAATTTGATTTTCGTCGTCACGCACGACAGATTCACAGCATCCTACAAAAGCATTCACATATTTCATACACATATGTTATTCACCTCTTCTATAAATGATACATCATTTCGAGGTATCCGGACCCCAGGTGGCGGGTTTTTGATTTGCAAACTCGGTTCCTGGATTGATCAGTCTTGCCGCAAGAGTCCGCTGGAAGTCATCGATATTTTGAATGCTTTTATCGGATTTCTTAGACTGAAGGATCTGGATGATGCCAAGCACGAAAGACATCAAACCGATTGTCAAGCCAGCATACGAAACAATATTATTAAATTTTGCTACCGTATCAGGTGGGAAAATTAGAATTCCTATTGTAACTACAAACAATGGAAAGACAACTCCGATGAGTCCTACGAAACCGCCTATTATTAGCAAAACCCACCCGATTGCCTGGTTTAACGGTGTTTCTTTCATGAACTTCTTTATTTCTTTCTAAAATAAAAAAATTTTTCATTGTGAACCATTTAAAGTCTTGCAATGGTTCGAATGAAACCACAATGATAGCTACGCTCGCAAATTGATTTATCCACGCAACCGTGCGTTTCCTGCAATGCGTAAAAATAGACGGTTGCTACATGGCGTAGGACTTGTCCGCAATACATGAATTGCAGCTTAATATTACGCTTCTTGAATCGACGGAACAACACAAATCAAGTGACAACTGGTTACAAATAGTGAAATTTACAGAACTAGTCGTAATTATCCAATGGTATTGTAACAAAAAGTTCAATATTTGTAACTATTTGTAGTAATTTATTATACACATTTTCTGGTAGAAGTCAATAGGAAAAGAGATTTGTTAACAAAAAATTGATGTTAGCATGATATAATCCACACCACCTTGCGTTCTCTCGCGTTTTTCTTCCACACCATGTAACTATAGGGGAAATCCCGAGGAGCGCCGTTGCAACGCAACGGAGAGGGCGAGAGAGGGTAATCAGGAGGCGTCTGTCACACTTCGCCGTCATCGTCTATCAAATCGACGTATTCCCGGATGATTGCCACTGCCTCGTTGTAGGATCCGGAGGCAGTCACCCGGTCGCGCAGGTTGTTATATTCCGTGATCCTCCGCTGCTTCCGGAGTGCGGTTTTAACCGCCCCCAGTATCCAGAAGATGTTGCCGCTCTCTCCGCGGCTGTTGAAGTGTACGGTGGGCTTGTTCATTATGCTCTCCTTTCATTCGACCCATGCTCTTTGAGGGAGCTGGGCGAGCAGTCTGTCGTACTGTGCCATGGCCGGGCTGTATCGGCCTTCCTCCATGGCCTTGTCGTAGAGCTCGCCGATCTGACGGACGATGTTCAGAATCGCGGTGTTCTCTCCACGCAGGATGTCCATGGTGGCCTGCAGATGGATGTACCGCTGATCCAGGTCGAAGAACGCCAGGAACACGCCCCACGCGCGTCTGATGGTTTCGAGCATGTCCGCCTTGGTCTTCTGCATCAGGCGATTTGCCGAGGCGTCCATGGTGTATTCCTTCATGTACCGCCCGCCGATCAGGGCGTAATAGTCGCGCTCGTATGTATCGTATCCGAACAGGTGGAAGCGGTCACCGGCAAGCGCCACGGTTGCGTCGTCGTATTCCCGGTCGCTCAGACCGATAAGGCCAAGGGTGCAGTCGTCGTATTCCTCCGTGTCGAACCGCCAATCATAGACAGCGTTTTGGAGTTGCTGGACGTCGCCGCTCAGATCGGCGAACAGCATCTTGAACTCCCAGACTTCATCCTCGTCACCGTCCAAGGCGTTCAGAAGGGTCTCGTCATCGTCGATGTAGTAGGTGACCTCGTCGCAGGCCTCGGCGATTTCATCCAATCGATGCATGAGCCACGCGGAGCCGAGACCTTGCAGGGCTCCGCGTTTGTACCGCAGTTGTCGGGCTTTCTCCTGCGGGGTGAGCTTATCGACGGGGCGGGTCATTGGATCGCCTCCACTATGGGCCACGTGCAGCGCATTACGATGTAATAGTGCTCACCGTAATCCTCGATGGTATCACCTGTTCGCCTCAGCCCGTTTTGCGCACACACATCAAGGATGCTGTTCAGCATGGTTCGGCGCTTTGCGTAATATGCTGGGTCGGCGACAGGGATATCGTACTTCGCCAGGATGATGACGTGCTGAATATCGCTCCAAAAGCCGTCAAGGTCGTATTCGATCTCTGCGACGCCGTCGATGCGAAGCAGTTCGCGAGTGAGCTTTTCCACTTGCGGGAGAATCCCGAAGTGCTCAGCGGTCTTTCGGTCATCATCAGGGAGCCATACAACCGGTTCGGCACCAACCAAGGCGGCAACGATCTCGCTACTATCGCCGCATGCACCGACAACGATGCGCCCGCTCGTTCCGGCTTTGATCAGGTCGTAAGACCGCGCTGCATCCTCCGTGATTGGCTCGGGATATTCGACATAGCCCCACGCCTCGCGGCTGATCTCCTCGCAATAGATACGCCCCTCGTTAAAGTTGGTGATCGTCTCTCGCCCGTCCTGCTGGGGATATGTCCCCGGCCCAAATGGACGCAGAATGCTGTAGTATCTGATCATGTATAACCTCCTTACGAACTCTTGCTGACTACGTTATCGCAGTACAGCCCGCCCGATTTTCGCGCTTCTTTCATGCAGTACAGGAATGTGTCCATGAGATCGGCGAATGTGGTGTCGTCAAGGTAGTATTCCAGCTCTTCCGCGTCGGTTCCTTTGACGTCAAGGTCGCCGTATTCGATATCGCCGTCCGCGACGCCGTTGTAGAGCCAGCACTCGAAGCGCTCCTCGTCGTTCATCTGCCGGGTGATAAACTCCATGGCTTTGATCATCTTGATCCGTTCGGTTAGGTTCATAGTGACCTCCTTACTCAAATTCGCAGTGGACGAACCCGCCCACACTCATATAGCTGACCTCCTCCAATGGGTCGGCGCGTTTGGCCTCGATGGCTTCCTCGATCTGGGCGGCGGAGAGGTGCTCGCGCACCTCATCCTCCGTCAGCTCCCGGCGCTCGCCGCCGCGGGCGGGGTAGAAGTAGAATTTCATGCCGCGTCCTCCGTATACAGCTCGATGCTGATCTCGTCGAACGCTCGCGTGAGCGCCTGAACAAGTTCGACGGTGTATCTATATGCCGCCTTGTTGATGCGGACCTTTTTCAGCTCATGAGCGAAGATGTTCTCGTCGTGGCCTTCCTTCTTGTTCAGGCCGAGGCAGTTCAGCATATGCTGCCGGTCAGCGAAGAAGGTATACACCTGGTAGACGTCGGTTCCGTTCTCGTCCTGGTATTCGCTGACGAAGATGAGGAACGCATTTCCCTGGTAGAGGTTGAGCGTGTACTCTTTATCGCCCTGTCGGATGGTGGCCTCACCCACCTTTTTGTCCCAGTTCCAATTAAGTGACATAGTCGTTTCCTTTCTCTCGGTCTATTGCCCGGCCGGGAGGGTGATCTATCAAACTGTTCCGTACACAAACAGGATCTGCCGTTCGCGCTCGGTGATCAGGCCTGCGTCCCGGAGACCCATGACATAACCGGCCAATCTCGCACGTACCTCATCTTTGTCCAGGACGGGATTCTTATAAGCCTTTCGGCATTCTTCAACATAGGACAGCACATTGGCCGGAAGCCTTGCTATAAGCTCTCTTGTCATGATCTTTTCCTTTCTGCCCTCGTGACCTCCGGGGCGGGAACTTGTTTTCAGATTTCTACGAATTTGACGAACTCTCCATCTGTGGAGTAGTCCCATTCGATACTGCCGTCAAAATATGCCCTGCATCCGTGGGCCTTGAAGCGCCAGCCGCTTTTCACGTTGGTCATCCACGCCTCCGTACCGCTTGCCCGTTCGCACCGGAACGAGCCGCCACCAGCGTTGCGGTAGGTCTTTCCGACTTCCGGGCAGAAGGGGGAACTCTGCGCGATCTCCCAGATCTTCTGGATGAACCCGTCCGGGTGGTAGATGACCTCTTTCGTTCTTCCGTCGTCCAACGTGGCGGTCACGGTGACGGGCTTGCCGGTGGCCTTGGCTCTCATCTTTGCGGCGTTGACAGCCTGATCCCGGATGGGGCTCTTGCCGACGTGTTCGCCGTCCTGTGTCACTGTGTAGCTGATGATTTTCATGTTTGCCTCCTTAATTGACCGCGAAGAGGTAGGCCGGGATCCGTTCCCGCTCTTCGCTCATGAACTTGTTGAACCGGCTGTTGATCTGAACCAGACCTTCCAGAGAGCACCCGTTCTGCAGGAAGAGCCATGCCGTTTCAACGGCGCTGCTCCAAGTGGAGGAGAAGGTGAACTTCTCAATCCCCAGCTCTCGAAGGCTCTCGATCTTTGCCGGAACGTCCTTGTCCCAGATGACGTCGGAGAAGTCGATGTACTCGTTTCCGGCGTCGCGGGCCAGTTTGTAGAGGTCATACAGCCGACAATAGGAGTTGCCTTTCAGCATCAGATCGTTGTCAAACTCCTTGTGATCCGCACGGGCCTTTTCCTTTCCGGCCTCGTCGTTCGCATCGCGGGCCGCGTCGTATGCATTGTGGATCGCCATGTCCCGGGCATACTCTTCTGCAAAGTTGTTTTTCATGATTCAATCCTCCTATCAGATATCGTAGATGAAACTCTCGATGCACTTCACGACTTCCGAGAGGGACAGGAACCGTCCGTCGCTGCCGATGTAGCACCCGGCCTGCCAGTCGTAATCATTGATGTCGTGCTCACCGTTCTCGTCAGGCTCGATGCCGAAGTATTCAGCGACACAGGCCATGATCTCCTCTCGTTCCATTGCTGATCCTTTCTGCCGGGGATTAGCCGCCCCGGCTCGGCGTGATGTTGTCTTATGCCCAGTACTGTTGGAGTGCTCCGTCGTGCATTTCCCAGCCCATCGTGACGTTGCCCTTGATGTTGAACACAATGTAGTTCCAATCCCAGGCGTTGAACAGGGCCTTGCGGGGTGTGGTGCCGACCTTCCGGAGCTGGTGATGTCGGTTGATCTCGTAGGTGATGACCTCATGTACGATCACGATCTTGGAACGGTCGAAGCCGAACTCACTGGCAATCATGTCCGCCGCTTCTTCGTCGGTCAGCTCACGGGTGGTGTGGTCTTTCGCTAGTGTGTCGTAATCGGCCTGGCTGACGTTGTGGGTGTCTTCGTAGGGCTGCCATTCCAGCTCGCGGTCGAGCGCGGCTTCCAGACGCCGGATCTTCTCATTGGCGATATGCAGCTCGGAGAGAGCTTCGGCCTTCTGTGCCTCGAGATCAGCGGCGTTCAACCGAAGGACCTCAACGATCCGGTTGTCCTCCACGAATTTCTTGCAGAAGGCTCGCTTGTCGCCGTCGAACTCGTAGTACATCTGCTCGATGGTGTCGTACTCGCTCGGGGTGACCGTGAGGGCGGTCAACTTCTCGAATTCCTGGATCATCATTTCTGAGTTCCTCCTTGACTTTCTCCCGCCGAAGTCTTAGAATGAGGAGGACGGCGGCGGGTTACCGTCCTCTCGTCACCCGGATTGTTAAGTGGGCCTTAACTATCCATCAGAACGCTCTGGACACGTTCCAGGGCGTTTATTACGTCCTTGACGTCTGTGGCTTTTTCTGCCTCAGCCTTTATGGCCTCTAGCAGGGCGATGACCATTTGCTTATCTGACTTGGTCATGTTCGCCACCTCCTTATTGAGTTTTGCTGGGTTCATATATCCACCGCCTTTCTCGAAATGTCTTGGTGTTCCCTGTGTTTATAATATACACGATTTTTTATACAATGTCAACACTTTTTTAGAAAAAATTTTAGAAAGTTTCAACTTTTTTGTTGACGGCATAGAAAATTCGGTGTATATTGGAATAGTCGAATTAGGAGGTGCGATATGGTTGATATGCGCGAATACATTAGGCTGTGTCTTGTGAAGAGGGACAATATGTCAGAAGCGGAACTCGCCCGCAGAACCGGGCAGACGCCGCAGAATATGAGCAACAAATACAAGCGCAATACATTCAAGGTTTCGGAACTCGAAAAAGTTGCTGATGCGCTGGGTGCTGATCTTCAAATACGGTTCATTGATAGGGAGACAGGAAAGCCGATAATATAAAAACCCCGGACGCATAAGCATCCGGGGCAGAGGAGCACCGCTTAGCCTTTTTTCTTGCTGCCGATCTCATCTTCCTCGTCGGGGACGTATTCGAGTAGATCACCGACAGTGCAGTTGAGGACCTTGCAGAGGTTGTTGAGGTGAGCAAGCATGATACGGTCGCAGAACTCGTTGTACATGTGACTTACCGTTGCCGGTCTGATGTTCGCGGCCTGGGCTACTGCGGATTGCGTCATCCGCCTTTCGCCGAGGCGGGCTGACAGTAAAATTTTAATCATAGCGCGTTACTCCTTTACGCTTGTATAGCACATTTTTCCGTATTCTGCTGTGATTTGTCGAAACTTTCCGACCGTATGTCGGATATGTGACGGCAAGCGTAAAGAGGGGGAGAACGAATATGAAAAGCGCCGGGACATATCATCCTGGCGCGTACTATTCCCACGCCTGTGTAAGTGCCACAGGCGTGGACATTTTCGTGTGCATTTTCGTGTGCGTTTTTCGTGTGGTCGCTGGATTTTGCGTATCTAAAAAAGATATTTCATATCTTATTATAACACGCCGCAAACCCGCATGAACACTAGAAAAAACAAAAATCCCGGAAGTCTCAATGACTTCCGGGTTTGGTGCGGGGAATGGGACTTGAACCCACACGCCCTATTGAGCACAGGCACCTCAAGCCTGCCTGTCTGCCTATTCCAGCACCCCCGCACGGGGTTTGTTTGAGGCTTACTTATTATAGCAAATCCCCGTCGTTTGTCAATAACTTTTTTGCGGGGTCCATGCGGAAGGCCATGTGCCCCAGCAGCAGGACCAGCGCCAGGAGCATGGACAGTCCGCCCCAGCGCATAGGGACAAGAAAGCGCATCTTCAGATAAGCGTGGTACCCCAGGAAGGAGCCGAAGCTCACCAGCACCGCCGGGATCGACATGGCCGGGGCAGTCACCGCCAGGGCGAAGGTGAGCACGTCCGCCATAAAGAAATATCGGTCGTGCATATGGGGCAGAAAATACGGGACTCCAAGGCAGAATACCACCGCTGCGGCGAAGAGGACCCGCTCGTCGATCTCGTCCCGCCGCAGCGCGATCCACACATACATCGCCGCGCAGAAGAGGAAGGCCAGCGCGATGCCGATGGCGGCGGCGGCCTCCGTGGGCAGGGCGCCGAAATCGAAGAGGGCATACAGGGAGGAGGAGTTGTAGTTCAGGCCGCTGCCGATGGTGCTGGTGTTGCGGTAGTACAGCGTGAGCAGCTCCCAGAAATCCCGTCCTGCCAGGACCGCCGGAAGGATCGTCAGGATATATACCGCCGGGAAGACGAAAAAGTGCCGGAGCTTCATTCGCCTGGTCAGAAACAGGGCGGGATAGAGAGGCAGAAGGAAGATGCCCTGGAGCTTGAAGGAGACGCTCACCGCCGCGGCGGCGACGCTCCACCCGGGATGCCCCGACAGGGCGAGATACACCGCCAGCACAGCGAAGGAGGCGTAGATCACGTCGCATTGGCCCCAGAGGGCGCCGTTCAGATACACCGTGGGCAGCCACAGCACGCCGATGAAAGCCGTCATACGGTGAGCGGGACCGGAGGCGAACAGGCCCACCAGCCGCATGGTGAAGAAGGCCAGCAGGACATCGAAGAAAATGGACAGGACCTTGATCAGCAGAAGCTCCGGGATGTCGCTCAGGGTGATGAGGGAGAGGAAATACAGGTACGGTACGTTATAGTTGCAGCTCCAGATCTCCTGGCCCAGACCCCGCCAGGGCCCCGTCTGACGCAGGGCGTCCAGCCAGACCCGCAGCCAGTCATAGTAGTCCAGCGTCTGGTAGGTCAGGCAGCAGTACCGCAGCACGAAGGCCAGCGACACCATGACGATGGCGCACGCCCGGCGGGGTGTGGTGGTCAGCAGGCCTTCCTTCCACAGGAGCGCCAGCGCGAAAAGCAGCTCGATATATAATATGATGGTAGCGCGGTAATCCATGGACATCCCCCGGAACGAACAAACGCGGCGGTGAAAAACCGCCGCGAAGATTACAAATTTTATATTGACAAGCCCTTGCGCAAAGTGCTAGAATAATTTGCTATGTTTTCTGATGATGGAGGGATAGACCCTTCCAGCTTCTGTGTCTATTGTACCAATTCACCACGGAAGAATCAAGACGATAGCCTGACTTTGTAACAACATACCCTGGCGTATCATTTGCCGAAGGAGTGATCTGAACCTATGCCTAAGGACGTATACTATGGCAAAACTCTCCGCAAGAGCTTTGCCCGCGTGGACGAAGTCCGGGACATGCCCAACCTGCTGGAGATCCAGAAGAACTCTTATAAGTGGTTTCTCGAGGAAGGCCTGCGGGACGTGTTCAAGGACGTTGCCACCGTGACCGACTATTCCGGGAATCTGGAGCTTTCCTTCGTGGATTATTCCATGAACGAGAACCCCAAGTATTCCGTGGAGGAGTGCAAGGCCCGGGACGCCACGTACGCCGCGCCTCTGAAGGTCTCGGTCCGTCTGCGCAACAAGGAGACGGAGGAGATCAAGGAGCAGGAGATCTTCATGGGCGATTTCCCGCTCATGACGGACAGCGGCACCTTCATCATCAACGGCGCCGAGCGCGTCATCGTCTCTCAGATCGTCCGCTCCCCCGGCGTCTACTTCGACGAGCATGCGGACAAGACGAACGTCCCCCTGTACGGCGCCACCACCATCCCCTATCACGGGGCGTGGCTGGAGTATGAGACGGACGCCAACGATATCTTCTATGTCCGCATCGACAAGAACCGCAAGCTGCCGGTCACCTGGCTGCTGCGTGCCCTGGGCGCTTACGATCCCGCGAAGCCCCATACCTGGCTGACCTGCGTCCCCGATATGGAGGCCGGCTGCGTCACGGACGAGACCATCCTGGAGGTCTTCGGCCAGGATGTGCGCATGGTGAACACCCTGGAGCGGGACACCTGCCACACCCGGGAGGAGTCTCTGCTGGAGATCTACCGCCGTCTGCGTCCCGGCGATCCTCCCACGGTGGAGACCGCCGAGGCTATGCTGGAGGGCCTGTTCTTCGACCGCCGCCGGTACGATATGTCCAATGTGGGCCGGTATAAGGTCAACAAGAAGCTGACCGCCTGGAACCGGCTGGTGGGCCGGAAGCTGGCCGCGCCCATCACCGATCTCCAGACCGGCGAGATCCTGGCCGACGCCGGGGAGCTCATCGACCGCGACCGCGCCGAGGCCCTGGAGGCCCGCGGTCTCCTGGAGGCCTATGTGCTCAACGAGCACGGCGAGACCGTCCGCGTCTTCGGCAACGGCATGGTCCCCATGTCCGCCTTCGTGTCCTTCGACCCCGCAGAGCTGGGCGTGAAGGAGAATGTCCGCTATGTCATCCTGCGCCAGCTCCTGGAGCAGTTCGGCGACGATGAGGACGCCCTGAAGGACGCCATCACCGAAAACATCGACATCCTCATCCCCAAGCACGTCATCGTGGACGATGTCTTCGCCTCCGTCAACTACCTCAACTGCCTGGCCCACGGCGTGGGCGTGGCCGACGATATCGACCATCTGGGCAACCGCCGCGTCCGCAGCGTGGGCGAGCTGCTGCAGAATCAATTCCGCATCGGCTTCAGCCGCATGGAGCGCGTCATCCGCGAGCGCATGACCCTGCAGGATCTGGACGTCATCACGCCGCAGAGCCTCATCACCCGTCACCGCGGCCATCAAGGAGTTCTTCGGCTCCTCGCCCCTGAGCCAGTTCATGGACCAGACGAATCCCCTGGCGGAGCTGACCCACAAGCGCCGTATGTCTGCCCTGGGCCCCGGCGGCCTGAGCCGCGAGCGCGCAAGCTTCGACGTGCGCGACGTGCATTACAGCCATTACGGCCGTCTCTGCCCCATTGAGACCCCCGAAGGCCCCAACATCGGTCTGATCTCCTACCTGGCCTCCTTTGCCAGGGTGAACGAGTACGGCTTCATGATCGCCCCCTTCCGCCGGGTGGATAAGGAGACGGGCCTCGTCACCGAGGACATCGACTACCTCACCGCCGACACGGAGGACCGCTTCTTTGTGGCCCAGGCCTCTGAGGTGAACGAGGACGGCACCTTCAAGAACGACCGCGTCACCTGCCGTCACCGCGACGAGATCATCGCCGTGGACAAGAGCCGGGTGGATTACGTGGACGTGAGCCCGCGTATGATGGTCTCCATCGCCACGGCCATGATCCCCTTCCTGGAGAACGACGACGCCAACCGTGCTCTGATGGGCGCGAACATGCAGCGTCAGGCCGTGCCTCTGCTGACCACCGAGGCTCCCATCGTCGCCACCGGCATCGAGCACAAGTGCGCCGTGGACTCCGGCGTGTGCGTCCTGGCGGAAAAGGACGGCACCGTCATGTCCGTGGACGCCGATCACATCGTCGTGAAGTATGACGACGGCGACGTGAAGGAATATCACCTTATAAAATACGCCCGGTCGAACCAGTCCACCGCTTTCAACCAGAGGCCCATCGTGGACGCCGGCGAGCGGGTGAAGGAGGGCGACGTCCTGGCGGACGGTCCCTCCACCAGCCAGGGCGAGCTGTCCCTGGGCAAGAACATCCTCGTGGGCTTCATGACCTGGGAGGGTTACAACTACGAGGACGCCATCCTCCTCAACGAGCGCGTGGTCATGGAGGACGTGTACACGTCCATCCACGTGGAGGAGCACGAGTGCGACTCCCGTGACACCAAGCTCGGACCTGAGGAGATCACCCGGGATATCCCCGGCGTGGGCGACGAGGCGCTGAAGTACCTGGACGAGCGGGGCATCATCACCATCGGCTCCGAGATCCGCTCCGGCGATATCCTGGTGGGCAAGGTCACCCCCAAGGGCGAGACCGACCTCACCGCCGAGGAGCGTCTGCTCCGCGCCATCTTCGGCGAGAAGGCCCGGGAGGTCCGGGACACCTCGCTGAAGGTGCCCCACGGCGAGAGCGGCATCGTCGTGGACGTTAAGGTATTCACCCGCAAGAACGGCGATGAGATGAGCCCCGGCGTCAATCAGGTGGTCCGGGTCTACATCGCCCAGAAGAGAAAGATCTCCGTGGGCGACAAGATGGCCGGCCGCCACGGCAACAAGGGCGTCGTCTCCCGCATCCTGCCGAAGGAGGATATGCCCTATCTGCCCGACGGCACCCCGCTGGACATCGTGCTGAACCCGCTGGGCGTCCCGTCCCGAATGAACATCGGACAGGTACTGGAGGTCCACCTGGGCTATGCCGCCCAGGCTCTGGGCTGGAAGGTGGCCACTCCCGTCTTCAACGGCGCCAACGAGCAGTCCATCCGGGAGAGCCTGAAGCTGGCCGGTCTGCGCGAGGACGGCAAGATCCAGCTTCGCGACGGCCGCACCGGCGAGGTCTTCGATAACGACGTCACCGTCGGCTATGTGTACTTCCTGAAGCTGCACCATCTCGTGGACGATAAGATCCACGCCCGTTCCACCGGTCCTTACAGTCTCGTGACGCAGCAGCCTCTGGGCGGCAAGGCCCAGTTCGGCGGCCAGCGCTTCGGCGAGATGGAGGTCTGGGCCCTGGAGGCCTACGGTGCGGCCTACACCCTGCAGGAGATCCTGACGGTGAAGTCCGACGACGTCACGGGACGTGTCCGCACCTACGAGAGCATCGTCAAGGGTCACAACATCCCGCAGCCCGGCGTGCCCGAGTCCTTCAAGGTCCTGGTCAAGGAGCTCCAGTCCCTCTGCCTGGACGTCCGCGTCCTGGACAAGGACGGCGGCGTCATCGAGCTCAAGGACGACGATGACGACGATTTCACGCCCACCTTCGGCTCCGTCGAGCGGGAGAGCCGCGGCGGCGACCGTGACCGCGACCGTGAGTTCGCCGACGCCGGCTTCTCCTTCGAGGACGAGGAGGGCAACGCCCTGGAGCCGGAGTATGGGGACGACGAAGCCCCCATGGATATGGATTATGAATCTGACGATATGGACGGAGAGGAGGATTACGAATAAATGAGTTACGCTCCTTTTGAAGCGATCCAGATCGGCATCGCTTCCCCGGAAATGATCCTCGGATGGTCTTCCGGCGAGGTCAAGAAGCCCGAGACCATCAACTACCGCACCCTGAAGCCCGAGCGGGACGGCCTGTTCTGCGAGCGCATCTTCGGACCCACCAAGGACTGGGAGTGCCACTGCGGCAAGTACAAGAAGATCCGCTATAAGGGCAAGATCTGCGACCGCTGCGGCGTGGAGGTCACCAAGTCCAAGGTCCGCCGCGAGCGCCTGGGCCACATCCAGCTGGCCACCCCCGTGAGCCATATCTGGTACTTCAAGGGCATCCCCTCCCGCATGGGCGTGCTGCTGGACCTGACCCCCCGCATCCTGGAGAAGGTCCTGTACTTCGGCGCGTATATCGTGACCGATCCCGGCTTCTCCCCTCTGCAGAAATGCCAGATCCTCACCGAGCGGGAATACCGCGACATGAAGGAAAAGTATGAGGACGACTTCGAGGCCGGCATGGGCGCCGAGGCCATCAAGAAGCTCCTGTCGGACATCGACTGCGACGCGCTCGCCGTCGAGCTCCAGGAGGCGCTGAAGGATGCCAGCGGCCAGAAGAAGGCCAAGATCGTCAAGCGTCTGGAGGTCGTGGAGGCCTTCCGCCAGTCCGGCAACCGTCCGGAGTGGATGATCATCGACGTGCTGCCCGTTATCCCGCCCGAGCTGCGGCCCATGGTCCAGCTGGACGGCGGCCGGTTCGCCACCTCCGACCTGAACGATCTCTATCGCCGGGTCATCAACCGCAACAACCGCCTCAAGAGGCTCATGGAGCTCAACGCCCCGGACATCATCGTCCGCAACGAGAAGCGCATGCTCCAGGAGGCCGTGGACGCCCTGATCGACAACGGCCGCCGCGGCCGTGCCGTAACCGGCGCCAACTCCCGCGCCCTCAAGAGCCTGTCCGACATGCTCAAGGGCAAGCAGGGCCGCTTCCGCCAGAACCTTCTCGGCAAGCGCGTGGACTACTCCGGCCGTTCCGTCATCGTCGTCGGTCCGGACCTGAAGCTGTACCAGTGCGGTGTGCCCAAGGAAATGGCCATCGAGCTGTTCCGCCCGTTCATCATGAAGAAGCTCGTGGAGGACGGCGTCGCGAACAATATCAAGGCCGCCAAGAAGAAGGTCGACAAGCAGGAGCCCGCCGTGTGGGACGCCCTGGAGGTCGTCATCAAGGAGCATCCCGTCATGCTCAACCGCGCGCCCACGCTGCACCGTCTGGGCATCCAGGCCTTCGAGCCGGTGCTGGTGGAGGGCCGCGCCCTCCGGCTGCACCCCCTGGTCTGCACCGCGTTCAACGCCGACTTCGACGGCGACCAGATGGCCATCCACGTTCCTCTGTCCGCCGAAGCGCAGGCGGAGGCCCGCGTGCTGATGCTATCTGCGAACAACCTGCTCCGTCCCCAGGACGGTCAGCCCGTCACCGTGCCGACGCAGGACATGGTCCTCGGCTCCTACTACCTGACCATGATCCGTATCGGCAAGGAGGAGAAGGGCGCGGAGCGTCTCATCGTGGCCGATCCCGGCGATACCGACCTGGAGACCGGTGCCATCGTGGACGGCGACGAGATCTACGCCAAGAACCTGGAGGCCCAGCAGGCCCACAAGCATCCCGCCACCTATAAGTCCCTGCTGGTGTACCGTGACCCCGCCGAGGCCGTCATGGCCTACCACGAGGGCATCGTGGGGCTGCACGCGCCCATCCGCGTCCGCTTCACCAAGACCGGCGCGAACGGCGAGTCCCGCTCCGAGATCATCGATACCACCGTGGGCCGCATCATCTATAACGAGCCCATCCCCCAGGATCTGGGCTTCGTGGACCGCTCCGATCCGAAGAACGCCTTCCGGCAGGAGATCGACTTCCGTGTGGACAAGAAGCTCCTCGGCAAGATCGTTCAGCGCTGCATCGACAAGCACGGCTTTACCATCGCCACCGAGGTCCTCGACAAGATCAAGGCCCTGGGCTACAAATACTCTACCATCGGCGCCATCACCATCGCCATTTCCGACATGGTGGTCCCCGAGGCGAAAGCCCGCATCATCGCGGAGACCGAGAGCACGGTCCTGCCCGAGATCGAGCGGCAGTACCGCCGCGGCTTCCTGACGAACGACGAGCGTTACCGCCACGTCGTCGAGGAGTGGGAGAAGACCATCAACAAGGTCACCGGCGCGCTGCAGGAGAACCTGGACGAGTTCAACCCCATCTACATGATGGCGAACTCCGGCGCCCGAGGCTCCATGAACCAGATCCGTCAGCTGGCCGGTATGCGCGGTCTCGTTGCCAACACCGCCGGTAAGACGCTGGAGATCCCCATCAAGGCCAACTACCGCGAGGGCCTGACCGTCCTGGAGTACTTCGTCTCCAGCCGCGGCGCCCGTAAGGGCCTGGCCGATACCGCTCTGCGTACTGCGGACTCCGGTTATCTGACCCGCCGTCTCGTGGACGTGTCCCAGGAGGTCATCATCCGCGAGCCCGACTGCGGCACCACCGCCGGCAACGACGCCCGGGTCATCCTGGACAAGATCGTCAAGGCCCGGGTCGACTGGGACGCCTTGGAGGGCAAGTTCGCTCCTCAGGACATCAAGGACGAGGCCGGCAACATCATCGTGCCCCGGTACAAGGCTTTCAGCCCCTCCGACGTCGAGGCGCTGGAGAAGGCCGGGATCACCGATCTTGAGGCCGCTTCCGCCGCCCAGACATTCGGCGAGAGCATCCGCGGCCGCTATCCCGCCAAGCCCATCACCAGCCCCAAGACCGGCGAGGTCCTCTTCGACACCGAGCATATGCTCATGCCGGTGGACGCCCGTGTCCTGGAGGATAACGGCATCTTCTCCGTGAAGATCCGCTCCGTCATGTGCTGCGAGGCACGCAGCGGCGTCTGCGCCAAGTGCTACGGCATGAACCTGGCGACCGGCAAGCCCGTCGATTGCGGCGAGGCCGTCGGCGTCATCGCGGCCCAGTCCATCGGCGAGCCGGGCACCCAGCTCACCATGCGTACCTTCCACACCGGCGGCGCCGCAGGCTCCGACGTTGAGGATATCACCCAGGGTCTTCCCCGTGTCGAGGAGCTGTTCGAGGCGCGCCGTCCCAAGCGTATGGCCGTCCTGGCGGACATCTCCGGCACCGTGTCCATGGAGGACGCGAAGAAAAACATGGTCTGCGCTCTCACCATCACGAACGAAGCCCTCGGCGAGACCAAGGTCTATCAGATCCCGTATTCCGCGGGCATCATCGTCCAGGAGGGCGAGCATGTGGAGCAGGGCCAGGAGCTGACCCGCGGCTCCCTGAACCCCCACGACGTGCTGCGTACACGCGGTGTGGACGACGACGCCAACGGCCGTCAGGGCGTGCGGAACTATCTCGTCCAGGAGGTCGAGAAGGTCTACCGCCAGCAGGGCGTCGATATCAACAACAAGCACATCGAGGTCATCGCCCGTCAGATGCTCCGCAAGGTGGAGATCGACGATCCCGGCTCCACGAACCTGCTGTCCGGCTCTGTCGTGGATATCACCGAGGCCAAGAGCGCCAACGAGGCCATCCAGGCCCGCATCGACGCGGGGGAGGAGGGACTGTCCCTCGCCACCTGGACCCAGAAGCTCATGGGCATCACCAAGGCATCCCTGGCCACCGAGAGCTTCCTGTCCGCCGCCTCCTTCCAGGAGACCACCCGCGTCCTCACCGACGCCGCTATCAAGGGCAAGGTGGACCATCTGGTGGGCCTGAAGGAGAACGTCATCATCGGCAAGCTCATCCCCGCCGGCTCCGGCCTTTCCATGTACCGGAGCGTGGACGTGGAGACCGACGAGGAGATCGCCTCCGAGGCTGAGAGCTATGTGGATCTGTCCGCCCTCGTGGGCCGGACCAACGCGCTGTGATCGGGTTATTCAAAAACAAGGCTGTCCGTCCGGTTTTTTGCCGGGCGGACAGCGAATTTTTATTGACATCGCATGGTTTTTGTGATAACATCCTAATTTGCGTGATAGCGTAATTTTGTAGGAAAGGAGGAAAATCATGCCTACTTTTAACCAGCTTGTCCGCAAGGGAAGACAGAAGGTGACCTACAAGTCCACCTCTCCCGCCATGCAGAAGGGTCTGAACACGCTCAAGAACAGGGAGACCAACCTGTCCAGCCCCCAGAAGCGCGGCGTCTGCACCGCTGTTCGTACCTCCACCCCCAAGAAGCCGAACTCCGCTCTCTCACCAACGGCTACGAGGTCACGGCGTACATTCCCGGCATCGGCCACAACCTGCAGGAGCATAGCGTCGTTATGATCCGCGGCGGCCGTGTCAAGGACCTCCCCGGTGTGCGTTACCACATCATCCGCGGTTCTCTCGATACCCAGGGTGTTGACGGTCGTCGCCAGGGCCGCTCCAAGTACGGTGCGAAGCGCCCCAAGAAGTAATCGCGTATCCCCAACAGCGTCCCTGTTGGTTCCTTATATATTATGTAGGGAGCATCTTCAGGGCGCAAACGGAAGTCGAAAGACACTTTCGAGTACCGGTGAATTCATTTCTATGAAGGAGGGAAGAAAAAGTGCCCAGAAGAGGTAACGTTCCCAAAAGAGAAATCTTGCCGGATCCTGTCTATCATTCCGTTCTGGTGACGAAGCTCGTCAACCAGATCATGCTGGACGGCAAGAAGGGCGTCGCTCAGAAGGTCGTTTATTCTGCCTTTGATATCATCAAGGAGAAGACCGGAAAGGACCCCATGGAGGCCTATACTGAGGCCCTCAACAACATCATGCCCAGCCTGGAGGTCAAGGCTCGCCGCGTGGGCGGCGCCACCTATCAGGTGCCTATCGAAGTTCGTCCCGCCCGCCGCCAGACCCTGCTATGCCCGCAAGCGCGGCGAGAAGACGATGAAGGAGCGGCTTGCCGGCGAGATCATGGACGCCTGCAACAATACCGGCTCCGCCGTGAAGAAGCGCGAAGACACGCACAAGATGGCCGAGTCCAACAAGGCTTTCGCGCACTTCCGTTATTGATCCAGGCAGGTCGATCGCAATGCCGAGAGAATACTCCCTGGAAAAGACCCGCAATATCGGCATCATGGCCCATATCGACGCGGGTAAGACCACGACCACCGAGCGCATCCTGTTCTACACCGGCGTGAACTACAAGATCGGTGAGACCCATGAGGGTAACGCCACCATGGACTGGATGGAGCAGGAGCAGGAGCGCGGCATCACCATCACCTCCGCCGCCACCACCTGCCATTGGCGTGATCACCGCATCAACATCATCGATACCCCGGGCCATGTGGACTTCACCGTCGAGGTGGAGCGCTCCCTGCGCGTGCTGGACGGTTCCGTGACCGTTCTCTGCGCAAAGGGCGGCGTCGAGCCCCAGACCGAGACGGTCTGGCGCCAGGCCGATAACTACAACGTGCCCCGTCTCATCTATATCAACAAGATGGACATCATGGGCGCGGACTTCTACAATGTCCTGAACATGATCAAGGAGCGGCTCAAGTGCAACGCCGTCCCCATCCAGCTGCCCATTGGCAAGGAGGGGGATTTCCGCGGGATCATCGACCTGATCGATATGAAGGCGGACGTGTACTATGACGAGCTCGGCAAGGACATGCGTGTCGAGGATATCCCCGAGGATATGTGGGATATGGCGATGGAGTACCACAACGCCCTGATGGACGCCTGCTCCGAGTTTTCCGACGAGCTGATGGAAGCCGTCATGGAGAGCATCGAGTCCGGCGAGCCGCTGGACGAGGACCTGGTAAAGCGGGCCATCCGCGCCGGCACCGTCGCGGGCAAGTTCGTGCCCATCACCTGCGGCACCAGCTATCGCAACAAGGGCGTCCAGAAGCTTCTGGACGCGATCGTGGACTATCTGCCCTCGCCGCTGGACATCCCGGCCGTCAAGGGCACCGATCCGAAGACCGACGAGGAGCTGGAGCGTCATCCCTCGGACGACGAGCCCTTCTCCGCCCTGGCCTTCAAGATCATGACCGACCCCTATGTGGGCAAGCTGACCTTCGCCCGTGTCTATTCCGGCACGACGTCCTCCGGCTCCACGGTCATGAACTCCACGAAGGGCAAGCGCGAGCGCCTGTCCCGCATCCTGCTCATGCACGCCAACCACCGTCAGGACCTGGACACCGTCTATTCCGGCGATATCGTGGCGCTGGTGGGTCTGAAAAACACCACCACGGGCGATACTCTCTGTGACGAGAAGCACCAGATCGTGCTGGAGAGCATGGAATTCCCCGAACCGGTCATCCGCGTGGCCATCGAGCCCAAGACCAAGGCCGGCGAGGAGAAGATGACCATCGCCCTGGCAAAGCTGGCGGAGGAAGACCCCACCTTCAAGGCTTACACCGATGAAGAGACGGGTCAGACCATCATCGCCGGCATGGGCGAGCTCCATCTCGAGATCATCGTGGACCGTCTCCTTCGTGAATTCCGCGTGGAGGCGAATGTGGGCAAGCCCCAGGTGTCCTACAAGGAGACCATCACAAAGCCCGCCACCGTGGACGTTCGTTACAGCCGTCAGACCGGCGGTAAGGGCCAGTTCGCTCAGGTGAAGCTCATGATCGAGCCCAACGAGAGCGGCAAGGGCTATGAGTTCGTGAACGCCGTCACCGGCGGCGCGATCCCGAAGGAGTATATCCCCTCCGTGGACGCCGGTATCCAGGGCGCGATGCTCTCCGGTATCGTGGCCGGTTACCCCGTGGTGGACGTGAAGGCCACCGTGCTGGACGGTCAGTTCCACGAGGTGGACTCCTCTGAGATGGCGTTCAAGATCTGCGGCAGCATGGCCTTCAAGGAGGCCTGCGCCAAGGCCGGCGCCACCCTCCTGGAGCCCATCATGAAGGTGGTCGTGACCACCCCTGAGGAATATATGGGCGACGTCATCGGCGACCTTAACTCCCGCCGCGGCCAGATCTCCGGTCAGGAGTTCCGCAACGGTGTCGTGGTCATCGAGGCCAACGTCCCCCTGTCCACCATGTTCGGCTATGCCACGGACCTGCGCAGCAGGACCCAGGGCCGCGCCAATTACAGCATGGAGCCCAGCCACTATATCGAGCTGCCCGCCAGCCTGCGGGAAAAGCTTGTGTCCGGACGCAGCAAGTAAATTACTTGTTGCAAAAGAGCGCTGAATACGATATAATCTCAGCACTAGATATTATTTGTATACTATTATCTGACTATTTAGGAGGAAATTTGCAATGGCAAAGCAGATGTTCAACCGCACCAAGCCCCACGTAAACATCGGCACCATCGGTCACATCGACCACGGCAAGACCACCCTGACCGCCGCGATCACCAAGGTCCTCAACATGGCCGACCCCACCGCCGCCGACTTCACCGACTACGCTTCCATCGATAAGGCTCCCGAGGAGCGCGAGCGTGGTATCACCATCAACACCGCCCACGTCGAGTATCAGACCGAGAAGCGTCACTATGCTCACGTCGACTGCCCGGGCCACGCCGACTATATCAAGAACATGATCACCGGCGCCGCGCAGATGGACGGTGCTATCCTCGTCATCGCCGCTTCCGACGGCCCCATGGCCCAGACCCGCGAGCACCTGCTGCTGGCCCGTCAGGTCAACGTGCCCTCCGTTCTGGTCTTCCTG
>CAJOIC010000051.1 GCA_905234625.1 uncultured Oscillospiraceae bacterium | reverse complement strand
ACCGCCTATGTGATACCATCCGCAGCCTTACCTGCGAGACTATTCGCAGTATCACTGGTCGTTCTTGGATTATTAAATGTTTTAATTAAGGAATAGTATGAATAGTGACGATCGTCATTTCATGGCTGGGAGGTGATGGCGTGGATGAAAGACAGGCGCTGAAAGCGCTGCGGCATGGCGATGAATCGGCGCTCGTTTGGTTTATGGATCGGTATATTCCGTATGTGAATGCGGTCGTTTTCGGCATCATGGGCAGCGCTGTACCGAGCTCTGACGCGGAGGAGATGGGCATGAATCTGTCCACGGTCAAAACGCGGCTGCGCCGGGGGCGGGAAAGACTGAAGGACGAACTTAAAAAGGGGGGCTATCTGGATGAGGATCTCTGATCTTATGGACGTTTTGCAGGACGATACGGTCCCGATCCGGGAGAGGGCGATCCCTGCCCCCGAACGGATCAAGGAGGTCACTATGGCTAAAATACATGCAAACTCAACGGGTAACGCGAGGACACCGCGCCCCAGAAGGCGGCTCGCCACGGGCCTCATCGCGGCGGCGATCATGCTGGCGCTGGTGGGAACGGCAGTTGCGGCAGGTCAGTACTGGCACTCGGTTGACTGGAACGGCCGCGAGGTCGAAAGTACGCTCGAGGCGCCCATGGTGACGCTCCCGCCGGATGCACAGGTGGTCGAGGCGGACGATAATGCCATGGCGGAGGAACTCGGGGCAGCGCTGGAGGCGGCGGAGCATCGTGAGCTCGTCATCGTCCGCAAGGCGGACGGGACCTGCGAGTCCGGAGCTCGGAAGGAGAGCGTCTCTTCGGTGAAGGCGGTCCGGGAGCTTCTGGCACGGGAGAGCTCGGGGATAGCCTTTCCCTTCTCGATCCCGGAGGAATATGTATTCCGGGACGGCTATGTCTGCTATGAGCTTGCCGAGGGCTTCGATTACACGCTCGTCTCCGCGGAGGAAAGGGACGGATACACCCTCGAGCGGTACACGGCCCCGGCTGAGGGGGATATCATCAGCGGCTATACGCTCACCTTTGCGGATGCGGACGGGACGGAGCTGCTCGTGTTCGCGGATCTTCGGGAGGAGGACGTGGATACCTCCTTCGGTCACAAGGACGGCGCACAGGTGGAGGCGTTCACCGTGGACGGCATGGAAAACGCCCTCCGGATCGAAGACGAGGAGCACGCGTCGGTCTTCCTGCGGCAAACGCTGGAGCAGACGATCTTTTATAAGAGTATCTTTGAGATCATGACGGGGAGGACCGGGTATCCGAACCGGTATGGCGAGGTCGTTTACGAGCTCTACCTGACGGAGCCGGACGCGGAGGCCCTGGCGGCGATGATCGCGCCGTAAAAAGCGGCCGAAAAGCGGAAAACCGCCGCGGAGGATTCTCCTCCGCGGCGGCGGTTTTTTCCGGTATCAGCTGAAATAGATGCCGGTGCCCATGGGGTATTCGTAGAACTCCGCGCCGGCCATGGAATAGATCTTGGCCACGAAGCAGAGCTGGCCCTGGTCATCCAGCCAGACACGGTTCAGCTCGGCGTTGTCCCGGCTGACGGTGCGGTCGTATTGCTCCTGATAGAGGGCTGCGTTCTCTCCCCGGCTCTCGCCGCCGTACTGGTACTCGAACTCCGAACCCATGATCCGCAGCTCCTCAGCGGTGACATCGGCGGTTCCGAGACCCATCCGGGTCAGAAGCTCCAAGCCGCTTAGACGCTGGCCGGAGGAGAGATCCAGCAGATACGGCGTGAAATAGGAGGAGTCCCCGTCATAGAGCTGAGCCACCACGATGGAGAGGATGGTCCCGTTTTTACTGACATCGTAGTACAAAGTGCAGTAGTCGGCGTCCACCAGATAGCGGAAGGTCCCCTCGATATCCTCGTTGATGGAGGCGGCGCCGGAGCAGTCCGGCAGGATCCGGGGCAGCTGCCCCGAGGCGCCGTCGGCGTCGGCTACCAGCTCGGAGAGAGACAGGCCCGCCAGCTCTCCCTGGGAACTCTCCGCCGGGGTATCGGGCTCCGGCGTCATCATCTCCGGGGCGGTGACGATGTCGCCTGCCGCGTCCGCGGCGGAGGCGGCGTAGACCTCCGTCTGACCGTCGAAGGCGGGGGATTCCTCCGCGACGGCGGGAGCTTCCCCGTCCGAGGGGGAGACCGGCGCGGATCCCTCCGTCTCCGCCGCGGCGTTGGCGTTGTGGAGCTGCTCGGCCACGTCGTGGAGGACGGCCTGGGCGCCGCAGCCGGAAATGAGGCAGAGGCACAGCAGCAGGATAGAAACGGTGATCAGCTTTTTCATGGGATGCTCCTTTCGGTCAAAGCTGGACTTTGTATGCGCGGAACGCGGTGGGGACGGCGCAGGTCTCCCGGCGGTCGGCCTCGTCCGTCCAGCGGAAGCGCTCCGAAGCGGCGGCACAGCAGAGGCGGTAGCCGGTCATGTGCCACTCGATATGGGTGAAGATATGGACCGCGTCGCCGCAGGGCTCGGCGGTCATGGGTTCGCAGCCCCAGGCGGCGGCCTTGGCCAGGACCTCCTCCCGGGTGAGGCGCCCGTCCACGTTGGGAAGCTCCCAGAGCCCGGCCAGCAGGCCCTTTTCCGGACGCCGCCGCAGGGCGACGAGTCCGTCGTGCTCCAGGAGGAACACGGTCTTTGGCTGGATGCGCCGGGGCCGCTTCTCCGGCATGACGGGATAGTCGGTCTCGCTTCCGGCGGCATGGGCGGCGCAGCGCTCCGCCAGAGGGCAGGCGGCGCAGTCCGGTGTGCCGGGCAGACATACCGTCTCCCCCAGCTCCATGAGGGCGGAGGTGAAGTCCCCGCACCGACCGGCGGGATACAGGCCGCGGAGCTCCTCCCGGAAGGCCCGCTTCACCTTCTCCTCCCCGATGCTGTCCGGGCAGCAGGTGAGCCGGGCGCAGATGCGCAGGACGTTCCCGTCCACGGCGGGCTCCGGCAGGCCGAAGGCGATGGAGGCGACGGCGCCGGCGGTGTAGTCCCCGATGCCCGGCAAGGACCGCAGGGCGGCATAGTCCGCCGGAAGAGCCCCGCCGTATTCATCGGCGATCCGGCGTGCCGCCTTGTGCAGGTTCCGCGCCCGGGAATAGTAGCCCAGGCCCTCCCAGAGCTTCAGAACGGCGTCGATGTCCGCGGCGGCCAGGGCCTCCGCGTCGGGCAGGGCGGCCATGAACCGCAGGAAATATCCCTTCGCCGCCTCGATCCGGGTCTGCTGGAGCATGATCTCCGAGATCCATACCCGGTAGGGGGTCACGTCCCGCCGCCAGGGAAGGTCCCGGGCATTCTCGTCGTACCAGGGCAGCAGCGCCCCGGCCAGGTCCTTCGGCAGCGGCATCGGTATCCCTCCCTGGGTGTGTAATTTCTGTATCTATATTTAACCACTTTGTAACCTTTACGTCAAGAGCGGAAAGAAGTCGATTTTTTGTAACAAAATGTCATTGGACATTGGGAGGTCAGTCCTGTATTATCGTCAATTAGGGCAGACAGGATCCTCCGAGCCGCCATTTTTGCGGAGCAGGATGGCGTCGACTCCGGAAAATATCTTTCTCCCGCGGTGGCAGGGTGTTTATGAATAGGGGGAGGCTCATCCGGCCTCATGTTCACCTTGCCGTACAGGGCAAGGTTTTTTTCTGCCCGAATGCGTTCGTTTGAAAAAATACATATAGAAAAGGGGAAGAAAAATGAATCTGATCTACGGTATCAAAGACAAGCCCCGGTTCGGCCAGGTCGTCCTGTTCGCCATCCAGCAGCTGCTGGCGATCATGGCGGCGACCATCGCCGTGCCCGCAGTGGTGGGCAACGGGATGACGGCCTCGGCAGCCCTGTTCGGCGCGGGCGTCGGCACCATCGTGTACCTGCTGTTCACCAAGAGCTCCAGCCCCGTGTTCCTGGGCAGCTCCTTCGCCTTCATCGGCTCCATGTTCTCCGCCTTCGGCGGCGCGGCCTCCGTGGCCGTGGGCTATGCGGGCCTGATCATCGGCGCTCTGATCGCGGGCCTTGTGTACGTCGTCATCGCCATCATCGTGAAGTTCTGCGGCGTCAAGTGGATCGACAAGCTCATGCCCCCCGTCATCATCGGACCCACCGTCGCCATCATCGGCCTGTCTCTCGCGGGCAACGCCGTGGGCGACCTCATGAGCTCCAGCGTGGAGGGCGGCTCCACCTATGTGGCGCTGATCTGCGGCCTCGTCACCCTGGCGGTGGTCATGCTCTGCTCCACCTACGCGAAGAAGCTGGGCCGTCTCATCCCCTTCATCATCGGCATCCTGGCGGGCTATGCCTGCGCGTCGATCTTCGCCGTCATCGGCGCGGTCACCGGCAATGCCGCCCTCACCGTCATCGACTATTCCGCCCTCACCACCATGAGCTCCGTGGTGGCGCTGCCGGAGTTCTCCTTCCTCAAGGCGGACTGGAGCGGCCTCAACGGCACCTACTTCATCACCCTGTTTGTAGCATATGCGCCCGTGGCCTTCGTTGTCTTCGCGGAGCATCTGGCTGACCATAAGAACCTGAGCACCATCGTGGGCGTGGACCTTCTCGAGGAGCCCGGTCTGACCCGCACCCTCCTGGGCGACGGCATCGGCTCCTTCGTGGGCGCCTTCTTCGGCGGCTGCCCCAACACCACCTACGGCGAATCCATCGGCTGCGTGGCCATCACCCGCAACGCCTCCACCGTCTCCATCTGGGGCGCGGCCTTTGCCTGCATCATCTTCTCCCTCATCACCCCGCTGGTCTGCTTCCTGGAGACCATCCCCAGCTGCGTCATGGGCGGCGTGTGCGTCACCCTGTACGGCTTCATCGCCGCCAGCGGCTTCAAGATGCTCCAGCCTGTGGACCTGAACAAGAACCGCAACCTGTTCGTCGCCTCCGTCATCTTCATCACCGGCGTGGGCGGCATGGTGGTGAGCTTCGGCCAGGTGGAGATCCGCACCGTGGCCTGCGCTCTCATCCTGGGCATCCTGACGAACGTCATGCTCTCCAAGGAGGACGAGGACAAGGACGAGCCCCAGCAGATCATCAAGTAAGCCCATCGGGCATAAATCATACCGGCGGACTTCGGTCCGCCGGTTTTCTGTTACGGGAGTATTACAATACTATAAAACCGCGTCGGATTTTTTGACATAACCGATAGAATGTGGTAAAATCCCCCCGCAGATATGGAATAAATTTATCCGAACGGAGTAAAGGAATATGCTGGAATTTAAATTCGACACGCAGCTCCTCATCGACGGGCACGACCTGGATGAGGACGAGATCTTTGACTGGATCGCAACGAATATCCCCGGGGACAGTCTGCTGGCCGTGGGGGACGAGGACCTCATCAAGATCCACTACCACACCAACTACCCCTGGCGGGTGCTGGAATACGCCCAGTCCATCGGCGATATCTACGACGTGGTGGTGGAGAACATGCAGCGTCAGGAAGACGGGCTGCAGGGATGAAGCTCCGTATCGTTGGCGAGGGTCCGCTCTATGACCAGGCGGAGCGTCTGGCGCGGGCCGCGGGCTATGAGCTCGTAACGGAGGGGGAGGATCTTATCCTTCCCGCCACGGAGAACGAGGATGTGCTGAAAGGCCTCGCGGGAGAGAACGTCCTGTTCGATGCGGACGCCTGGGCGATCACGTCCAGCCGCCTTCGGACGGACGCGCTCCTGCGGGAAAAGGGCATCCCCGCGCCGGAGTATTTCCCCGGCGGCTCGGAGCCCTATATCGTGAAGCCCGACCGGGGCGGCTTCGGCCTCGGCATCTGGGTGACGGACGACTACTGCGAGGTGGGCGGCGCGGTGAACGCCGGGTTCGTCACGCAGGAGGAGCTGGCGGGAGACGTCTGGTCCGTGGCGGTGACGGGAACGCCCGGAGCGTATACCGTGCACCCCGCCGCGAAGCTGACCTATGACGACCGCCGCCGGAGAACGGACGCCGTCGTCGAGCCCGCGCCGGAGGCGGAGGTCCTGGCGGATACGGCGCGTGCCGCCGCCGAGGCCGTGGGCGTCCGGGGCGTACTGGAGGCGGAGGCCATCTGCCACCACGGGACCTGGAAGATCATCGACCTGAACGCGCGCCTGCCCATGCTCACCTCCGACGCGCTGCTCACGCAGGGCGTGAACCTCCTGGAGGAGCTTGTAAAAATACAGTAAAAAACCCGGCTCGGGAGCCTTCCCGGGCCGGATGTTCGTTTGCGTTGCTTTACGGACGCGGGGGTTTGTGCTACCCTGTGGACAACACAAGGAGGCGATCTCATGCTCAGCGACAATATAAAGACCATCCGCAAGAACCGGGGCTTCACCCAGGAGGAGCTGGCGGCGCGGCTGCACATCACCCGGCAGACCGTATCGAAGTGGGAAAAGGGGTATTCCGTCCCGGACGCGGAGCTACTGTCCCGCATGGCGGAGATTTTGGAGGTCCCGGTGGCGGAACTTCTGGGCGCGCCCAGCCAGCCCGTCGCGGACCCCGACCCCATCGTGGAGCAGCTTTCGAGGCTCAATGAGCAGCTGGCGATCAAGAACCGCCGGGCGGGCCGGATCTGGAAGATCGCGGCGATCGTCCTGGCGGCGCTCATCCTGATCCCCGTGCTGTTCACGGTCCTGGGCGTCGTGAATTACAGCGCCCAGCCGACGACGGCGGCGGGGTCCGTTGAGTGGCTATGCACCCTGGACGGGGAGACCTATATCTGCGGCGTGGATTACACGAGTAAATACCAGATCATCGCCGGGTCTCAAGAGGCCGATACGCCCCTGGCCGACCGGGTCGTCCAAGAAGGCGTCGATCCCACGAATTATTCGGACGCGAAGCAGGCCCAAAGCGTTCTGTACGACTGGTTCGAGTCCCAGGGCGGCACGGTGGAGGTGCTGCATCAAAGCGGCCTTTCTCTTCCGGAACGGTAAACGGAAAACGGTCCGTGCCATACGCGCACGGGCCGTTTTTCATGCCTTGGGGGCAGGGTCCTCCGTAAGTCCCACAAGATAGTCCAGGCTGACGCCGTAGACCTGCGCCAGCTTCACCGCCAGGTCCAGGGGCAGGGACCGCCCGCCCCGCTCGTATTTCGAATACAGCGACTGGTCGCAGTTCAAAGCGTCCGCCACGGCGGATTGTGTCAGGCCCCGGTCCTCCCGGAGCTGACGAAGTCGCAGCTTCATACGCCCCCGCCTCCCGCGATGCGCTCCAGCAGGCGGACGTAGGCGAGAAAGGTCTCCCGTCCCGTCTCCGTGAGCTGATAGGTGGAGCGGGGCCGTTTGCCCCAGAATTCCTTTTGGCAGGACACGAAACCGTCCGATTCCAACAACTCCATCTGCCGCCCCAGGTTCCCGGGGGTGGCCTCGGTGAGCTTTGTGAGGATCGTGAAATCCTTGGGACCGGTCATCAGCGCCGCCACCACGCCCAGCCGCAGCCGCGACTGGAACGCGGCGGGTATCTCGTTCAGCTCCATATGTCACGCCCTTTTCAGGGACCGGCCGAACAGCAGGAGCATGACGCCGGGGAGGAGGTCCAGCAGACATGCGGCGACTTTCCATCCTTCGATCCAGGTGCGAAGGGCGGGGAATACGGCGGCAGAGGTCCAGTAGAACAGGATATGCGCCCCGTCGATGAGGGCCGCCAGCGCCGCCAGCACGATCCCCGCCCACAGCATCCGGCGGTTTTCGAGAAAGATCGCGGTGATGAGAAGAGGGAGCAGCGGCATAAGGAAAACCAGGCAGCTCTCGCAGTCAGAGCACGCCATGGAAAGCCAGCTCGCCGCCTCTGCGGAAAACGCGAAAACGTGCACGGCCGCAAAGGGAACGGCGATCTCAAACCCGACCGTCAGGGTGAGGAACAGAAGGATACACACGCCCCACATGTCGATAAGCTTCCGTGCCAGCGTGTCAAGGCCGCGCTGCTTCTGCTGACGGCGGACGAGGAAAAAGCCCGCGGCCAGAACGATATAGAAGACCCAGCCGAGGATTGCGCCGGCGTTCGCAAGCGGTACCTGCGCCGCCGGGGCGGCGAGGTTCTGAAAGATTCGCAGCCCCGCGCACAGCAGCCCGTACACGAGCCACACGATGCCGAAGCCGGCGAACCAGGGGGCCACAGTCTTCATGTCCGCCGTGGTCTTTTCCAAAATGCGTTTAATGTAGGATATGTCCTCCCGGGGGTCCCGGTTTTTCTCGTCCATAAGGAGCACCTCCAAATACTCTATTTTGTAGAGTCTCTACACCATGGAGTATAGCCCAAAGAGGAAAAATGTCAAGGCCAGTCTGTCCTATAGGACAAACTGGCATAGAATAGAAGTGGGCTGAGGAGTAGTATCAGCCCATCCGGATGAAACGATCCGTGTGAAAAGCAGAAACCGCCACTCTGCCAAGTGACGGTTTCTTAGAAATAAGATTACCTAACTGAGCGGAGCCGCTTTTCGGCAACGCCTTTTTCTGCTTTCATTATACTGCATTTGGGAAAGATGTCAAGCAGAAGAAGGTCTGGGCGTTACACCGTCAGGTCCTTCACCTCGCAGGTGAGCTCGCCGTCCCGCTCGTCCACCACCAGGGTCGCGCCGGCGGGGATGTCCCCGGCGAGGATCTTCCTGGCAATGAGCGTCTCGGCCTTGGCCTGCAGGTACCGCTTGAGGGGGCGCGCGCCGTACACGGGGTCGTAGCCGCCGTCGATGATGCGCTGCTTTGCCGCGTCGGTGAATTCAAGACCGAGCTGCCGGTCCGCCAGCCGTCCCCGCAGGGATTCGGTCAGAAGGTCGATGATGTGGGTGAGGTTGTCCTTCGTGAGCGGCTTGAAGAACACGGTCTCGTCCAGCCGGTTCAGGAATTCGGGCCGGAAGGTATTTCTCAGCTCGCTCTGCACGAGCGCCTTGGCGCTCTCGGTGATCTCGCCGTCCTCCCCGATGCCGTCCAGCAGATAGGGACTGCCGAGGTTCGAGGTGAGGATGATGATGGTGTTCTTGAAGTCCACCGTCCGGCCCTGGGAGTCGGTGATGCGCCCGTCGTCCAGGATCTGCAGGAGGATGTTGAAGACATCCGGATGGGCCTTTTCCACCTCGTCGAAGAGGACGACGGAGTAGGGCTTGCGCCGCACGGCCTCGGTGAGCTGACCGCCCTCGTCGTAGCCGACGTATCCGGGAGGCGCGCCGATGAGCCGGGAGACGGAGAACTTCTCCATGTACTCGGTCATGTCGATGCGGACCATGTTGTGCTCGTCGTCGAAGAGGGCCTGGGCCAGGCTCTTGGCAAGCTCCGTCTTGCCCACGCCGGTGGGACCGAGAAACAGGAAGGAGCCGATGGGCCGGTCCGGGTCCGCGATGCCCGCCCGGGAGCGGAGGATGGCCTCGGTGACGAGGCGGACGGCCTCGTCCTGGCCTACGACGCGCTCATGCAGGATATCCTCGAGGTGCAGGAGCTTTTCCCGCTCGCCCTCCATGAGGCGGGAGACGGGGATGCCCGTCCACCGGGCCACGATGCCTGCGATCTCCTCCTCGGTGACGGTGTCGTGCACCAGGGAATCGGCCTTCTTGCCGGGGGCGTTCTCCGCGTCCTCCAGCTTTTTCTGGAGAGCGGGGATGGTCTCGTATTTGAGCTTGGCGGCCTTCTCGTACTCATAGCCTTGCTGGGCGCGCTCCATGTCGGCGGTGGCGCGCTCGATCTCCGCCTTGATGTTCTTGGCGGCGTCCACCTCGGACTTCTCTGCCTCCCAGCGGGCCTTCAGAGCATTGAACTCCTCCTTGTTCGCGGCAAGCTCCGCGCGGAGCTTTTCGAGGCGCTCCTGGCTCAGGCGGTCCGTCTCCTTCTTGAGGGCCATCTCCTCGATCTCCTGCTGCATGATCCGGCGGCGGATATCATCCAGCTCCGCGGGCATGGAGTCGATCTCCGTGCGGATGAGGGCGCAGGCCTCATCGACAAGGTCGATGGCCTTGTCCGGCAGGAACCGGTCGGTGATGTAGCGGTTCGACAGCGTCGCCGCCGCCACCAGCGCCGCGTCGTGGATGCGCACGCCGTGGTAGATCTCATACCGCTCTTTGAGGCCGCGGAGGATGGAGATGGTGTCCTCCACCGTGGGCTCATCCACCTGCACGGGCTGGAACCGCCGCTCCAGCGCCGCGTCCTTTTCGATGTACTTGCGGTACTCGTCCAGGGTCGTCGCGCCGATACAGTGAAGCTCGCCCCGGGCCAGCATGGGCTTGAGCAGGTTGCCCGCGTCCATGGAGCCCTCGGTCTTGCCCGCGCCGACGATGGTGTGCAGCTCGTCGATGAAGAGGATGATCCTGCCCTCGGATTTCTGGACGGATTCCAGAACCGCTTTCAGACGCTCCTCGAACTCGCCGCGGTACTTCGCGCCGGCGACCAGCGCGCCCATGTCCAGGGAAAAGATGGTCTTGTCCTTCAGGCCCTCCGGCACGTCCCCCCGGACGATGCGCTGGGCGAGGCCCTCGGCGATGGCGGTCTTGCCCACGCCGGGCTCGCCGATGAGGACGGGGTTGTTCTTGGTCTTGCGGGAGAGGATGCGGATGACGTTCCGGATCTCGTTGTCCCGGCCGATGACGGGGTCGAGCTCGTTTTCCCGGGCCCGGGCCACCAGGTCCGTGCCGTATTTCTCCAGAGCGTCGTAGGTGTCCTCCGGGTTGTCGGTGGTGACGTGCCCGGTCTTCACCTTGGCAAGCTCCGCCGTGAAGCCGTCCTTGGTGACGCCGTGGTCCCGCAGGATGCGCTTGATGTCCGGCGTCTCGTGGGCGAAGATGCCCAGCATCAGGTGCTCCACGGAGACATATTCGTCCTTGAGCTTCTGGGCTACCTTCTCCGCGAAGTCGATGACCTTGCCGAACTCATTGGAGGGGTAGACGCTCTGGGAGCCCTGGACCTTGGGCAGTCTGCCGATGGCGGCGTCCAGGGCGGAGAGCATGGAGTCCACGTCCGCGCCGGTGCGCCCCAGGAGGGTGGGGATGAGGCCGCCGTCCGCGTCCAGCAGGGCGTAGAGCAGATGCTCCGGGGTGACGTACTGGTTGTCGTTCTCCCGTGCCATGGCTGTGGCGGCATTGATGGTCTCGATGGTTTTTTGTGTGAGTTTATCGCTGTTCATTGGATCACTTCCCAACTGTTTAATACATGTTTCATGTGGTTTCCGGGGCTGAGTGGGGTGCAGTGACGAGCCGCTGTCGGTGAAGAGTATATCTCGCGAACTTTTTATTGATGTTCGCTCGACACACTCTTCCCCTACCGCAAGGGTACGGCCATCCGTAAGGCATCAAAGATGCCAACGGCTGTCACGTCCACGGCATCGACGTTAGCTTTCTCCGTCAGCCCCGGGCCTGACGGTCACAGAATACTGTTCCCCTGCCGCAGCCAGAGGATATACTCGTCCCGCACGTCCGACGAGCTGAGGCTCCCGGCCAGGTATCCCTTCATCAGCCGGTCGAACAGGCGCACATAGGCGCTGATGGCGGCGGCCACGTCGCTCGTGGTGTAGTCCCGCCCGGCGGCCAGGGAGATGGTGCGGGTGAACCGCCCGCTGTACAGGGCGTACTCCGCGGGCCGGGGCAGATACGAGGCGATGAGCTCGTCCTCGATCCGCTTCCACAGGCGGAAAAACCCGTCCATGGCGGCGAGCAGCTCCTCCGACTGGGTGCGGAACACCACCGACAGCTCCCCCAGCGCCCCGTCCCGGTCCCGATAGAGCTCCACGGAGTATTTCACCGTGGGCCGGTAGCGGTATTGGAGGCTGGACTTCATGCTCATGGTGGAGGCGTTGGGGGCCACGAAGGGCACCAGCTCCCGGTCCGTGCTCAGAAGCTCCCCGATCTGCCGAAAGATATCGCTGATGCGCCGCTCCGGCGTCATCAGATTCGTGTACTCAGCCAGGATCTGATTCACCAGCGCGGAGCGGTTCGTCCCCCGCCGATGGGCCAGATTGTCGATCTCCCGGACCACGTCGTCCGAGAGCATCAGGCTGTATAGCGTCTTTTTCATTGGTCTTTCACCTCAGGTACAGGATAGCACTGTATATAAGTTTTGTCAAGCGATTTATATAAAAATGCCGTAAAAGTTTGGACCAAAGGGGGATTTCGGCGGTGATTTTCGTCAGGGCTTCCATCTGTTCATCCGGAAAAATGTGTGTTATACTGGAGCCATAATGAAACAACAAAGGAAGGAGATGCTTCCCATGAACAACGAACCTGTCATCGTGGCCTATGGCCGCAGCCCCTGCTGCCGCGCCCGCAAGGGCGGTCTTGCCAACATGCACCCCATCGAGTACGCCGCTCAGACCCTGCAGGGCGTCCTTGCGAAGGTGCCCCAGCTCGACCCCGCTCTCATCGACGACGTGATCACCGGCTGCGCCTCTCCCACGAACGAGATGAGCATGAACGCCTCCCGCCTGATCGTGAACCGCGCGGGTCTGCCCGAGTCCGTCTGCGGCCAGACCATCAACCGCTTCTGCTCCTCCGGCCTGCAGGCCATCGCCACCGCCTCCAACGCCATCCTGGCCGGCCAGATGAAGTGCGTCGTCGCCGGCGGCGTGGAGTGCATGACCAAGTGCTTCGGGCCCTATCCCGAAGAGCAGAAGGACCCCTGGTTCGACGAGAACTACATCGGCGGCTACATGACCATGGGCGAGACTGCCGAGCGCGTCGTGGAGCGGTACAACATCCCCCGCGAGCGCATGGAGGAGATGGCTCTCCGCTCCCACACCCTGGCCGCCAAGGCCCGCAAGGAGGGCAAGCTCAACAAGTGCATCATCCCCATCATCGACCAGGACGGCAACACCGTCGAGTATGACGACGG
>CAJOIC010000050.1 GCA_905234625.1 uncultured Oscillospiraceae bacterium | reverse complement strand
GGGGGCGGGCTCCGGGGCGGGCGCGGACTCAGCGCTGGGCCGTGCGGCGGGGACGGGCTCGTCATCGTCGCCCACCAGACGCATGCGGCTGAGCTTGTCATAGAACTCGATCTGCTTCTCGCAGACGGTGCGCATGTGCTCGAAGAATTTCAGGGTGGCCTTCTTGGCCTCCTCCAGCTTCGCCTCCTCGTTGGCGATGCCGTCGGTAGCGCGGCGGGTCAGGCGCTCGGCATTGTCCCGGGCCTGGGCCACGATGGCGTCGGCCTTGGCCTGGGCGTCGTTCTCGATCTGGGTGCCCATCTTCTGGGCGGAGAGCAGCGCCAGCCGCATGGAATCCTCGGTGGAGCGATACTCCTCCACCTTCTCCACAAGGACCTTCATCTTGCTCTTGATGGAGGCGGTCTCCTTGGTCAAGGCCGCGATATCGGCGGCGACCTCGTCCAGGAACTCGTCCACCTGCGACATATTATAGCCGTTAAAGGATTTCTCAAAGGTTTTCTCACGGATATCCTGTGCTGTGATCATATCTTATGCCCCAGTCCTTTCTACTGTCTGTCTCTATGTAATGATCCGAGGATCAGATGTATACGCCGTTATTTTCCAGCTCGTCGATCAGGTCGCCCATGATGTCCACGTTATAGGGCGTGATGATGTAGGTGTTGATGGCGACCTTCTTGATCTTGCCGTCGTTGGCATAGGCCACGCCGGACAGGAAGTCCACCAGCCGCCGGGCCACGTCCTTGTTCGTGGTCTCAAGGTTCATGACGACGGTGCGCTTCTCCCGCAGGTGATCGGCGATCTCCGCCGCCTGCTCGAACCGCTCCGGCTTCGACAGCACCACCTGCACCGCCGTGGTGGTGTGGATGCTCATGACCTTATTGTCCTTCTTGGCGGGACGCGACTCGAAGTCGGGGCTCTCGTCCAGATAGCTCCGCCGCTCCGCGCGCTCCGTCCGGGGCGCAACGATGGTGGGCTCGTCGCTCAGCTCATCCTCCGCCTCAAAGAAATCGTCGTCCTCATCGTACGGTTTCGTCAGCTTCTTCAGCTCATCAAGAAAACCCATCGTTTGCCTCCTGCGTCAAGCGTAATTTCTGGGACCGAAGATAAAGGACCCGACGCGGATCATGTTCGCGCCTTCTTTGATCGCGGCCTCATAGTCGTCAGACATTCCCATGGACAGAAAGTCCATGCTGACATTATCGTATTTTTTCTCTTTATTGTCAATATAAAGCTGATACATACGTGGAAAATAAACGCCGGAAATGTCTGCCGGAGGGATGGTCATGAGCCCCCGGACCCGGACGCCGGGACAGCTCCCCGCCGCCCCCAGGAGCTCCGGCAGGGCCCCGGGGTCGATGCCCGACTTGGACGCCTCGCCGCCGATGTTTATCTCCAGCAGGATATCCTGGACCGTTCCCAGGGATACCGCCCGCCTGGAGATCTCCTCCATGAGCCCGGCGGAGTCCACCGACTGGATGAGGTCCGCCTTCCCGGCCACATATTTCACCTTGTTCTTCTGGAGGTGGCCGATGATGTGGACCCGCGCCCCGTCGTAAGCCCCGGCGGCGGACTTGTCCCGGAATTCCTGGACATAGTTCTCCCCGATGACCGTGAGACCCGCGGCCACGGCCCGGCGCACCAGCTCCGCGGGCTTGGTCTTCGCCACCCCCACCAGGGTGACCTCCCGCCCCGCAGCGGCCTTCTCCATATTTTCCCGCACGATGGCGATCCTGTCTTCGATGGTATATTCCATAGCTTTTTTACCGAAACACCTTACCGTTATAGAGGCCGGAGGCCTCCACGATGACCTCGTTCCCCTCCCGGAGGGCGTCGTCCCCCTGGGAGCTGAGCAGGCAGTACTCCTCCCCGGCGAACACCAGCTCCACCTTCTTCCGCTCGGCCTGGAGGCCCGTCATGGTGAAGACGCACAGCCGGTCGATCTCCGGGTCGTGATCGTAGTAGTTCAGGACGCTCATGGTGGTGCGGCCGTCCCGTAGGGTCACGGTGCCGCCGCCGGCGGAAAAGTCCGGCGCGTCCTCCTCCGCGTCCCAGGGCCACACGAACACCACCTGCCGCCGGGTGGGACGGTCGTCCAGCTCGCTGCCGGCCTCCACGCCGGGAGGCAGCTCCCCGTAGCGCCGGGCATATCCCACCTCGGACACCGTGGCCCGGATGGTCCTGCCCCCCAGGGTGAGGGTCACGGGACCGCCCTCCGTCAGGCGGGCGCCGTCCTCGTCGGACATATAGCCCGCGTAATAGCGGTAAAGCCCCTTCAGAGGGACCCGAAGACCGGTGTACTCGCTGTACACCAGCTCCGCGGACACGGCCCGCACCGCCATCATATCCGTCATGGCGTGGTCCAGCCGGAACAGGACGAGGCATTCGCCGTCCTCCGGGGCGCCGATGTAGGTCACCTTCGCCGTCAGGTCGCCGCTGTGATACCGGCCGAAGGACAGATCCACGTTCCGGCCCAGCTCCAGCCGCTCCGCGTCGTCCTCGTCCACGATGGCGGCATAGTACCAGTCGAAGGAGAGGACCAGCTTCCCGATGGCGTTCTCGTCCGGCTCCCGGTCCGCCGCGATGACCTCCCGGAGCTCGTCCGGCGTCAGGCCCCGGACGTACTCCGGGTCCACGCCCTCATAGCCGTCCACCACCGCGGCGTAGGTCCCGCTCTGGGTGGCCTCGATGTCCCGGGTGTCCCCGACGGAGGTGGCCAGCATGTCCGTATACGAGGACTCCAGCTCCAGCAGATAGTCCTCCGTGGCGTCGGAGACCTCCTTGCGGAAGATGAGGCTCGCCAGGGTGCTCTGACGGGTGTCGATGGCGCGCATATCGTCGCTGCGCAGGGAGACCGAGAGCCCCAGGAGCGCGTCCATGATGGAGTCGTCCCGGTCCCCGGCGGAGTAGACCCCCCGTGCGCCGGAGAGGGCCGCCTGGACGCTGGAGATCTCCTGGGCCAGGGAATCCAGCCGCTCCGCCCGGCGCAGGGCGTCCTCGCTGCTGTATATGACGGCCACCGTCTGTCCGACGGAGACCTTCTCCCCCTCTTCCACCACCACGTCTATGTATTCCGCGGTCCCCCGCAGGACGAGCTCGTCCCGCACCACCAGGCCGCTCATGGTGGAGGAGTCCGACATGGTGGCCATGACCGTCAGAGAGGTCTGCACCGGGTCCGCCACCCGTTGGAAGAGGTAGAACCCGATATAGGCCAACATGGCGAGGAACACGAACCCGCTCACGACCTTCATCAGGGTATCGGATTTGTTCACCTTAGTCTGGTCCCTCCGTAAACGCCAGCGCCCGCGCGGGCACCACCGTGGATATGGCGTGCTTGTAGATCATCTGCTGCTTGCCGTCGGAGTCCACCACCACGACGAAGGGGTCGAAGCCCCGGATGGTGCCCCGGAGCTGGAAGCCGTTCATGAGGAAAACGGTCACCGGCGTCCGGTCCCGGCGGGCATGATTCAAAAAGGTATCCTGAAGATTCTGCTGCTTCTGCATATTTGCCATCCCTTCCGGCGACGGCAGATTTACATAATATTTTATCACGTTTTGCCGCCCCGTAAAATAGTTATTCTGTACAAAAGTCCTTGTACAGCGCCTATTTTACGGCCTTTCGACGGGAAAATCCGTCGAAAACTGTCGGACGGACCGGATATCCGGCTCCTTTTCCCAACGGATCCAGCGGACGGACCCGTCCCGCCGGAGCCAGGTGAGCTGGCGCTTGGCGTATTGCCGGGAGCGGCGCTGCACCAGCTCCACGGCCTCGGCCAGACTGCACTCGCCCCGGAGGTACGCCGCCGTCTCCTTGTAGCCGATGGCCTGCATGGCGGTGCCCTCCAGGGGGACCCCGGCGTCCAGAAGGCCGCGGACCTCCTCCGCGAGACCGTCCTCGAACATCCTCGCGGCCCGGCGGTCGATGCGCTCATACAGGGTCTCCCGGTCCCGGAAGTCCAGGGCCAGGGTCATGGCGGTGTAACGGGGCGGAACGCTCCGGGATCGCGCGTCGTGGTCGGTGATGGTCTCTCCGGTGAGGAGGAAGACCTCCATGGCCCGGACGAGGCGCTTTTTGTCCCCGGGGGCCAGCTTCTCCGCACGCTCGGGATCCACGGCCCGGAGCTTCTCCCGGAAGGCCTCGCCGCCCTCCCGGTCATACTCCGCCTCCAGCTCCTCCCGCAGGCCGGAATCCCCCGGCGCGGCGGCGAACTCCGTGCCCCGGAGCAGGCCCTGTATATAGAGGCCCGTGCCCCCCACCACGACAGGGAGCTTCCCCCGGCTCCGGATATCCTCCACGCAGGCGGCGGCCATCTCCGCGTACCTGGCCGCGGAGAAGTCCTCCCGGGGATCCGCCACGTCCAGCATGTGATGGGGCACGCCCCGCATCTCCTCCGGCGTGGGCTTGGCGGTGCCGATGTCCATGCCCCGGTAGATCTGCATGGAGTCGGCGGAGATCACCTCGCCGTTCAGCATCCGGGCCGCCTCCGCCCCCAGGGCGGTCTTGCCCGTGGCGGTGGGGCCGGTGATCACCAGAAGATCATACATTCTTCATCAGTTCCTCATATTTCACGATGTATTCCGACAGGGACTTCACCTTGCCGAAGCGCTCCTCCTCCGCGTCCGCCAGGGCGTTGTACTCGTCCTTCACGAACTTCTCCTCGGCCTCCAGGGCCACGCGCTTATCCTCGAACATCTCCTGGTAGCACATCTCGGCGTACTCCTCCAGGACCTCCTTCAGGAGGGAAAGCTGCTCGTCGCTGAATTCGATCTTCATACGGTCCTCCTTGCTCAAACGATGCGGCTGAACTGCTTGTCCAGCTCTTTTCGGGTCAGCTCCACGGCCACGGGACGGCCGTGGGGGCAGTATTTGATCTCCCCGGAGGCGACCTTATCCACCAGGGCCTGCAGCTCCAGGGGGTCCGTGTCCCAGCCTGCCTTCACCGCCGCCTTGCAGGCGATGGTGTGGAGGATATCGTCCCGGATGAGCTCCCGGCTGCCCCGGCGGAGCTTCTCGCAGATCTCCTCCAGGGCGGGGACGGCCTCCGCCGGGTCCATGCCCTCCGGCACCGCCCGGACGATCACGTCCTCCTCTCCCAGACGGTCCAGCTCGAACCCCACCTCCGCCAGCAGCGGAGCGTTCTCCTCCATCTGCTCCATCTCCTCCCGGCCGGGATGCCAGGGCTCCGGGGCAAGAAGGGTCTGGGACATGATCTGCCGTCCGGCGGCCTTGAGGCGGTCGAAGTTCATCCGCTCATGGGCGGCGTGCTTGTCGATGAGGAGCATGGCGTCTCCCCGCTCCGCCACGATGTAGGTCTTCATGACCTCCCCCACAAGACGCACCGGCGGCTTCTCCGCCCCGGCGCTCTCCGAAAACAGGGAGGTCTGCTCCGGCACCGGGACCGGACGCTCCGCCGAGGAGGCCGGACGCTCCGGCACGGGGGCGAAGGTCTCCCGGCGGGAGGGGGGCTCCGGCGTCACCGGGCGGCTGCCGCCGTACACGGGCTCCGGGCTCCGCACCTGGGCGAAGCCCCCCGGACGGAAGGCGGGGCGCTCCGGGGACCGGGGCGCATAGGATGGCTCACGACGGACCTCGCTCCGGGGGGCATGGACCGGCGTTTCCGGCGCGGCGGCATGCTCCTCCGGCTTCTCCGGCCGGGTGGGCTCCAGCTTCTTTTGGGTGCCCCGGGACAGGTCCATCTCCATGGTCCGGTCCTCCCCCCGCACGGCGGCGAGCGCGCTGTAATACACCGCGTCGAACACCCGCTTCTCGTGGGAGAATTTCACCTCGTTTTTCGTGGGATGGACGTTCACGTCCACCGCCCCGTGGGGCAGGCTGATGTACAGGGCGCAGGCCGGGAACCGGCCCACCAGCAGGGTGTTTTTATAAGCCTGCTCCACCGCCGCCTGGAGCGTGGCGGATCTGATGGAGCGTCCGTTCACGAAAAAGTACTGCATGGCCCGGTTGCCCCGTCCGGCGGAGGGGCTGGACACGAAGCCCCGGACGGCCACGCCCTCGTTTTCGCCCTCCACAGGGAGCATGGACAGGGCGGTCTCCCGCCCCAGCAGGGCATACACCGCGGAGGCGGGCTTTCCGTCCCCGGGGGTGAAGAACTCCTCCTTCCCGTCCCGGATACAGCGCACGGAGATATCCGGACGGCCCAGGGCCACCCGCAGGGCCAGCTGGACGCAGTAGGCCCCCTCGGCCCGGTCGGATCTCATGAACTTGAGCCGGGCGGGGGTGTTGAAGAACAGGTCCCGGACGGTGAAGCTGGTGCCCCGGGGACAGCCGTCGGCCCTCATCTCCATGATGTCGCCGCCCTCCACGCGGACGTAGGTCCCCGCGTCGTCCTCCGCCCGGCGGGTGCGAAGCTCCACCCGGCTGACCTCGGAGATGGCCGCCAGGGCCTCGCCCCGGAAGCCCATGGTGGCGATGGCCTCCAGGCCCCGCTCGTCCCTGAGCTTCGACGTGGCGTGGCGCAAAAAGCAGTTGCCCGCGTCCTCCGGGGCCATGCCGCAGCCGTCGTCCGTCACCCGGATGAACACCGCGCCCCCGGCCATGAGCTCCACGGTGATGTTCTTCGCCCCGGCGTCCACGGCGTTTTCCATGAGCTCCTTCACCACGCTGCCGGGCCGTTCGACGACCTCGCCGGCGGCGATCATGTTCGCCACATGAGAGGATAGTATATTGATAACTGCCATAGTATCTTAAACTCCTTTGGAGTTGATTATATCACATCAAAATGGTATTATAAAGAGTAAACGTATCATCTGATTCTGCGAGGATATCCATGTACGAGAGACAAGAGATCACCCAGGCGCAGCTGGAGGTCCAGCGGCGCTGCTGTGAAAAGATAAAGGACGCCCTTTCGGACCGTCCCCGCTTCGCCCTGGTGGACACCTACGGCTGCCAGCAGAACGAGTCCGACTCCGAGATCCTGCGGGGCTGGCTCATGGACTGCGGGTACGGCCTCACCTCCGATCCCGCCCAGGCGGACATCGTGGTCTTCAACACCTGCGCCGTCCGGGAGCACGCGGAGCAGCGGGTCTACGGAAACGTGGGCGCGCTGACCCACAACAAAGCCAAAAACCCGGACCTCATCGTGGCCGTGGGCGGCTGCATGACCCAGCAGGAGACGGTAAAGGAGAAGCTGAAAAACTCCTTCCGGGTAGTGGACATGGTGTTCGGCCCCCACGAGGTCTGGAAGTTCCCGGAGCTTCTGTGGAGCGTCATGGAGCGCCGGGGCCGCCGGGGGAACAAGAGCCGGGTCATCGCCGCGGAGCCCTCCGACGGCGTGGTGGCCGAGGGCCTGCCGAGGCAGAGAGACAGCGAGATCAAGGCCTGGCTCTCCATCATGAACGGCTGCGACAATTTCTGCACCTACTGCATCGTGCCCCACGTCCGGGGCCGGGAGCGGAGCCGCCGCCCGGAGGCCATCCTGGCGGAGGCAAGAAAGCTGGCGGAGGCGGGCGTTAAGGACATCACCCTCCTGGGTCAGAACGTCAACAGCTACGGCAAGGGCCTCGCGGACGGCATGGATTTCCCGGACCTTCTGCGGGCGGTGAACGACCTCCCGGGGGATTTCGTCCTCCGGTTCATGACGAGCCACCCCAAGGACGCCACGGAAAAGCTCTTCCGGACCATGGCGGAGTGCGATAAGATCGCCCACCACATCCACCTGCCCGCCCAGTCCGGGTCCAGCCGCGTCCTGAAGGCCATGAACCGGCACTACGACCGGGAAAAATACCTCGACACCGTCGCCATGGCCCGTAAGCTTCTGCCCGACCTCGTCCTGACGACGGACATCATCGTGGGCTTTCCCGGGGAGACGGAGGCCGATTTCGAGGAGACCCTCTCCCTGGTGGAGGAGGTCCGCTACGACGCCATGTTCACCTTCATCTACTCCCCCCGCACGGGGACCCCGGCGGCGTCGATGCCCGACCCCGTCAGCCGCGCGGAAAAGCAGGTCTGGTTCGACCGGCTCCTTGACTCCGCCAACCGCATCTCCGCGGAAAAGCACGCGGCATACGTCGGGAAGACCTGCCGCGTCCTGGTGGACGGGGAGACGAACGACCCCACGCGGAACCTCTCCGCCCGGACCAAGGGGGGACGGCTCGTGCACCTCACCGGCGACCCCGCCCTCGTCGGGCAGTTCGTAAACGCGGAAATCACCGACAGCTCTACTTGGGCTTTATTCGGACATGCGTCCGAATAAAGCCATGATCCGATTTGAGGAGGGCTCCGCCCCCTCAAGCTCCCCCACGGGAGAGTGTTCGGACATACGTCCGAATAACGCGCATTCTTACCCCGCGAAATCACAGAAAGAGAGAAAACATCATGGCCGAGCTGACGCCCATGAAAAAGCAATACTACGAGATCAAGGAGCAGTGCCCCGACTGCCTGCTGTTTTTCCGGCTGGGGGACTTCTACGAGATGTTCGACGACGACGCCCGCACCGCCTCCCGGGAGCTGGACCTGGCCCTGACCACCCGGGACCGGGGCAAGCCCGCCGAGGAGCAGACCCCCATGTGCGGCGTGCCCTACCACTCCAGCGAGGCCTACATCGGCCGCCTCATCGCCAAGGGATACAAGGTCGCCATCTGCGAGCAGCTGGAGGATCCCGCCGCCGCGTCCGGCATCGTGGAGCGGGGCGTCATCCGGGTCATCACCCCCGGCACCGTCACCGAGAGCTCCATGCTGGAGGAGGGCCGGTCGAACTACATCTGCGCCCTCTGGCTGGAGGAGAACGGCCAGTCCGGCGCGGCGGCCTTCTGCGATATCTCCACGGGTGAGTTCTGCGTCAGCGTCTTCTCCCGGGAGCCCGTGACCCATCTTCTCAACGAGTTGGGACGGTTCTCCCCCCGGGAGGCCGTCCTGTCCCCTGCCGCAGGGAAGGACCCGGAGATCGCCGCCTTCCTGCGGAAGCTGGACGCCCTGCCGGAGGACGGCGCGGGCCGCTTCGGCGAGGCGGAATGCGACCGGCTGGTCTTCGAGCGCTTCGGGGAGAAGGCGGGACCGGGGGAGACCCTGGCCGCCGGCGCCCTTCTGAGCTACATCATCGAGACCCAGAAATTCGACATATCCCACATCCGCACCCTGGACCGGTTCGGGGACGGACGGTACATGGAGCTGGACTACACCACCCGCCGGAACCTGGAGCTCACGGAAAACCTGCGCACCGGGGAGAAGCGGGGCAGCCTCCTCTGGGTGCTGGACCGGACCAAGACCCCCATGGGCGGACGGCTGCTCCGGTCCTGGGTGGAGCGCCCGCTGCTCAATCCCGCCGCCATCCGCCGCCGCCTGGCCGCTGTGGGGGAGCTGGTGGACGACCCCGTCGCCCGGGCGGAGCTCATCCTGACCCTCCACGATATCGGGGACATCCAGCGGCTCATCGGCCGCTGCGTCTACGGCACCGCCAACGGCCGGGACCTCATCGCCCTGGCAAACTACTTCGCCCTGCTGCCCCGGCTCAAGGAGCTCCTTGCGGGCATGAACAGCGCCCTGCTGCGCGCCGCCGCGGGGATGGACGACCTGGCCGATATCCAGGCGGACATCGCCGCCCTCATCGCGGAGAACCCGCCCTTCTCCGTCCGGGAGGGGGACATCCTCCGGGACGGCGCGGACGAGGAGATCGACTACCTCCGCTCCGTGCGGAAAAACGGCTCCGGCATGGTCGTCGAGCTGGAGGCCCGGGAGCGGGAGCGCACCGGCATCAAGAAGCTCAAGGTAGGCTATAACAAGGTCTTCGGCTACTACATCGACGTGCCCCGCTCCGCCGGGGACGCGCCTCTGCCGGAGGAGTATATCCGCAAGCAGACCCTGGTGTCCAACGAGCGCTACTTCACCCCGGAGCTGAAGGAGCTGGAGAACACCCTCCTGAACGCCAGGGACCGCATCGCGGACCTGGAATACCGGATCTTCTCGGACCTGCGGGACCGGGTGGCCGCCCAGGTGGAGCGGGTCCAGGCCGCCGCCGCCGCCGTGGCGGAGCTCGACGCGGTGGTCTCCCTCGCGGAGGTCGCCTTCCGGAACCACTACTCCATGCCGGAGATCGACCTGACCCGCACCCTGGACATCCGGGAGGGCCGCCACCCCGTGGTGGAGATGGCCCAGAATGACGTGCTCTTCGTGCCGAACGACACCTTCCTGAACGACGGCGCGGACCGGGTCGCCATCATCACCGGCCCCAACATGGCCGGTAAATCCACCTACATGCGCCAGACCGCCCTCATCGTGCTCATGGCCCAGATCGGCAGCTTCGTCCCGGCGAAAAGCGCCGTCATCGGCGTGACGGACCGAGTGTTCACCCGCATCGGCGCCTCGGACGATCTCGCCAGCGGCCAGTCCACCTTCATGGTGGAGATGGCGGAGATGGCGAACATCCTGCGCCACGCCACGGCGTCGTCCCTCCTCATCCTGGACGAGATCGGCCGGGGGACCTCCACCTTCGACGGCATGGCCATCGCCCGGGCCATGCTGGAGTACTGCGCGGACAAAAGGAAGCTGGGGGCCCGGACCATGTTCGCCACCCACTACCACGAGCTCTCCGCCCTGGAGGGGACCCTGGACGGCGTCAAAAACTACAACATCACCGCCAAAAAGCAGGGCGGGAACCTCATCTTCCTGCGGAAGATCGTCCCCGGCAGCGCGGACGACAGCTACGGCATCGAGGTGGCGAAGCTGGCGGGGGTGCCGGACGCGGTCATCAAAAAAGCCAAGCAGTACCTCACCGAGCTGGAGGCCGGACGGGGGGACGCTCCCGCTCTCTCCGCCGCCGCCCGGAGCGACGACCAGGTGTCCATGCTGGACATGGCGGGCTCGGCGCTGGCGGAGGAGCTGACGGGTCTGGACCTCAACACCATCACCCCGCTGGAGGCCCTGAACCTCCTGTACAAGCTCAAGAAAATGGCCGAGGGCACATAAAGGGAGAACATCATGAAATACGGAGAATCCACCTTTGACATCCTGGCCCGTCAGCTGGCGCTGGACTACAACTGCACCCCGGCGGAGGTCCTGGACGATGAAAACCACTTTTTCGTCTACCTCCCCCGGGATGGCCGACGCACCTTCCGGGAGGCGGAGGAGTGCTTCCTCAAGGCCGCCGTGGTGCACGGCAAGCTCCTCATGACCGGCCGTGAGGACATCATCTCCTGGTGCGGGGAGACCTTCGGCGACGCGGAGGGACAGTGGTTCCTGAACGGACGGAGCCTGGCAAGGCTCCAGGACAAGCTCCGGGAAAGCGGACACCGGCTGGGCTCCCTCCACCCCTATCTCACCGCCGAGGCCCCCACCGACCCCGGGACGCTCCCCTTCGCGCCCCGCTGGTACCGCGGGGAGGACATCGAAGTCTTCCGGGAGGACGGGCGCTTTCACAACGCCTATACCTTCGACCCCAAGGCCCCCGACATGGTGGGGGTGGGCGCCGTGGAGGACGGAGCGCTCCTGGGCATGGCGGGAGCCAGCCGGGACAGCGAGACAATGTGGCAGATCGGCATCGACGTGGTCCCCGAGGCCCGGGGCCGCCACATCGCCGCGCCTTTGGTCTGCCTTCTGAAAAACGAGCTCCTGCGGCTGGGGAAGCTCCCCTTTTACAGCACGGCCCTGTCCCACACCGCCTCCCTGCGGGTGGCCGTCGCCGCGGGCTTCCGCCCGGCCTGGTCGGAGCTGTACACGGCGAAAAGCGAATAGAAAAACGGCTGAGAGTTTTTACGCTCTCAGCCGTCTTTTGGTTTGGTTACTTTTTCTCTCGAGAAAAAGCAACTCAGAGGAGCTCGAACACGCCCGCGGCGCCCATGCCGCCGCCGATGCACATGGTGACCAGGGCATACTTGCCGGCGGTCTCGGGATCCTGCAGGTAGTCGAGGGCCTTCATGGTCAGGAACGCGCCGGTGGCGCCCATGGGGTGACCCAGGGCCATGGCTCCGCCGTAGGGGTTGGTCTTGGCCATATCGAAGCCCAGGGTGTCGATGCAGGCCAGGGACTGGGAGGCGAAGGCCTCGTTGATCTCCACGATGTCCATATCCTCGACCTTCATACCCACCTGGTCCATTACCTTGGGCACGGCATAGATGGGGCCGAGACCCATGACGGTGGCGTCGCAGCCGGCCACGGCAAAGCCCTTGAGCTTGGCGATGGGCTTGATGCCCAGCTCGTCCGCCAGACCCTTCGCCATGATGACGACATAGGCCGCGGCGTCGGTGGTCTGGGAGGAGGTGGCGGCGGTGACGGTACCCTGCTCACGGAAGCAGGGCTTCATGCCGGCCATCTTCTCCATGGAGGTCTTCAGGTTGCCGTCCATGTCGGCCAGGATACCGTCGTCATACTCGACGGTGTTGCCGTCCTGGTCGATGATGGGGATGATGCACTTGTTGAGCTTGCCCTCCTTGCGGGCCTTGGCGGCCAGGGTGTGG
>CAJOIC010000049.1 GCA_905234625.1 uncultured Oscillospiraceae bacterium | reverse complement strand
TAGCGGTGGGAGGTGCCGTGGAAGCCGTAGCGGCGGACCTTCAGGTCGGAGTAGTACTCATAGGGGATGGCGTACATGAAGGCCTTGCCGGGCATGGACTGATGGAAGGCGGTGTCGAACACGGCCACCTGGGGCACGTCGCCCATGACGGCCTTGCAGGCCTCGATGCCGGTGATGTTGGCGGGGTTGTGGAGGGGAGCCAGGGGGATGCACTCCGCGATGGCGGCCATGACGTCGTCGTCGATCTTCACGGAAGCGGCGAACTTCTCACCGCCGTGGACGACGCGGTGACCCACGGCGCCGATCTCGGCCATGTTCTCCACCACGCCGTACTCGGCGGAGGTGAGCTTGTCCAGGACCGCGGCGATGGCCTCGGTGTGGGTGGGCATGGGCACGTCCTCGTCGAAGACGGGCTTGCCGTTCTGGGGCTTGTGGCTGAGGTGGCCGCCGATGCCGATGCGCTCGCACAGACCCTTGGCCAGCAGCTTCTCGCCCTCCATATCCAGGAGCTGGTACTTCAGGGAGGAGCTGCCGCAGTTGATCACGAGAATTTTCATAGTCGATTCCTTTCTTCTTGTAAAAAAATGAAAAAAGAGTACAATAAAGACAATACAAATACATTTTACCGCAATTTCTGAAAAACGCAAGAGGGAGGAACGAATTATGGACGTCATCGGCGTAGTCGGCGAGTTCAATCCCTTCCATTGGGGGCATTACGACCATTTCCGCCTGAGCCGGGAGCGGCTCGGTCCGGAAACTCCCATCGTGTGCGTCATGAGCGGCGACTTCGTCCAGCGGGGCGCTCCCGCCGTCTTCGATAAGCACGCCCGGGCGGAGGCCGCCGCCAAATGCGGCGCGGACCTGGTGTTCGAGCTGCCCCTGCCGTGGTGCGTGTCCTCCGCGGAGCATTTTGCCCTGGGCGCCGTGGGGCTCCTGGATTCCCTGGGCGTGGTGACGCATCTGTCCTTCGGCAGCGAGACAGGGGATCTGGCGCCGCTGACGGCGCTGGCCCTGGCCGCCGCAGAGCCGGAGAATATCGAGAAGATCAAGATGCGCATGGGAGAGGGCATGAGCTTCGCCGCCGCCCGGGAGATGGTCCTGGACGAGACCCTGGGGGCGGAGGCGCGGCTCCTGGAGACGCCCAACAACGTCCTGGGGGTGGAGTATCTGAAGGCGCTGTTCCGGCTGGAGTCCTCCATGGTCCCCATGACGACCGTCCGCACCGGTACCCGGCATGACGGGGACTCCGACGGTCCCAAGCGCTCGGCCAAGCAGCTCCGGTCCATGATGGAGGCGGGGGAGGATATTGCGGCGTACATGCCGCCCGAGGCTCGCTCCATGCCCGCGGAGCAGACCGCGGCGGGCCACGGTCCCGTGACCATGGCGGCCCTGGAGGAGGCTATCCTCTCCCGGCTGCGCATGCTGGACGCGGAGGATTTCGCCGCCCTGCCGGACGCCACGGAGGGCTTGGGCAACCGGCTGTACAAGGCTGTGGGGACGGAGCCGTCCGTGGCGGCGGTGCTCTCCGCGGTGAAGACGAAGCGGTATCCCCTGTCCCGTCTGCGCCGGATGCTTATGTGCGCTGCGCTGGGCGTGCGGTCCGATACCGGCGGGGAGAAGCCCGGTTACGCGCGGCTGCTGGCCTCCACGGAGCGGGGCAGGGCCCTGCTGAAGAGCGTGGACGCCGTTCCCGTCATCACGAAGCCTGCCGCCGCCAGGACCCTGCCCGAGGCGGACCGGAAGATATTCGAGCTCACCGCCAAGGCGCGGGATTTCTATGTCCTGGGCTACGAGACCCGGGAGGCCCGCGTCGGCGGCACCGACTGGAAGACCACCCCCGCGACGCTGAAATGATCCGTCCGGTCATGCCGCCGGGCCCTGGGGCGGCCCGCGCTCCCATGGTATTCTTTCGCAACAAGGTAACGGATCGGGGAATACCGTCCGCTGCGGGACACCCCATGCCCGGCTTCGGACCGGAACACATCAGAATCGCTTGAAACTATGGACGAAAAGCTAACTCAGATCGAAGAAAAATATGAACAGCTCACCGCGCGGATGGAGGCGCCGGAGATCTACTCCGACGCCTCGCGGTACGCGGAGCTGGCGAAGGAGCAGCGGGAGCTTCTGCCCGTGGTGGAGGTCTGGCGGGAGGTCAGGCGCCTGAAGGCTGCGGCGGAGGAGGCGCGTCTGCTCCTGGAAGGGGAGGACCCGGACCTGCGCGCCCTGGCGAGGGAAGAGCTGGACGCCGCGGAGGCGGCCCTGCCGGAGGCGGAGCTTACGCTGAAAAGGCTCCTGCTGCCCAAAGACCCCAACGACGGTCGGAACGTCATCCTGGAGATCCGGGGCGGCGTCGGCGGGGAGGAGTCCGCCCTGTTCGCCCACAGCCTCTACCGCATGTACGCCATGTACGCCGAGAAGCACGGCTTTCGGGTCAACGTCGCCAATCTCAGCGAGACGGCCCTGGGCGGAATCAAGGAGATCAGCGCCGTGGTGGAGGGGGAGGGAGCCTATTCCCGCCTGAAGTTCGAAAGCGGCGTCCATCGGGTCCAGCGGGTCCCGGAAACGGAGACCCAGGGCCGCATCCATACCTCCACCGCCACCGTGGCTGTGCTGCCGGAACTGGAGGAGACGGAGTATGAGCTGGACCCCTCGGAGCTGCGGATCGACGTGTTCCGGTCCTCCGGCGCGGGGGGGCAGAAGGTCAACAAGACCGAGACCGCCATCCGGGTGACCCACATCCCCACGGGCACCGTGGTGGAGTGCCAGGACGAGCGCAGCCAGTACAAGAACAAGGCCCGGGCCCTGTCCATCCTGGCCTCCCGCCTGGCGGAGAATGAGCGCCGCAGGCAGGCGGAGGAGCGCGCCGACGCCCGCCGGTCCCAGATCGGCATGGGCTTTCGCAACGAGCGCATCCGCACCTACAACTTCCCTCAGGGCCGGGTCACCGATCACCGCATCGGCCTGACCCTGTATAAGATCGACAGCATCATGGACGGCGATCTGGACGAGCTGATCGACGCCCTCATCACCGCCGACCAGGCGGAGAAGCTGGGGAGCGAGACATGAAGACGGAGAACCTGACGAACGACCTTGACCGCGCTGCGGCGGTGCTCCGGGAGGGCGGTCTGGTGGCCGTACCCACGGAGACGGTCTACGGTCTGGCCGGGAACGGCCTGGACCCGGCGGCGGTGGAGAAGATATACGAGGTGAAGGGCCGTCCGGCCCGGAAGCCCCTGTCCCTCATGGTCTCCGGTCCGGAGGCCGTGGACAGCCTCTGTGAAGATGTGCCGCCGGGGGCGTATATCCTGGCGGAACGGTTCTGGCCCGGGCCCGTCACGATCGTCCTGCGGGCGAGGCCGGGCGTCATACCGCCCATCGTCCTGGCGGGCGGGGACACCGTGGGGCTGCGCTGTCCGGACAGCGAGAAGACCCTGGAGCTTTTGCGAAAGTGCGGCGTGCCGCTGGCCGTGCCCAGCGCGAACCCCTCCGGACAAGAGAGCCCCAAATCGGCGGCCCAGGTGCTGGCTTACTTTGACGGCGTCATCGACGGTGTCGTGGACGGCGGCGTCTGCTCCCTGGGCACGGAGAGTACCGTCGTCTCCCTGGCGGGGGAGGGCCTCGTCGTGCTGCGCCGGGGCGCTCTGCCGGAGGAGGATATCCGCCGCTGCCTCATCGACAGGCTGACCGTCGTGGGCGTGACAGGCGGCTCGGGCACGGGCAAGACCACGGCGCTGAAGGTCATGGAGGAGATGGGGGCGCTGGTCATCGACGCGGACGCGGTGTACCACGGCCTCTGCCGGGACAGCCGGGAGATGCTCTCGGAGATCGGGGAGCGCTTCCCCGGGGCGGTGGAGGACGGCGTCCTGCAGCGGAAGAAGCTGGGGGCGGTGGTGTTTTCCGACCCGGCGGCGCTGGAGGACCTGCGGAGCATCACGGACCGCTATGTGGAGCGGGAGATCGACCGGCTCCTGTCCGACCACGCCGCCATGGGCGGGAAATACGCTGCCGTGGACGCCATCAACATCCTGGACACGAAGCTGGCGTCCTACGCGAAGGCCACCGTGGGCATCACCGCTCCGGAGGAGGCCCGCGTCGCCCGGCTCGTCGCCCGGGAGGGCGTCACGGAGGAATACGCCCGGCTGCGCATCCACGCCCAGCAGCCGGATGGATACTTTGAAAAAAACTGCACCTATACCGTCCGAAACGACGGCACGCAGGACGACTATCGCCGCCGCTGCGAGGCGCTTTTTATTAGAATCTTGGAGGAAGACTGACATGGACGAACTGAAGAAAGAGCTGTTTTATCAGCCGAAGAACGGATACGACCTTGTGGACGCCAAGGAGTGCGTCGCCATCGAGGACTATTGCCGGGGGTACATGGATTTCCTGGACAATGCCCGCACGGAGCGGGAGGCGGTACGGGAGGCCGTGGCGCTGGCGGAGGCAGCCGGCTTCAAGGCGCTGACGGATGACGCGAAGGGCATCGCTCCCGGCGAGAAGGTGTACAGCGTCAACCGGGGCAAGGGCCTTATGCTGGCCGTGGGGGGCAGGCGCCCCATGACCGACGGCTGCGTCATCGGCGCGGCGCACATCGACGCGCCTAGGCTGGATCTCAAGCAGAATCCCCTGTATGAGGACGGAGAGCTGGCCTACCTGCGCACCCATTACTACGGCGGCATCAAGAAATACCAGTGGACCGCCATCCCCCTGGAGCTCCACGGGGTGGTATGCCTGAAAAACGGCGAGACCGTGAACGTGGTCGTGGGCCGCGACCCGGAGGACCCCCAGCTCGTCATCACGGACCTGCTGCCCCACCTGGCCCAGGACCAGATGGCGAAGAATGCCTCCAAGCTCATCGAGGGCGAGAAGCTCTGCCTGCTGGCCGGCAGCGTCCCCTATGCCGGGGAGGGCTCCGACCGGGTGAAGCTCGCTGTCATGAGCATCCTGAATGACAAATACGGCATCACCGAGGCGGATTTCATCTCCGCAGAGCTGGAGGTGGTCCCGGCCTTCGATGTGCGGGAGCTGGGCCTTGACCGCAGCATGATCGGCGGATACGGTCAGGACGACCGGGTCTGCTCCTATGCGGAGCTGAAGGCCATTCTGGAGCTTGACGAGGCCCCGGAGCGCACCGCGGTGTGCATCCTGGCGGACAAGGAGGAGATCGGCTCCGACGGCGTCACCGGTATGCAGAGTCAGGCCTTCGAGCGGTTCATCGGGCAGCTCTGCGGCGATCCCGCCGCGGTGCAGGCGTGCTTCTCCCATAGCTTCTGCGTCTCCGCGGACGTGACGGCGGCCCTGGACCCCCTGTACGCCGAGGTCAGCGAGAAGCAGAACGCCGCCAGGCTCAACTACGGCGTGGGCCTGTGCAAATTTACCGGCGCCCGTGGCAAGTCCGGCGCCAGCGACGCCTCCGCCGAGGTGGTGGGCCGCATCCGCCGCATCTGCGACGATGCCGGCGTCCTCTGGCAGATGTGCGAGATGGGAAAGGTCGACCAGGGCGGCGGCGGCACCGTGGCGAAGTTCATGGCCTCCCGGGACATCGACGTCATAGACGCGGGCGTTCCCGTGCTCTCCATGCACGCGCCCTTCGAGACCACCGCGAAGCTGGACTGCTACATGACCTATAAGTGCATGAAGGCGGTGTACACGGCGGGCTGATAGGACCGGCGGAGAAAGCCAACGTCGATGCCGTGGACGTGACAGCCGTTGACATCTTTGATGCCTTATGGATGGCCGTACCCTTGCGGTAGGGGAAGAGTGTGTCGAGCGAACATCAATAAAAAGTTTGCGAGATATACTCTTCACCGACAGCGGCTCGTGTGTAAGCCTGCCTCGGCCTGCTAAAAGCACGGAACCATCATAAAACCCACCCGGATAGGGAAACCTATTCCGGGTGATTTTTATGGAGGAGATTCGCAATACAGGCACGGCGGCGCCGTCGGAGATCCAGGTGCTCACCATCATCGGTCAGATCGAGGGACATCAGCTCCTGGCGGAGGACTGCAAGACCACGAAATACGAGCATGTCTATCCGCTGCTGGCGGCGGTGGAGGAGTCCCCGGATGTGAAGGGACTGCTCATCCTTATCAATACCGTGGGCGGGGATATCGAGGCGGGGCTCGGCATCGCTGAGCTCATCGCGGGCATGGAAAAACCCACCGCCAGCCTGGTACTGGGCGGCGGACACAGCATCGGCGTGCCCCTGGCCGTGGCGGCAAAATACAGCCTGGTGGCGCCGTCCGCGGCCATGACCATCCATCCCGCCCGGATGAACGGCGTGGTCGTGGGCGCGCCGCAGACGTATGAGTATTTCGCCGGGGTGCAGGAGCGGATCGTGCGGTTCGTCACGCAGCACTCCCGGGTGGACCGGGATACCTTCGAGAGCTATATGCTCCGCACCGGCCAGATGGCAAACGACGTGGGCTCCATCCTGACGGGGGAGGAGGCTGTGGCCTGCGGGCTTATGGACGCCGTGGGGACCCTGTCCGACGCCCTGGCATGGCTTCGGGGCCGCCGCCGGGAGCCGGAGGCGCTGCCGCCCCTGCGAATGTGAGGGCGGATTTTCCTCTGACGCTTGTTCTTTCCGGGAAGATGTGGTAATATAATATGATGGTAGACATAACGTATTGACCGTGGATCTCGGAGGAATGGATATGAATATCTTTTACGGTATCCTGCTGGGCCTGGTGCAGGGCGTGGCGGAGTTTCTGCCCATCTCCAGCTCGGGCCATCTGGCTCTGGTGGAGAATATCCTGGGCGCGACAGGCGGCACGGATATCGCCGCCATGGACGACAGCGCCTTTTTCAACATCATGCTGCATCTGGCCACGCTGGCAGCGGTGGTCATCGCCTATTGGCCGGACGTGCGGGACATGGTGATGGAGTTCATCGCCATGGTGCGCGGCGCGGTGAAGAAGGAGAGTCTCGCCACGGGGAACATCCCCGCCCGGCGGCTGATCCTCATGATCATCGTCAGCACTCTGCCGCTGTTCGTCATCCTGCCCTTCCATCACAAGATCGAGGAGCTGAACAGCATCCCCTGGTTCATTGGCGCGGCGCTGCTGGTGACGGGCCTTCTGCTGTTCATCGCGGACCGCATGCCCCGGGGGACGAAGACCGAGCGGGACATGACGATCCTGGACGCGGTGTTCATCGGCATCGCCCAGGGCATCGCCACGATCCCGGGCCTGTCCCGTTCCGGCACCACGATCACCGCCGGCATGAGCCGGGGCCTGACCCGGGAATTCGCCGTGAAGTTTTCCTTCCTTATGAGCCTGCTGTCCGTTCTGGGCGCGGTGATCCTGTCTCTCGTCGACGTCATCAAGGACGGCGTGGAGCCGGGCATCATGCCCGCATGCCTGGTGGGCATGGTCGTGGCGGGCGTCACGGGATATCTCTCCATCAAGCTCCTGCAGAAGCTGGTGGCCAAGGGGAAATTCGGCGGCTTCGCGTACTACTGCTGGGGCGTGGGCGCGCTTTCCATCATCCTTTCTCTGATACTTAAGTAATTTACGACAGGGGTTCATATATGGCACAGAGCAAGAACTCCCGCTCCGGCACGGGGAAGAAGACCTCCTCCGGAAAAGGCGGGAGCACGAAAAAACCGACATCCACCGCCCGGACCGCTTCCGGAACCGGAAGCGCCTCCCAGCGGAACACCTCTGCCGCGAAGAAGGGCGCCTCCGGCGCGCGAAACGCGGCGGACGTCCGCGCCTCCAAGCCCATCCGGCGGGAGGTGGGGGCGCTCATCCTGCTGTTTCTCGGCATCATCGCGGTCATCGCATGGTTCCCCGCGGAGGGGTGGCTGGTAAACGGCTGGCGCATGCTGATGCGCGGCCTCTTCGGCTGGGGGGATTATATCGCGCCTGTGGCGCTGCTGTGGGGGGCCTTCATCCTTGGGTTCCATCACGGCCGCCCCGTGCGGCTGCGGCTCGCCTGCGTCCTGCTGCTGCCCCTGGTGTTCGGCGCCTTCATCCACGCCCTGAAATTCGACCGGGCCCTCTTCGGCTCCGGGTTCGGCTTCGGAGTGAAGCAGCTCTGGCTCCTGGCCCAGGACACCGCGGAACGCTGCGGCGGCGTGCTGTCCGGCATCCTGGGGAACGTCCTGCGCAAGGCGCTGAGCAAGGTGGGCGCGTTCATCGTGCTGCTGGCGGGCTTTTTGCTGCTGTGCATCGAGGGCCTGAACCTCTCCCTGCCCGCCATCGTGCAGGCGCTGAAGGACTGGTACAACAAGCACCCCCGGCTGCTGTACGAGCCGGAGGAGGATACCTACGAGGACGAGCTCATCGACGAGGCGGATCGCCTGGATCCCGACGATTACCTCTTCCCCCTGGACGGCAGCTCCCCCATCCGCCGCGCCGCGGATAAGATGCGCGCGGGGAAGAAGACCCCCGCGCCGGAGAAGAAGATGCCCGAGACCCCGGCGGTGGTCCGCCGCCGCATGTACGACGAGGACTGGGAGGAGCGGAAGGACAAGGTCTTCGCCGCCATGGAGATCGACCAGGGGGCGAAGCTGCGGGTGGCCGCCGCCCTGAAGGACGAGCAGCGGGCGGCCCAGGAGCGGAAGACCGCCGAGGCCGCCGCGAAACGCGCCTCCGCCAGGGCCGTGAAGCCCGCGCCGAAGCCGGAATCCACCGGGAAGGTCGTCCCCATCCGCCCGGCCTCCGGAAATGCCGAGGCCCGGGAGGCGGCAAAGGCCGCCGAGGAATTCACCAAGGACGTGGAGCCTCTCAGCATGGAGGAGGCCTCCGGCATCGCCGGGGTGGAGCTCCACTCCGCGGACATGGACGGCGGCGCGGCGTCTCCGTCCTCCGAGAAGAAGATCAAGATCGACAAGGACGCGGAGGCGGCGCTGGTGGCGGCGGAGATCGCCGCCGCCCAGGAGGACAAGCCCGCGTACATATTCCCGGATATCGCCCTTCTCAACAAATCGAAGCCCGGCGAGGACGCCGACAGCGATATGGACGACGGCGAGAGCCAGCTGGAGGCGGCCATCCGGAGCTACGGCGTGGGCGCCACCATCACCGGCGCCGTTCGGGGCCCCTCCATCACCCGGTATGAGCTCCGCCTGGACCAGGGCGTGAAGCTCTCCAAGATCGAGAATCTCGGCAAGGACATCGCCCTGTCCCTAGGCGTGGAGAGCGTGCGAATCGCGCCCATCCCCGATAAGATCTCCACCGTGGGCGTGGAGGTGCCCAACCGCAGCCGGACAACGGTGTGGCTGGGCGACCTCATCGATTCCGAGGTGTTCAAAAACTCCAAGTCGAAGCTCAGCGTGGCCATGGGCAAGGATATCGCCGGCAACGTCATCGTGGGGAATATCGCCAAGATGCCCCATGTCCTCATCGCCGGCACCACGGGCTCCGGCAAGTCTGTGTGCGTGAACTCCATGATCCTGAGCCTGCTGTACAAGTCCACCCCGGAAGAGGTCCGCATGATCATGATCGACCCCAAGATGGTGGAATTCGTGGTGTACAACGGGATGCCCCACCTGTATGTCCCCGTGGTCACCGACCCGAAGAAGGCCGCCGGCGCCCTCCAGTGGGCGGTGGTGGAGATGCTCAAGCGCTATCGTCTGTTTTCCGAGGTGGGTGTCCGGGATCTTGCCGGGTATAACGCCATCCTGAAGCAGAACGACAATCCCATCCTGCCCCAGGTGGTCATCTTCATCGACGAGCTGGCGGACCTCATGATGATCGCCGCCAAGGAGGTGGAGGAGTCCATCTGCCGCGTGGCCCAGATGGGACGCGCCGCGGGCATGCATCTCGTGGTGGCTACCCAGAGCCCCCGTGCGGACGTCATCACCGGTCTTATGAAGGCCAATATCCCCAGCCGCATCGCACTGTCCGTGGCAAGCTCTCTTGAGAGCCGCATCATCCTGGACCAGCAGGGAGCGGAGAGCCTTGTGGGCAACGGCGATATGCTGTTTGCCCCCATCGGCCGCAAGCCCACCCGCGTCCAGGGCGCCTTCGTCACGGACGAGGAGCGGGAGGAGATCATCGAATTCGTCAAGCGGGAGGCCGAGGCCGAATACTCCGACGAGATCCTGGCGGAGATCGAAAAGGCCGCCGCGGACAAGGACGCCAAGGGCTCTGACAAGGACGACGACGCCTCCGCGCCCCAGAACGACTACGACGAGCTGCTGCCCCAGGCGGTGGACGTCATCTTCGAGACCCAGCAGGCCTCCGTCTCCATGCTCCAGCGCCGCCTGAAGCTGGGCTACTCCCGGGCTGCGCGGCTCATCGACCAGCTGGAGGAGGTGGGCGTCGTGGGACCCTACGAGGGCTCCAAGCCTCGGAAGATCATGCTCACCAAGCAGCAGTGGCAGGAGATGCAGTACGTCCAGGGCACCGCTCCCGTGGACACCATCGCCCAGGAATTCGCCGCCGTCTCCGACGACGCTGCCTTTGCCGAAGCGCCGGAGGATGAGGACGACGAGGAAGAGGACGCCGTAGTCTCGGAGACCGTTCCGGCGGAGGACGTCCCCTGGACGGAGGAGGACGAGTGAGCGGCCCCCGCGAGGCGCTGGATGCCGAACGGCTGAACGCGCTGGGGGTGCTGAACCTTGCCCATGTGGGGGACGCGGTGTATGAGCTCCTGGTCCGGGACATGCTGGCCCGGCAGAGCGCCGCGTCCATCCGGGATCAGCACAGGAACACCATCGCCTATGTCTCCGCCCCCGCCCAGGCAAGGGCCATGGAGGCGGTGCTACCCCTTCTCACGGAGGAGGAGCATAAGATCTATCGCCGGGGACGCAACGCCCGGGTCCACGGTGTGCCCTCCGGCTGCACCATCGCGGAGTATCACGCCGCCACGGCCCTGGAAGCCCTCTTCGGCTGGCTGTGGCTCCGGGGCGAGACCGGGCGGATATCGGAGCTGTTTGCGGAAATCATACGGCCGGGCCGGGTTTAGGTCTGACGTCGAGCCGACTGCGGCCGAGAGTATCCCATCAAAACCTTTTATCGATGTTTTGCCGGGACGCTCTCCGTCCTTGCGGCATCGTTCGTTACGTGGTCCCGCCGGCCCTGTTTGGAGAAGACATCATGCCCCTTGACGCTGTATATATCACACAACTGAAGGACGAGCTGGCGCGGGAGCTCATCGGCGCGAAGATCGACCGGGTCCGCCAGCCGGAACGGGACACCGTGCTGCTCACCCTGCGGGGGATCGGCCGGACGGACACGCTCCTCATCTGCTTCGGCGGCAGCGCCAGGGTGTGCCTGACGGAGGAGCGGTACGAGAACCCGCCCCAGCCGCCCATGTTCTGCATGCTGCTGCGCAAATACCTCATAGGCGCACGGATCACGGATATCGAGCAGCCGGAGCGGGAACGGATGCTGCTGTTTCGGCTGACGGCCTATAACGAGCTGGGGGAGGCGGCGCCTCTGACCATGGCGGCGGAGCTGCTGGGCCGGAACGCGAACCTCATCCTGGTGGACGCGGAGGGCCGCATCATCGACGCCGCGCGGCGCATCGACGCGGACATGAGCCCCCTGCGGCAGCTTTTGCCGGGCCTCGTCTACCGCCTGCCCCCTCAGCCGGAGCCGGGGAAGTTCTCCGGGCTCTCGCCGCTGATCCGGCGGGAGATGGCCTTCCGGGGCCTGCCGGAGGAGCCGGATTCCGTGGCGGATCTCAAAAAGGTCCCCACCATGCTCATGGAAAACGGCGCGCCCAAGGACTTTACGTTCCTGCCGATCCTGCAGTACGGTCCCTCCGTGGAGAGCGTGTCCTGCGGCGGGTGGTCGGAGCTGCTGGAGGCCTTCTACGCCCAGCGGGACCGGGCCGAGCATATGAAAAGCCGGGCGCGGTCCATGGCAAAGCTCGTGCGCAACGCCATCGGCCGCACGGAGCGAAAGCTCTCCGCCCGCATCGCGGAGCTGGGCGCCACCGAGGACCGAGAGGCTGATAAGCGCCGGGGAGACCTTATCACCGCCAATATCTGGCGCATGAAGCCCGGCATGACAGAGCTCGTCACGGAGGATTTCTATGAGGAGGACGCCCCCGCAGTCACCATCCCCCTGGACAGTCGGAAGAGCCCCCAGCAGAACGCCGCGGCGTACTATAAGCAGTACACGAAGAAAAAAGCGGCCCGGGAGCACCTCGCCGGCCTCATTGAGGAAAACACCGCCGAGCGGGAATACCTGGGCTCCATCGCGGAGGAGATCGCCCGGGCCCAGAGCCCCGGGGACCTGGAGGATATTCGGGAGGAGCTGATAAAAGCGGGATACCTCCGTCCGCCAAAGGCCTCCGGGAAAAAGGTCAAAAAACCCAAGCCCATGCCGCCTCTTCGGTTCACCACGGCGTCGGGGCTGGAGGTGCTGGTGGGCCGGAACAACCTCCAGAACGACGAGCTGACCTTCAGGACCGCCCGCCGGACGGACCTCTGGCTCCATGTGCTGAAGCTCCATGGCGCCCACGTCATCCTTTGCTGCCGCGACGCGGAGCCCCCGGAGGAGGATGTATATCAGGCCGCGTGCCTCGCGGCGTATTACTCTGAGGGCGTGGAAGGCGGCAGGGTCCCGGTGGACGCCACCCAGGTCCGCTTCGTCAAGAAGCCCAGAGGCGCGCGGCCCGGCAAGGTCATCTACACCGACCAAAAGACCATCCTGGCCGAACCGAGGCGGGAGATATAGGAAAAAAGGCGGGTGGTTCATAAGAAAGTATATGGGAGCGGCATGCTTTTTAAGCCGCTCCCATATTGCTTGCTGAAACAATGCAAGGAATTGACAAAATATGTGATAATCATATAGAATAATCGCAGCCCCGTAAGGGGTTACCGGAGTGATCCGGCGAAAGAGCGCTGTTGTAGGCGGTTGGCCACTTCCCTGTGAAGGGAGGTGGGGCCTATGGGAAATGATCGTTGGATTAGAGTCCTTCGTTTCCTGCTATGCCTTATCGTGATCTTCGTGGTCATGATGTACTTAGCACCCGAGGCTTTTTGAGCTGAAAAGCTCGTTGACCGCCCGGCTAGCCCCCAGGCGGTCAACAATTATTTGATTACCTAAGGGCCAACCGTCAAAGCAACGGCGCTCTTTTGTGTTTTCATTATAGCGACCTAAACGAATATTGTCAATATAAGGTTCAGTATTGTATTTCCAAATTCACTGAATGGACAAATCAAAAGCAGTTTCTAATCTTCTCCCCTTCTTAGGAAATGGTCACAACAGGGACAAATAGTAACCGGTTGCGATTGTAGTTGAGGTACACGCGCTGTAGCTATAGAATCTTTAATTATCCAAATGTTGTTGTAGAGATTTCAGATACATCCTGCCCGCTAAGACTGTCAATATTAGATATGGCATTTAGAGTATAGTCATCACTTTGGAAAGCAATACAAAAATAACCAATACCCAAATCGAGAGCCTTTATGGTCGTAGCAAGATCTTCTGCAATGCTCTGATAATCAGCATCTGAGAAACTCTCATTGATTATAGTAACATTACAATCAAGGTTTCCGTCTTCACCCGCAACATCAACGGAATACAATTCACCGTTCTTATAATCATCGGGTATTACTCCATCAACCTTTTCTGCAACCTCATTGACTACGGTTTCATCGACCATTACTGCTTGAACTGTAAGGGCTTTTGTTTCTGTGTTGATAGTATAAATTGTCGATCCCGCATCATCACCCAATGAATATGTGCCATCATCATCGGGAATGAGGGTTATATCTTTCTGGATGAAGCCCCCTCCACTCATCGCATAAACACCCTTTGCGGGATTATCAGTATAGACAATAAGGTGATAATTACAATCCGTATGTTCCAGCACATAATTACAATACCAATCTATAAGGGCTTCTTCTGTACAAGCTGACTGGTCAGCGCGAACAACGGATTTTTTTCCGACTTTTTCTGTTCCGAAACCATTCATTAGGTCAATAATTTCCGCATCCGAATAAATAGCATTATTTCCGTTAATCGTTTCAGATACTGTATTATCGGACAAGGTTTCAGATACCGCTGCGACTGGCGTTGTATTAGTTGTTTCCTCTTTGTTGGAATTGCCACCGATGCCGATTATAAGATATATAATCCAGGCTACCGCGATGATGCCATATTTCAGAACCGGCTTCATTTCCTTTTTCCGAAGCATCAGAATTGTTAGAGGCACCGGGAATATGAAGAGCCATCCCAATACCCACAGCCAAGTCTTTCTCTTTTTAGGAACCGCATTCGCAGCGGAATTAGGATACCAAGTAGCGCCGCAGTCCTTACAAAAACCAACAGTCCTATGAATAACCTGTTTTGATTGTTTCCCCCGGATTTCGCCTTGGTTTTCTCTTCTGAACTGAATATTTGTGCTTCCACATTCAGGGCAACCCTTCATATTCAACTGTTCTTGTTCTCTGCGCATTTCGCTTGAAATTTGGGTGCCGCAAAACTCGCAGAACTTACTTGTTCCCACCTCTGCGCCACAACTGGGACATTTCATAAGTGTTCTCCTCCTAAAAAAGTTTCTGTATTATCATTTGGATGGAAAAAGTGCGTGGCTCCACAAATGGAAGCCACGCACGAAAAACGCATAACTCCATTTGCTGCCACGCAAATTTCAAGACAAGCCCAAAGACTGCCAAGCGGAGACTGCGTTTTTGCCGAAGCAACGCAGCCTTTGAGCATAGTCTAAACATACAATATGAAATTTGCGTGGCAAGGCAATAATACCACATTAATGGTCTTCGTGCAATCCATTCTTTCTCAGAGCCAGATGTTGAATGTAGGTTTTACAATGATGTGTGACAGTAGGTAGCGAAAAAAGAATAGCGAATAGGAAAGCAACATGCTAAGGTTGAGTTGCTGAGACAAAACCAAAGG
>CAJOIC010000048.1 GCA_905234625.1 uncultured Oscillospiraceae bacterium | reverse complement strand
CCTTTGGTTTTGTCTCAGCAACTCAACCTTAGCATGTTGCTTTCCTATTCGCTATTCTTTTTTCGCTACCTACTGTCACACATCATTGTAAAACCTACACGCCTCCTCCCTGCTGGGGACTTGACCGTTCTTGACAAGCTCCCTGGCTCTGTACTATAATATTTGGGCTACGGAGGTGAGAACATGGCAAAAAACGCGACCCAGCAGCGTATCTATCGGGAAGCAAAGCGCATGGTGGATATGGAGAAGCTCGCCGATTTCATCAACGACTACCGCCAGTTCTTCCACCGTCAGCGCGTGGGCTATTACAGCGACCGGCTGGTGTACCTGAACCGCTGGCTCGTGAACGACGAGCAGCAGCAGATCGACGAGTACTACGCCGCCCACAGCCCTCGGAAAAGGAAAAAATGATCCATGCCGTCGGACACCCGACGGCATGCTTTGTATGGAGAACGACATGAAAACGATCGCCATTCTCGGCGGAGGCGCCTCCGGCATGGCCGCCGCCCTCGCCGCCCGGGAAACGCTGGATAACGAGGTCCTCCTGCTGGAACGGCAGAGCCGCGTGGGCCGAAAGCTCCTGGCCACCGGCAATGGCCGCTGCAACCTGACGAACCTGCACGCCCTGCCGGAGCGTTACCACGGAGAGGACCCCGCCTTTGCCGTCCCCGCTCTCACCCGCTGCGACCCCGACAGGACCCTGTCCTGGTTCGCCTCCCTGGGGCTGCTCACCCGCGCGGAGCCCTCGGGGCGGGTCTATCCCCTCTCCGACGCCGCGGGCAGCGTGGTAGACGCCCTGCGCCTCGCCATGGACGCCCGGGGCGTTACGACTGTCTGCGGCTTTACGGCGGCGGAGGTCCGGCTGGAAGGGGGCCGCTTCACCGTCGCCTCCGATACCGGAAAAACCGTGGAGTGCGATAAACTCATCGTCGCCTGCGGCGGCATGGCGGGGGCCAAGCTTGGAGGCGTCCGGGACGGATACGACCTGCTGGCCTCCCTGGGCCATAAATGCACCGGCCTGCACCCCTCCCTCGTCCAGCTGAAGACCGACAATACCTGGACCCGGGCCATGAAGGGCGTCCGCACGCAGGCCGGCATCGCCCTTATCGACGGGAATACGACCCTGGCGGAGGCTCGGGGCGAGGTCCAGTTCACCGATTACGGCGTCACCGGTCCCGGCATCTACGATATCTCCCGCTCCGCCTCCCTCAGCGGCGAGGGAGCCATCCTCCGCCTGCGTCTTTTGCCGGAGTTGAATGAAGTTGACATAATCAATTACTTCATACAAAAACAGGAGAATTTCCCCAATTATATGGCGGAAAATCTCCTGACAGGTACTTTACATAATACAATTTGCCGGACCTTCCTGCGCCGGGCCGGCATCCCGGCGGACACCCGCCTCTGGGCGCTTTCTGAGGAGATGCTTCGGGAGCTGGCGGCGCTGGTGACGGCCTTCGATCTGCCCCTCATCGGTACGCTTGGCTTTACCGAGGCCCAGGTCACGGCGGGGGGTATGGAAACGTCGGACTTCGACCCGGTGACTATGGAGAGCCGTCTTGTTTCCGGGCTGTACGCCTGCGGCGAGGTGCTGGACATCGACGGCGACTGCGGCGGCTTCAACCTGCAATGGGCCTGGTCCAGCGGCAGGGCGGCGGGTCTCGCCGCTGCGGGACTGACGGAGGAAGCCCTATGATCCGACTGCGAGATTTGAGCCTTGCCCCCGGAGAAGCCACGGATCTGCTGCGGGAGAAGGCGGAACGGGCGCTGCGGTGCCCGGTAAAGGAACTGACTGTCGTCCGCCGCTCCGTAGACGCCCGGAAGAAAAACGACGTGCGCCTGGTTTACACCGCAGACGTGACCGTGACAGACGAGAAAACCGCTCTGCTGCGGTGTAGAAAAGCCTCTCCCGCCCCCACCTATCGGTACGCCGTCCCTGTCCCGGATCGGCTGCCGGAGGCCCGCCCTGTCATCGTGGGCTTCGGTCCTGCCGGGATGTTCGCGGGCCTGGTGCTGGCCAAGGCCGGGCTGCGGCCCATTATCCTGGAGCGGGGTGAGGACGCCGAGACCCGTACCGAAAAGATCGCCGCCCTGCGGCAGAATGGCCTGCTGGACCCTGAGTCCAACATCCAGTTCGGCGAGGGAGGCGCCGGAGCCTTCTCCGATGGGAAGCTCACTACCGGCGTCAGGGATCCCCGCATCCCCTGGGTTCTGCAGCGCCTTGTGGACGCCGGCGCTCCGGTTGACATAACGATAGACGCCAAACCCCACATCGGCACCGATCTCCTCCCCGGCGTCTGCGCCGGGATCCGCCGCCGCATCACGGAGCTGGGGGGCGAGGTGCGCTTTTCTCAAAAACTGGTGGGCATCGAATCAGAGGGCGGACACATCACCGCCGCTGTCACGGAGCATGACCGCATCCCCTGCTCCCGGCTCATCCTGGCCTGCGGCCACAGCGCAAGGGACACGTTCGAGTTATTATGTAAACTTAACATCCCTATGGCTCCCAAGGCCTTCGCCATGGGGGTACGCATCGAGCACCTGCAGGCGGACACGGACGCCGCCCAATACGGCGCCTTCGCCGGTCACCCTGATCTGCCGCCCGCTGATTACTCCCTGGCTGTCCAGCTTCCCAACGGACGGCGCTGCTATACCTTCTGCATGTGTCCCGGCGGCGAGGTGGTCCCTGCCGCCAGCGAGGCTGGGCAGATCTGCGTCAACGGCGCAAGTCCGTATAAACGAAATTATGTAAACTCTAACGCGGCTCTGCTGGCAGCCGTCTCTCCGGAAGACTTTCCCTATGACGGCATCCTGGGCGGGATGGCGTGGCAGCGGGATCTGGAGCGCCGGGCCTTTGAGGCTGCGGGAGGCGGTTATCGGGCGCCCGCCCAGACTCTAGGCAGCTTCCTGGGCACGCCCCATGCCATGGACCGGGTCACTCCCTCCTATGAACCGGGGATCACGGAGGTAAGTTTACATAACGTCCTATCTCCTGTGATCACCGGGACCGTGGCGGAGGCCCTGCCCCTGTTCGGGCGGAAGCTGAAGGGCTTCGACGCCCCCTGGGCGGTGCTTACAGGGCCGGAGACCCGCTCCTCCAGCCCTGTGCGCATGGAGCGGAATAGCACCCTCCAGTCCCCCGCTCTGACGGGGCTCTACCCCTGCGGCGAAGGGGCGGGCTGGGCCGGGGGCATCATGAGCGCCGCCCTGGATGGGATCAAATGCGCCGAAGCCCTCATCGCCTCTCTCTGAACCGGAACGACAAAAAGCTCTGCGGACATCTATCCGCAGAGCTTTTGTCATATCAGCTTTTCGTAACCGACCCGCAGGCCGCCCACAGCGGTCTCGAACACGCCGCAGCGGGTATAGCCCCGCTTTTCCAGCAGCGCGCGGACGCCGGTATTCTCCTCGTGGACGTCCACCCGGACGCTGGGATGACCCATACCGGCGGTCAGATCCTCCGCCAGCTGCAGCATGTCGGTGGCAAGGCCATGGCCCCGGAAGATGTCCCGGACGGCCATGCGGTGCACGGAGCCGTACACGCTTCCGGTGGTGAGCCACTTGCCGTGAAGGTCCGCATAGGCCGGCTCCGCCTTGAAGTGGAGCGCCATGCACCCGGCTGACACACCCTCATAGGTGAACAGCCAGCAGGCTCCGGCGGCGATATCCTTCCGGAAGACGCCGGGTTCGGGCACGCCGTCCCGCCACTGGCTCTCATACCGGGTGTGCAGGTACTCGATGGCCTCGTCCGCGATGAGCATGATATCGGCCATATCCTGGAGCTCAGCCCGGTGACAGTCGAAGCTGAGCTTCTCCCGTCCAGACAGCCGCTCCACCAGCTCCCGGTCCGTCTTCGACTGGGGCCGGAAGGCCTCGAACATGTCCGGGCGCTTTTCCTTAGTACGGATGATCTGCTGCTCCCGGCGCCAGGCGGCCACCTCCGCGTGGTTGCCCGAGCGCAGGATCTCCGGCACGGCCAGTCCCTCCCAGACCTCCGGGCGGGTGTACTGGGGGTATTCCAGAAGGCCGTCCCAATGGCTCTCCCCGATGTAGCACTCAGGGTCGGACAGGACCCCCGGCACCATGCGGCAGACGCTGTCCGCGATGGCCATGGCGGGGATCTCCCCGCCGGTAAGGACGAAGTCGCCGATGCTCAGCTCCTCGTCACAGCACAGCTCGATGAAGCGCTCATCGACCCCCTCGTAATGGCCGCAGACCAGCACGAGATGGTCATAGTCGTTCACGAGCCGCCGGGCCTCCGTCTGGTCGAAGCGTTTGCCCTGGGGGGACATATAGATGACCCGGCGCTTTCTCTCTCCCGCCTGGGCGGTCACATGGTCGAGGCAGGCCTTCAGCGGCTGCGCCATCATGACGCAGCCCCACCCGCCGCCGTAGGGGTAATCGTCTACCTGCTGCTGCTTGTTGGTGGTGAAGTCCCGGATCTGGACGCAGTTGATCTCGATGACGCCCTTTTTCTCCGCCCTGCCCAGGATGGAGGAGGACATCATGGCGTTCACCGCGTCGGGGAACAGGGTCAGAATGTCGATACGCATAGTATGCCTCGCAGAGCTTGCGTCCGCAGACGCGAATAGCAGTTTTACATGCCCTCAATGAGCCGGACGGTGACAACGCCGTTGTCCGCGTCCTTGTCGAGGATGAACGCGGGCACGTCGGGGATGAGTATCTCCCGCTGGCCCCGGACGACGTACACCGAGGCCGCCGGCGCAGGCACCACCTCCGCCAGGACGCCCAGCTCCGCGCCGGACTCGTCCACGACCTTCGCCCCCAGGATATCCTGGATAAAGACCGTACCCTCCGGCAGACGCGCGTCGTCCCGGTCGATGAAGAGTATCTTCCCCTTGAGGGGCATGGCGGCGTTCACGTCGTCGATCCCCTCCAGGGCGGCGATGCACATGGTCTTGTGCACCCGGCAGGAGAGGACGCGCACGGGCTTACCGTCCAGATAGAAACGCTTGAAGCGGGTCAGGAACGCCGCCTCGTCCGCCCAGGGCTCGATCTTCACCTCGCCCCGGACGCCGTGCGTGTTGACGATCCGGCCCGCCTCAAGATATTGCTTTTTCAATGTCAATCCAGGATCTCGACGGAGACCTTCTTGCCCTGGCGCTGGCCGACGGCCTTCATCAGCACACGGATCTGACGCACAATGCGTCCCTGGCGTCCGATGACCTTGCCCATATCGCCATCCGCGACCTGTACCTCGAATACGGTCTCGCGGTCCGTCGTTTTCTCTTCCACCGTGACCTTGTCCGGATTGTCCACAAGGTTCTGCACGATGTAGGTCAGAAGCTCCTTCATGGAAACCTCCCGACTTACTCAGCCTGCTCGGGAGCAGCCTCCTGGGCCTTAGGCTGAGCGGCCTCCGCCGCCTTCAGAAGTCCGCGGACGGTGTCGGTGGGCTGCGCGCCGCAGGCGATCCAGTACTTCGCGCGCTCGAGATCGATGTTGATGGAAGCGGGGTTCGTCATGGGATCGTAAGTCCCGATCTCCTCGATGTTGCGGCCGTCACGGGGGGAACGGCTGTCCGCCACCACGACGCGATAGAAAGGAGCCTTCTTGGCGCCCTGTCTCTTCAGACGAATCTTGACCATTGTTTTTTCCTCCAAAAGATAGTTTATTTATTTTTATTTTTAATAAAAATCAGAATCCGAAAAGGCCGGCCTTTTTCGCCATACGCTTGCCTTTTTTCGTGCCTGCCATCTGCTTGGCCATCTGGTTCATGGCGTCGAAGCCCTTCAGGAGGCGGTTGATCTCCACCACGCTGGTACCGGAGCCCGCGGCGATGCGCTTTTTCCGGCTGGCGTTCAGGATGGAGGGGTTGTCCCGCTCCTTCTTGGTCATGGAGAGGATGATGGCCTCGGTGCGGGCCATGGCCTTCTCGTCGATCTTCGCGCCCTTGAGCTGCTTGGCGTCCAGCCCGGGGACCATGCCAAGCAGGTCCTCCATGGAGCCCATGTTCTTCAGGGACCGCATCTGCTCCAGGTAGTCCTGAAGGGTGAAGCGGTTCTTCATGAGCTTCTCGGCCATCTCCTCGGCCTTTTTCTGGTCCACGGCCTGCTCCGCCTTCTCGATGAGGGTGAGCACGTCGCCCATGCCCAGGATGCGGCTGGCCATGCGGTCCGGGTGGAAGACCTCGATGGCGTCCAGCTTCTCGCCCATGCCGACGAACTTCACCGGCTGGCCGGTGACCGCGCGCACAGACAGAGCCGCGCCGCCGCGGGCGTCGCCGTCCATCTTGGTGAGCATGACGCCGGTGATGCCCAGGGCCTCGTCGAAGGCCGAGGCGGCGTTCACCGCGTCCTGGCCGGTCATGGCGTCCACGGTGAGCAGGATCTCCGCAGGGTTCACGGCGGCCTTGATGTTCTTGAGCTCCTCCATGAGGGCCTCGTCCACGTGCAGCCGTCCGGCGGTGTCCAGGAAGACCACGTCGTTGCCGTGCATCCGGGCGTGCTCCACGGCGGCCTTGGCGATGTCCACGGGATCGATCTGGCCCATCTGGAACACGGGAACGCCCACCTGGGCGCCCACGGTCTCCAGCTGCTTGATGGCGGCGGGACGGTAAACGTCGCAGGCCACAAGCAGTGGGCGCTTGTTCTGATGCTTCTTCACGAAGGCGGCGAGCTTCGCCGTGTTCGTGGTCTTGCCGGCGCCCTGGAGGCCCACCACCATCACGATGCTGGGGACCTTGGAGCCGTAGTTGAGCTTGGCGGCCTGACCGCCCATGAGGGCCGTCAGCTCGTCGTTCACGATCTTGATGACCATCTGCGCGGGATCCAGACTCTCCAGGATCTCCGTGCCGGCGGCCTTCTCGGAAACGGTCTTCACGAAGTCCTTCACGACCTTGTAGCTGACGTCCGCCTCCAGCAGGACCATGCGCACCTCGCGCATGGCGGCCTTCACATCCGCCTCGGACAGACGGCCCTTGCCGCGCAGCTTTTTGAAGATGCCGCCCAGTTTTTCGGATAAGCTCTCAAATGCCATTATACCAACCCCGTCAGCCGCAGAAGAAGTTCGCGGCTGTGCTCGTCGTCCGGCAGCCGAGCGGAAAGCTCGTCCCGGATGGAAAGGATCTCCTCCCGCCGGTCAAGGAAGCGCCGGATGAGTCCGGTCTTCTCCTCCACGTCCCGGAGGTTTGCCTCCGCCCGACGCAGGATATCCCATACGCCCTGGCGGCTCAGCCCCTCCAGCTCCGCGATCTCCGCGAGAGAGTAGTCCTCGTTCCAATGGAGATCCCAGTACCGCCGCTGCTTCTCCGTGAGCAGCTCCCCGTAAAAATCCAGCAGGAGCGCCCGGTCGACGGCGGTGTTTCCCATGGTGATCTCCTCTCCTGTAAAACAAAAACACTTTACAGCCTGCCTATCATACCAGAACCGCCGCCCCGCTGTCAAGCATTTTTTCTTGGCAGCCTGCACGCCGCATATCTTTCCGTTTTGTCACCTTTCCCTGTATAACCGTTTTCAAAGCCGGGAAAGATTTCTTGTATGGAAAAGATACGAACCGAACGCCTGGCCGGATGGGGCGAACAAGCGGCCAGGAGCATCCCCATCACCGGAGCGGTCTCCGGACGAAAGACCGCACGGCGTCTGCGCATCGCCATGGATCGGGTGGCCGCCCTCAGCCGGGACGACAAGTCCCCCGCCTGGTACGCTGACAACGAATACCTGTCCCGACGGGAGGGGTCGCTGGCATTGGCGGCCTTCCGCAATACCCGGGACAAGCTGCGGCGCGGTCCCGACGGGGCAGCGCTTGTCACTCTGTGCGCCCGTCTGACGGACGCGGGCCCCATCACCGAGGAGCGCGTGGAGGAGTTCCTCACGGGAGCCCGCCGTACGGAGGAGATGCCCGAGACTGAGGCGGCGCTCCTGGGCGCGGCGCTGCGTATGGCGGTCATCGAGGCCCTGGCGGAGGGCGTGGACGCAGAACGGGCGGGAGAGCTCTTCACCGGCCTGCGCACTCTGGCGGAGCTGGATCTGACGGACGCTCTTGAGCGCTCCGATCCCCTGGACGAGCTCCTGCGGAGGGACGACGTGTATCCCCTCATGGACGAGGGCACCCGCGCCATGTACCGGGAGACCTGCCAGCGCCTTGCCAAGCGCCACGGCTCCTCCCCCCGGAAGGAAGCCCAGACCGCCCTGGACAATGGCCTGCACGAGACCCTCTGCCCGGAGATCACCCGCTCCGGCCGGGGGTATATCGCCGCACACATCGGCGCGACACTGCTGCTCACCCTGCTGGCGGCATGGCTTTCCGGCATGTGGTGGACGGCGGCTCTCGTGATCCTGCCCCTGTCGGAGCTGGTGGGCACGGTGCTGGACCGGACACTCATGCGCTTCGTGAAGCCCCGGCGGCTGCCCAGACTGGAGCTTCGGGACGGCGTCGGGCCCCAGGGACGGACCATCTGCGCCGTGTCCGCCCTTCTGACGGACGACGACGCCGCCCCGGCTCTGGCCCGGAGGCTGGAGGAATACCGTCTGGCCAACCGGGACTGCGGAGGCGAGCTCCTGTTCGCTCTGCTGGCGGATCTGCCGGACAGCGGCGTGCTGCCCATCCCCGGCGGAGCCGCGAGGCTCGACGGCGCGAGACGGGCCATCGACGCCCTGAACGCCCGCTTCGGCGGCGGCTTCTACCTTCTCACAAGAGACCCGGTCCGAAACGAGGCGGACGGGGTCTATACCCCCTGGGAGCGAAAGCGCGGCGCCATCCTGGAGCTGTGCCGCCTCAGTCAGGGGAAGCCCAGCAGCCTCAAATGCCTCTGCGGGGACCGCGCAGACCTGCACGCACGGTACATCCTGTGCCTCGACGCCGATACCCGGCTCGTGCCAGGCTCCGCAAGGCAGCTCATCGGCGCGGCCATGCATCCCGCCAACAGGCCCATCGTAAATAAGGGCGTCGTCATCCGGGGCCACGGTCTCATCCATCCGCGGATGTCCGTGGAGCTGGACAGCGCTCTGGCCACGGATTTCTCCCGGCTCTATGCCGGCCAGGGCGGCACAGACCCCTACGGCGCGCCCACGGGAGAGCTGTTCTCCGACCTCTTCGGCCGGGGCGGCTTTTCCGGCAAGGGCATCCTGGACGCGGCGGCGTACCTGGCATGCCTGGAGGAGCGCTTCCCGGAAAACGCCGTCCTCAGCCACGATACCCCCGAGGGGGCGTTCCTCCGGGGCGCGTTCATGGGGGACGTGGAGCTGACGGACACCCAGCCCGGCAGCGCCTCCGCCTGGTTCCGGCGGCAGAGCCGCTGGGTGCGTGGGGACTGGCAGAACCTCATATTCCTAGGGGACGCCGGCCGTCAGCTCTCCGCTGCGGACCGCTGGCGGATCTTCGACAGCGCACGCCGGAGCATGGCCGCGCCCATGGCGTTCGCCTCTGTCGTACTGTCGCTTCTATGGCCGGCCTGCTTCGTGCCCGGCGCCGCGGCGCTGCTCTGCCTGGGCACGGACGCCATCCACAGCGCCTTTGCGGAGCTCTTCCTGCCCGCCAGAGACGCACGGCTCCGGGTCCGCAGCGGCGTTCTGCGGGGCGTGGGCGGGGCCCTGACCCGCTTTCTCGCCCGGGTGATCCTCCTGCCCTGGGAGGCCATCACCTGCGCGGGAGCCGCCTGCACCGCCCTGTGGCGCATGGGGGTGAGCCGGAAGAACATGCTCCAATGGACCACCGCCGCCCAATCCAGCGCCGCCAAGGACCGTCCGGCCTCCCTGTGGCTCACCGTGCTGACAGGCCTCGCGCTCACGGTTCTCGCGCCGGGTCCCGCCGGGAAGGCCATGGGCGTCATATGGGTCCTGGTCCCGGGCTTTGCCCGACTGACAGGGCGTCCCGTCCGGTCGGAGAGCGGCATCACCGCCGGAGACAGGGCCTTCCTTCTGGACTGCGCCCGCTCCATTTGGGGATATTTTGACCGCAACTGCACCCGCCAGGACCACTGGCTGCCCCCGGACAACGTCCAGATCCAGCCTCCAAAAGGCGCGGCACGCCGCACCTCCCCCACCAACATCGGCCTGGCCATAGCCTCCGCCATCGCCGCCATGGAGCTGGATATCTGTCCTCCCGAGAAGGCCGCCGCCTTGATCGAAAACATCATGGACACCATCGAAAAGCTCCCCCGCTGGCGGGGCCATCTCTTCAACTGGTATGACACCGGGACCTGCGCGCCGCTGGAGCCCGCCTATGTCTCCACGGTGGACAGCGGCAACCTCTGCGCCTGCCTCATCGCCGCGGGCCGGGCCCTGCGGGAGCACGGCTTCGACGCGCTGGCCAAGCGGGTCTCGGATTTTGCCGACGCCATCGACCTGGGAGCTCTGTACGACAAAAAGCAGAAGCTCTTCCACATCGGCCTGGACCCCGCCTCCGGCAGCTTCTCGCCGGGGCACTACGACCTCATGGCCTCGGAGGCGAGGCTCACCAGCTACCTGGCCTGCGCGAGGGGCGAGGTCCCCCTGCGCCACTGGCAGACCCTCAGCCGCGCCCAGCTCAGCCTGGACGGCTGGCGGGGCCTTGCCAGCTGGTCCGGCTCCATGTTCGAATACCTCATGCCGGAGCTCTTCCTGCCCCTGGTGAACGGCTCCCTCCTCTGGGAGACCAGCCGCTTCTGCCTCTATGCCCAGCGGCGGCGCTCCGCCGCCACCAGGATCCCCTGGGGCAGCTCGGAGAGCGGTTTTTACTCCCTGGACGCGGGCATGGACTACCGATACAAGGCCCACGGCGCGGGCGCACTGGCCCTCCGGCGGGACGTGGACAGCGAGCTGGTGGTGGCCCCCTACGCCAGCTATCTCGCCCTCTGCGTCCATCCAAGAGCCGCCGTCAAGAACCTGCGCCGCCTCAAGCGTGCGGGGGTCTGGGGGCAGTACGGCCATTACGAGGCCTTCGACATGACCCCCGGCAGAGGCGGCGAGCACGGCGAGGCCGTCATGAGCTTCATGAGCCATCATCTGGGCATGAGTCTGTGCGCCGCCGCCAACTGCCTCAAGGGCGGCGTCATGCGCCGGTACTTCATGGGCGAGCCGGAATGCGGCGCGTTCCGTCCCCTGCTGTGCGAGCGCACGCCCCTGGGCGGTCCCCTGCTGCGGCGCAACCGCAGCCCCCTCACCAGGCCACCCGAGCCCCACCGGGAGCGCCCTGCCTTCACCTGCGAGGGCAAGGGCTACGCCCCGGACGCCCCGGCCTTCCTGCCGCTTTCAAACGGCGTTTACTCTCTGCTGGCAGGCGCGGACGGCTCCTGCGCCGCCCATACCCAGGGCCTTCTCATGTACAGGCCCGAGGACGGTCTCGAGCTGACGGTGAACGACCGTCCCCTCCTGCCCAGCACAAGGCTCGCGGCCTTCCGACCCTGGAAGTACGCGGGGGGCGTCGTCACCTTTACGACGCCTTACTCCACCGGCGTCATGTCGGCCTCCGCCGCCGTGGCCTCCGGAGAAAACGGCGAGCTGCGGCGGATCTCCGGGCCCAGCCGCGGCAGACTGAAGCTCCGCTTCCGGCCGGTACTGGCGAGGGAGGAGGATCACCGGGCGCATCCCGCCTTCTGGCAGCTGGGTCTGGAGGTCTCCGCCAAGGACGGCGCGATATATGTCCGGCGGCTGTCGAGAGGCGGGCTGCCGGAGGTCTGGCTGTGCCTCGCCGCCACGGTGCCTCTGACGATCCGGAACGGCGCAGGCTGGCAGATGTCCGGTCCCCTACTGGCGGAGGCGGTCCTTCCGGAGGGCGGCTGCGCGGCCCTCGCCATCTGCTTCGGCCGCTCCAGAGACGACGCCGGCCTCGGCGCGCGGCGCATCCTCACCGGCGGCGCCGCCGACATGGCGGGCTCCATGGCCGCTCTTCTGGGCATGACCGCCGACGGCATGACCGCGGCCTTCAAGCTCTGCGGCGACATCGGCGCGGGCAGGGTCCGGGGCGGCCGGGATGCCCGGCGGGAGGACCTCTGGCGGGACGGCGTCTCCGGTGACCTTCCCATACTGTTCACCAGGGCGGAGGGCGATCTTACCGAGGCAAAGCGCCTCATTAAGCGCCACGCCCTCCTGACGGCCTGCGGAGTCCGGGCGGATCTCGTCATCGAGACGGGAGAGGAGAGCGGCTACCTCCATCCCAGAGCCGACGCCCTGCGCCGGTATCTCGACCGCTACGGCCTCCTGTCCTTCGAAAACGTCCCCGGCGGCGTGCATATCACAAGCGGGAATCGGGCCGCAGAGAACGCTTCCGTGCGCCTCTCCCCCGTCAGGGCCGGCGCCTCGGGCCGTCTGGCAGGGCTTCGGCCCTCTGCGGAGCGCGGCGATATGCCCCCGGAGGCGGTCTATCTCACCGGCGGCGCCGTGAGCTTCCGCACGCCGCCCCTGCCTCCCAGAGCCTGGTGCAACATCCTCGCGAACGGCAGCTTCGGCTGCCTGGCGGCGGACTGCGGCGCAGGCTTCCTGTGGCTGGAAAACGCCCGGGAGTTCCCCCTGTCCCCATGGAAAAACGACCCCATCGCCACCTCCGACGGCGAGATCCTGGAGCTCATCGACGCCTCCGGGCGGCGCAGCCTCTTTGCCGACGGAGCACGTCCCTGCCGGGTCATCCACGGCTTTGGCTGGACCCGCTGGGAGACGGAAGGCTGCGGCGTGACGGCCTTCGTGCCCCTGGGAAAAAACGCCAGGGTCCTGCTCATCGACGGCGGCGACGGCGCGTATATCGGCTGGCGCCTGCCCCTTTCCATGGCGGCGGACCCCCGGGACGCCCGCTTCGTGACGACAGGCGCGGAAAACGACTGTCTTACCGCTGAAAATCCCCGGGCTGCATGGCCCGGTGTCACCCTCCGGGCGGTGTTCAGCCGGAAGCTCAGCGGCTTCACCTGTGACGACGCCTCTTGGAAGCTGGGCCGCTTCGACGGGAAGACCGGACCGGGCCTCGATCCCTGCTTTGGCGCGCTGTGGGACGGCGGCGGTCTGTCCGCCCTGGTCTGCGGCTGTGAGGAGGAGACCGTCCTGCGGGAGCTGGCCGACCCCGACCGGGCCGCCGGGGAGCTCATGCGCGTCCGGGACTACTGGCGCACCTGCCTGGGCAGGGTCCGTGTAAAGACGCCCGATCCCGCTCTGGACCGGCTGATGAACGGCTGG
>CAJOIC010000047.1:5030-22101 GCA_905234625.1 uncultured Oscillospiraceae bacterium | reverse complement strand
CAGATCACCGTGGAGATGACCGCCAGCTTCAGGGACCGCCAGAAGATGAGGAGGTATGTGCGGACCTCCCGGGCGGCGCCGCTGTCGTCGGTGACGGCGGAGGTAGCGGTGAAAAACCGGGTGATGTTCTCCGTGGTGAAATGGAAGGCATTGTCCGTAAAGGCGTAATATGCCACGAAGACGAGGGGGACGACGATGAAGAGCGCCGCCCAGGCGCCGTAAGGCGCCAGCGTCAGACGCTTTGTCAGGCTGTCTCTCTTCATATATCCTCCTCCGCTTCCGCGTTGGAGAGCTCATCCAGCTCGTTGGAGAAGGAGGAGTAGTCGCCGTACAGGCCGGAGTACGCGCTCTTTTTCATGACGTGGATGGCGTCCGGCTCGATGTACAGGCCGATGTGCTCGTCCACGTCCACAAAGTCCGTGGTCTGGATCATCCACTTGAAGCCGCCGATATCCACGATGACCTCGTAGTGCACCCCCATGAAGGTGACGGAGGTGACTACGCCCTTGAGCATGCCCTTCTCCGGCGGGACGATGTCCACGTCCTCCGGGCGCACCACCACGTCCACCGGCTCCCGCTTTCCGAAGCCCTTGTCGAGGCAGGTGAAGGTGTGACCGGAAAAGCTCACGGAGAGGTCCGAGAGCATGACACCGTCCAGGATGTTCGACTCGCCGATGAAGTCCGCCACGAAGGCGTTCTGAGGCTCGTTGTATACGTCCACGCTGGTGCCGATCTGCTGGATGCGGCCCTCGCTCATGACGACGATGGTATCGGACATGGACAGGGCCTCCTCCTGGTCGTGGGTGACGAAGACGAAGGTGATGCCCGTGGCCTTCTGGATGCGCTTGAGCTCCTGCTGCATGTCCTTGCGCAGCTTCAGGTCCAGGGCGGCCAGAGGCTCGTCCAGAAGCAGCACGCGGGGATGGCTGATGAGGGCCCGGGCGATGGCGACGCGCTGCTGCTGTCCGCCGGAGAGCCGGGTGACGTTCCGCTTCTCGAAGCCCGTCAGGGCCACCATGGAGAGCATTTCGTTCACGCGCTCCTCGATCTCCGCCTTGGGGACCTTCTTCTCCCGGAGGGGGAAGGCCACGTTCTCGAAGACGTTCAGATGGGGGAAGAGGGCGTAACGCTGGAAAACGGTGTTCACGTTCCTCTTGTGAGCGGGGACGTCGTTGATGCGCTCTCCCATGAAGATCACGTCTCCCTCGTCCGGGGTCTCGAAGCCGCCGATGAGCCGGAGAGTGGTGGTCTTGCCGCAGCCGGAGGGCCCCAGGAGCGTGATGAACTCGTTGTCGTAGATATCAAGGTTGATATTGTCGAGAACGATCTCGCCGTCGAAGGATTTTGTGATGTTTTTCAGCTCGATGATCTTTTTCATGGCGCGTCCCTCCGAATGAAAAAAGCAGGGTATGCCGCTCGGCATACTCTGCTTGCGTATCGGGACATGCGGCGCCGCTTGGGATGCTGCGGCGCGGGTCTCGCTTGGTTTGTCAAGAGTCTATATAGCAAAGATCACTTTTACTACTCTTATTGACCATTTCACAAGTTGTATGCCATAGGCATCGGTTATGAAGTAACCAACTAGCAAAACTGGGCTTTTAACCCAATCAATAAGGCAACAGAAGCTGCCACCGCGTTCCGCGGGGAATCGGCATTCGACCCGGCTGTCCGTCTGGCCTTGGCCGCTCCGGAGAGCGGCGGTCGCATCTTGCTTTGGAAAGACTCAGAAAAGCAATTTCCAATTGAGACGGCTAATTCTATCAATTTGATAATAGGTTTGTCAAGGGGAAAATCGAATTATGACACTTTTTTACGGTTTCGCGGGGAAATAGGTCTCCACGAAGGGGACTTTCGCCACGGTGAAGGTCCGTCCGTTCAGGTATTCCAGAGCCCCGGCGTCCGTGGTGAAGGAAAAGGTGAGCTTATAGCTCCAGAGGAGCTGACGATTCTCACCGTGCTTCCGGTTCAGCCGTTCCACGCCATATTTCCCGTCCCCCAGCAGGGGGTGGCCGCTGTGGGCCATCTGGACGCGGATCTGGTGGGTCCGGCCGGTGTGGAGGCGGCACTCCACAAGTGAAAGGCCATCCGCGCTGCGCAGGACTGTGTAGTCCGTAACGGCGAGGCTGGTCCCCGGCTCATGGACGGGCTTCACGTAGACCTGGTTCTTGACGGCGTCCTTGAACAGCCAGTTCTCCAGCCGTCCCTCGGGCGGCGTGGGAGTTCCCAGGCAGACGCATAGATAGGCTTTGTCGATCTCCCGGGTGCGGATCTTCTCGTCCAGCACCCGCAGGGCCCCGGCGTTCTTCGCGGCGATGACGATGCCTCCGGTGCCCCGGTCGATGCGGTTGCACAGAGCGGGGGCGAAGCTGTTCTCCTCCGCCGGGTCCCAGGCGCCGGACTGGTAGACGTGGGCCTGGATGCGGGCGATGAGGGTGCCGGCGTCCCAGCCCTTCGCCGCGTGACACAAGACCCCGGGCCGCTTGTTCACCAGCAGGAGGTTTTCGTCCTCGTAGACGATGTCCAGATTCGGCCGCAGGGTGGACAGGAGGGTCCGCTCGCTCTTCCGGGGATCCTCGCCGAAGAATTCCTCCGGCACGTACAGCCTCACCGTATCCCCCTCGGAAAGACGGACATCAGGCTTTGCCCAATGGCCGTTTATCTTGATGTCCTTGGTACGGAAGTACCGCTGGAGCAGGGAGGAGGGGAGCTTCGGCGCGCATTTGGCGGCGAAACGGTCCAGACGCTGGCCGGCGTCGTTTCGGTTGACGGTAAATTCTCTCATGGGCCGATCATATCACGAAAAATTCTGGTTGACAATAAGGTTCGCATAATTTATAATACTTTGGCGACTGTATGAGGTTATTGCTATGATTCTTGACCTGCATGAGATCATCGAAGTGCCGGGAGGGCGCGTCCCGTTCCGGTGCGAGCTTGACCGTGAGCGGCTCGAATTTCCGGCGCTGGCAGCTTTTTCCGGCCCGGTGACCGCCTCCGGCGAGGTGCGCAACACTGCGGGCATCCTGGAGCTCGACGCCGTTGTGGAAGCGGACATGACCGTCCGCTGCGATCGGTGCGCCGCGGAATTCCCGGTGAAGCGCAGCGTCCCTGTCTCGGCGACCCTGAAGGCCGACCCGGAGGAGGACGACTACGAGGAGCTCTTCCCCCTGGAGGGGGACGGGATCGACGTCAGCGACGTGCTGGAGACCTGCTTCATCCTGAACCTGGACCAGAAATTCCTGTGTTCGGAGGACTGCAAGGGCCTGTGCGAGCGCTGCGGAAAGAATCTGAACGACGGCCCCTGCGATTGCGGCAAACAAATTGATCCAAGAATGGCTGTGCTATCACAGCTGCTGGATGATATACAGGAGGTGTGACAGATGGCAGTCCCCAAAAGAAAAGTATCCCACGCCAGAAAGAGCAAGAGGCGTTCCAGCGTCTGGAAGCTGAGCGTTCCCAAGCTGGTTGCCTGCCCCAACTGCGGCGAGTATCACATGCCCCATCGGGTGTGCCCTGCCTGCGGCCAGTACAACGGCCGTGAGGTCGTCGCCGTCGAGGCGGAGTAAGACCACCGGTTTGAATGATGCGTTTTCGGGACGGCTTAAGCCGTCCCTAGAATGCTATCTGCAAGATTTTTCGGAAAGGAGGGATCGCCGTGAGCAGACCCCTCGTGGCCATCGTCGGCCGGCCCAACGTGGGCAAGTCCTATCTCTTCAACCGCCTGGTGGGACGGCGCCTGTCCATCGTGGAGGATACCCCCGGCGTCACACGCGACCGTCTTTACGCCGAGTGCGAGTGGCAGGGGCGGAAGTTCGATGTGGTGGATACCGGCGGCATCGAGCCCAATACCGCCAACGAGATCCTTCTCTTCATGCGTGAGCAGGCTATGCTGGCCATCGACGCTGCGGACGTCATCGTCCTGGTGACGGAGATCGGCACGGGCATCGCGGGCATGCTCCAGCGCAGCGGCAAGCCTGTGGTGCTGGCCGTGAACAAGATGGACTCCATCGGGCCCAACGATCCCGGCATCTATGAGTTTTACAACCTGGGCCTGGGGGATCCCATCGCCGTCTCCGCCATCCATGGGCACGGCACCGGGGATCTTCTGGACGCCTGCGTCGCCCACTTCCCCCCGGCGGACGAGGAGGAAGAGGAGGATGACCGCATCAAGGTTGCCGTCATCGGCAAGCCCAACGTGGGCAAATCCTCCCTCATAAACCACATCCTGAGAGAGAAGCGTGTCATCGTGGCGGATATGCCCGGCACCACCCGGGACGCGGTAGATACCCCTGTGGAGAACGAATACGGCCGCTATCTCTTCATCGACACCGCGGGCATTCGCCGGAAGTCCAAGGTGAACGAACGGGTGGAGCGGTTCTCCGTCATGCGCGCCCAGCTCGCCATCGAGCGCAGCGACGTCTGCCTCATCATGATCGACGCCCGTGAGGGCGTCACCGAGCAGGACACCAAGATCGCCGGCCTCGCCCACGAGGCGGGGAAGGCGTCCATCGTCGTGGTGAACAAGTGGGACCTCATCGAGAAGGATACCAACACCATGGACAAAATGCGGAAGGAGGTCCAGCGGGACCTGTCATTCATGCCTTACGCGCCGGTTTTGTTCATATCCTGCTTGACAGGACAGCGCACGGGGCGTATATTTGAATTGGTGAATTATGTAAACGAGCAGGCCAGTATGCGCATCACCACCGGTATGCTCAACAACGTCCTGGCGGACGCCCAGGCCCGGCAGCAGCCGCCCACGGACAAGGGCCGCCGACTGAAGGTCTACTACATGACTCAGACCGGCGTGAAGCCGCCCCATTTTGTCATCTTCTGCAACAGCAAGGAGCTGTTTCATTTTTCCTATCAGCGCTACATCGAGAACCGCGTCCGCGCGGCCTTCGGGCTGGAGGGGACGCCGATCCGCATCACGATCCGTCAGAAAGGGGACAAGGAATGATACCTCTGCTTCTTATCCTGATCGCCGCGATCTCGTATTTCCTGGGCACTCTGTCCAGCCCGATCCTGCTGGCGAAGTATGTGTTCCACAAGGACATCAGCCGCCAGAACCGCGGCATCGTGGGATACAATACCTTCGTGCGTAATTTCGGACAGAAGTGGGGCGTTGCGGTCATCGGCGCGGATATCCTCAAGAGCCTGATCGCCTGCCTCATCGGCAACCTCCTTCTGCGCATCCCCGGGGACGGGTATCCTGTCATCGGTGCGCTGTTCGCGGGCTTTTGCCTGGTGCTGGGAGACATGTACCCCATCCAGCGCAAGTTCCGGGGCGGCAAGGGCGTCGTGTGTCTTCTCACCGCCCTGTGGCTGGCGGACTGGCGGGTTGGCCTTCTCGCCCTGGGCGTGTTCATCGCGGTGCTGGCTCTGAGCCAGTTCATGTCCTTTGCGTCCCTTTGCGGATGCTTTGCCGGCATGATCGCCGCCTGGATCTTTGTGGACGCGGAGCAGATGAAGGGCCTGGCGGGCGTCCTGGTCCTGTTCTCCTTCCTGTTCATCGCCTGGCGGCACCGGGGCAATATCCAGAAGCTCCTGGCGAAAAAGGAGCCCAAGGTCACCTGGGGCCGGAAGCCGGAGAGCCGTCTGCGGGAGGATAATTTCTGAATCGGAAAGTTTGGGCCGTGCCTGGGAGATGGCACGGCCTTCTTTGACGGAGGGACAGTATGCGTGACAGAAAGATCGTGACCTTCGACGAGGCTTCGCCCCTGCGGGTGACGCCCTACATCCGGGTCGCCCAATATTACGAGACGGATCAGATGGGGATCATCCACCACGCCGCCTACGTCCATTGGATGGAGGAGGCCCGGGTGGACGTCATGGAGCAGATCGGCTTCGGGTACGAGAAGATGGAGAGTATGGGCGTATTCTGCCCGGTGCTGGGGGTGACGACGGAGTATCATGCCATGGTCCGGTTCTATGAAAAGGTCCTCATCGAGTGCCGCATCGCGGAGTACACGGGGCTGAAGCTCACCCTCAAGTACCGCATGACAAAGCCGGACACCGGGGAGGTATGCACCCTGTGCGAGTCCCGGCACGGCTTTCTGGACGCGGAGGGGAAGATCATCTCCCTGAAACGGAAATACCCGGAGATCCATCAGCTCATCCTGGACGCCATGATAACCGAATGAACCCCGGACGCGAAGACCCCCGACCGATATGCTCGGCCGGGGATCTTCGCGTATTCGGCCCTCACCATGCGGCGCGGGCGGCATAGTACAGAGGCTCGTCGTAGGGGTAGTCGTCCGGTACGGTGACGACGAGAAAGTAGATGCCGGGGTCCAGATCGATCTCCAGCGAGTCCTCGATCTCATAGGTCAGCTCGTCGGTGGGCTGGAGGACATCCAGGATATCGAAATCGTCGTCGGTGAGATAATAGACGCCGCAGAGCAGCTGTTCGTCGTCATCATAGTAATAGGGCGCCACCTCGAAGAGGACGGTCATGGGCTCGTCGATGCTGAGATAGTACCAGTCGAGATCCTCGATGTCGTGGACCTCACCGGCGATCCAGTCCCCGTCTGACAGGGAGTCCGCCAGGATGGGGGTATCGTTGGGCTCCAGCTCCGCCTGATCTATCTCGTCATAGAAGTATCCGGATTGGTCGGCCGGATCGCTGTAGGAGGAGGCGGTCTCCTCCCAGAACTCCGCCATGGTCAGGGAACGGTGATCGGAGAGGTTTTCCAGCTCCCGGATATCCAGGGCGAAATTGAGGTTCTGTCCGTCTGTCATGGTCATGGTGTTCACGCCGATGACCCGGCCGTGGATATCCACCAGGGGACCGCCGCTGTTGCCGTGGGATATGGGGGCGGTGGTCTGGATGTAGTTGACGCCGTCGTATTCCCGGGAAGCGGTGGACACGATACCTCCAGAGAAGGTGCTGGTGAGGCCCAGGGAGCTTCCAATGGCGTAGACCGCCTCACCTGTGCGCACCGGCTCGTCGCTCAGGAGAAGATAATCGTTCCCGGTGACGTCCACCTCCAGGATGGCAAGATCGATGGCCGCGTCGTAATCCCGGACGGCGGATACCCGGCGGGTCATCCCGTCCGACAGGGTGGCGGCGGCGGAATAGCCGCCTTCGATGACGTGGTAATTGGTGACGAGGGTGCCCTGGTCATCGATAAAGAAGCCGGAACCCAGGGAGATTTCGTCGCCGTGATCGTCGCTGACGATGATCTCCGCCACGCTGGGGGAGATCTCCGCGTAAAGCTCCTCCGGGGAGTAGGTCGCCGGGATCCACTGGGCCACATAAACGATGCTGCCGTCGGCCGCCGTGAGGCCGGGCTCCCAGCCGGAGAGCTCATAACCCGGCATGGCGAGGACCGGCGGCGCGGGTATCTCCCCGGCGGGGACGCGCTGGGTCAGCTCACCCTCCACCAGCGTCCCGCCGTTTTCGTCGAAGCTGATGACGTATTTTCGGAGGCTTCCGGAGAGCGCGCTGTCCTGCTGGGCCGGCGTCGGCGTAGGGTCCGGCCGTTTCAGAAGGGCGGCGGGGGACGCGCAGGCTGTCATGGCCAGAAGCATCGCGCCGATCAGCGCAGCTGAAAGAGCTCGTTTCATCGTTCATACGCTCCCATACAAAGAGATCATAGTCACTTAGATTATATTAATCTCCCCTGGGTCTGTCAATCTCCCGGAGAGACGCCTTTTCGAAAGAATATTAATGATGTGTAATATTATGTATTGGGTCTGTAATCATTTTTAATATAACAGCGCTATAAACCATGGTATAATTCCAATGTAGCGCCGAGAAAGGGGCTGCGAGATCAAATGAGGAGGAATACCATGAAAAAAACTCTGAGCGTCATCCTTGCGCTCGCGATGGTCCTGAGCATGGGGCTGTCGGCCTTCGCCTCCGGTGAGGCGTCCGGCTCCGGCGCTTCGTCCGAGCCGCCGGTGGTGGAGATCTCCGGACCCGTCACCGCGGAGCAGGGAGGCTGGATGTACACCGCGGAGGATGGCGTGATCACCGTCATCCAGGCGCCGCAGACTGTCAAGGCGGAGATGGTCGTCCTGCTGCCGGGGTATATCGCCGGCGAGACGGTGGATGTCCTCGGAAACGGCGGTGCTGTCATGTCCAACAACAAGCTGGACGGCTCCTGGGTCCTGTTCCCGGAGGAGCTGGGGTATATCGCCGATTCCGCCATCCATGACTTCAACGATACTGTCGCCTGGGTCATCCCCGGGTCCGTGGAGGTATCCGACGCTCCCTGGCTGAGCTGCTCCGGCTATGTCATCACCGAGGCCGGGTCCTCCGCCGCCGCGTCTGCCGCTCTCAACGGCAAGGATGTGGAGGATATCGCGGAGCTTGCGAAATTCGATATCGCGGCCACCGAAAACGGCTCCCTGACCCCTGCGGGCACTTATTACATCCCCGCCGAGGTCTACGGCCTGTCCACCTATATCACCGTCAGCGCAGCGGAGGGGTATAAGATCGCCTCCGTGACCGTGGACGGTGTGACCACGGAGGTCACGGACTTCCTTCAGGACTACACCTTCCCGTACACCTTCTCCGCCGGTTCGAAGGGCATCGACGCCTCCTTCGCCGTACTGGCGGAGGGCGAGACCGAGTCCCGAAGCTTCTCCGCCGGGGACGAGTACGCCTACACCGATATCGATCCTGACGCGGTGGCGCCCGGCACGGAGCTGCCGGAGGATCTGTACAGGGTCCAGGACCCTAACGCCAAGGTCACCGACTATGTCCATGCCCTGGGCGTCTCCACGGGTATCTACTATAAGAACGGCGATAGCCTGTACGAGGAGATCTATTCCTCCCAGGCCACCGAGGTGGAGTATCTCACCAAGGCGGAGGTCATAAACGGCGTCTATGAGACCCAGGGCCTGGTCTATGGCAGGGATTACGATATCATCCGCCTGCACAACTACTACGCGAACCTGACCTCCGGCCCCTCCCGGGGCACCATCATCATGTACTGCACTTATCTCTATAAAATGGTGGACGAGTCCTCCGCAGACGGCTCTCTCCTGGACGGTCAGCTGGTGTATTCCGCGAACAACGTGGACCACGCCTCCGTCTTTGCCCAGGGGGAGGGCGAGTACACCATCGACGATCTCATCGTGTACTGCTATACCGGCGGCCGGGGACCCTCTGAGTCCGGCAACTTCTACGGCGTGGGCTCCCAGGTCCATGTGGACGGCGGTACCGAGGGGAAGATCACCGTCAGCGATATCCACTATGATACTTCTATCCTGCGTCTGAACCGGCCCCGGATCCTGGGTACCAACAACTCCATCTACTCCACCGGCCGGGGCCTTGCCATCATCCAAGGTGGCGACATCTTTGCCGCCTCCTCCGGCGGACATGGGCCTTACGTCTCCCAGGGTGGCCAGATCATACTGAACACCGATGGCACGAACCTCATTAACGCTGACGGTTCCGTGAACATCACCGATCCCCAGACTGCGGAGATCCCTGACTACAACTACGCCGCCATGGGCCAGGACGAGAACGGGAACAACGCCCTTGTCATCACCGAGCATCCCGACGATGTGACCGTCATCGTCTCCGGCCTGGACGCCGGCACGGCCCTGGCCACCGACAAGGGCGGCGGCACTATCGTAGCGAACCAGGTGGTCACCAAGTGCTACGGCCTGCGCTCCGCAGGCGTCTACACCATCGGTTACTCCGAAAGCTGGGTGTATGTCTTCAACTCCGACTGCACCTCCAATCTGGATGCGGCCCTCTGCTCCGCCTCCGCGGGCTACGGCTATGCCTTCAACTGCCGTCTCCAGGGCTGCATGGGCCTAAAGGTCCGGGCCTCCGGCAACACCAATACCGAGGACGCGGGTCTCTGGGTGAAGAACTGCCGCATCGCCGCCAGCTATGACGCTCAGGCCGAGGAGGACGCCTATGTGGTGGGCTCCCCGGATGAGTTCATCGACCTCGTAGGCGCTGAGGCGGGCATCGCTCCCCAGGCTTCCGGCGAGTCCTACGCCGATTACCTGACCCGGGCGGACGCGGCTCTGTACGACTACATCGTCAACCAGGGCGGCTCCTACGGCTCCTCCATGAACATCTTCATCGATCCCGCCAACGTCCCCCACTATAACGAGGGCGGCATCACCTGGTGGTATCTGGATCGCTCCAAGACCCCGGGCTACTCCGGCGGCAACAAGTTCGCGGTCATCTACTCCGACGGGTCTCCCGCGGTGGTGAACGTGGATTCCTGCCTGCTGGTGAACGACAACTACACCAACTACGGCGAGGACTCCGCCTGGTGGCAGGGCCTCACCGAGGAGGAGAAGGCTGTCTACACCCCCGCGGACAATCTCATCTGCTCCGCGGAGAACAGCGGCAAGCTGAATGTCACCTTTGTGAACGAGAACAGCTCGACCAAGTGGGACGCCACCGGCGTCTCCGACGAGACCTGTGAGCTGGTGGGCGATTTCTACATCGCGCCGAAGAACACCAACGCCGTGAACGCCACCCTGGTGAACTCCGAGTGGACCGGCACGGTCATCTACGGCGATCCCGCCCTGGCCACCTCCGGCGAGATGGGCGACGAGGCCGTGGGGTCCTCCAGCATCACCCTGACCGAGGGTTCCGTCTGGACCGTCACCGAGGAGTGCGTGGTGAACGAGCTGTCCGTGGACGCTGCCTCCACCGTCATCGGCACCGTGACCAAGAATGCCGACGGCACTTACACCGTCAGCCCTCTGGCGGCGAACGCCTCCGGCGAGGCTTCCCGCTGAACGAAACAAACAACGGAAAAGCCGCCCCTCCGGGCGGCTTTTTCCATGGAGACGGCGGAACGGGAAGGTTCCGCTCCGCCGATTCTTTTTACGCTGTCTGCCGCTTCTGCAGGCGCGGCTTCCAGTATGTCTTCCAGTACACGATCCCCTCCGCCAGCAGGCACACCGGCAGCGCCGCGAAGGCGTCCACGGCGGAGTGCTGCTTCACGAAGCAGATGGAGACGCAGATGAAGCACGCGGCGATGATGACAAAGATCTTCCATGCCGCATGGGCGTCGGGCTTTTTCCGCCACACGGAGGCGATGCCCAGGGAGTAGGCCACATGCAGGGAGGGACAGACGCCGGTGCTGGTGTCGAAGTCGTAGATGAAGGCCATGACGTGAGTGAAGAAATTGTCCCGAACGAACTCTTCCGGCCGCAGGTCCTGACGGCTGGGGAAGATGATATAGCACGCCATGGCTACCACCTGGGTGACGATGATGTAGGTCTGCAGGTCCGCGAAGCGCTCCGTGTCATACAGAAGAAAGTACAGCAGGGAGAAGAACAGCAGAACATACCAGAAACAGTAGGCGATGGCGAAATACTCGTTGAAGGGGATGAGATCGTCCAGCCGGCAGTGGATGGGGGTGCAGCGCTCCCGGGGGATGAAATTCTCCGTCAGGAAGTAGAGTACGAAATACCCCACCCAGCCCAGCAGCAGCTTCAGGTGCCGGAAACGAGGCTCGTTGATGTTTGACAGCCGCAGCTCGCGGTAATCGACTACAGGTTTTTTCATAGGGAGTGATCCTCGCTGGGAATGTTTTTAGGATAGTTTCTTTTGGGGATGTTGGGGTAGGGGACGACGGTGTGCTCCGGAAGCGACTCCGCCATGCGGGTGATCTCGTCCATGAGATACGCCTTGATCCGCTGTCGCTCCTGCGCTATGGGGGCGTCCGAACGGAAGCGGGTGGGCGTGCCGAGATATGCCGTCTTCAGCGCGGGAGCGATGTACAGGGGGGTGAAGGAGAGCTCCCTGCCGGTCTTCCTGTGGTAAAATCTGGCTACGTCGATGAACTTGTCCTGAAAATCGCACAGGATGTGGTTGTATGGAACGTAGTGCTCCGGGAAGATGACCACGCTGGCCCCCTCCGTCAGCCGCCGGATGGTGGTGCGGAAGGTGGTGATGATCCGGGTGTCATGGTAGACGGGGATGGTCTCGGCGTTGTTGAACACACATACGGAGACTGGGGCGATGACGTAGGAAAGGAGCTTGTAAAACCAGCGGATGTATCCGGGCTTTCCGGACCAGAAATCCTGGTAGGCGTAGGCGGGGACCTCTTTGAGCTCCATCATCTGACCTGCGCACCAGGTGTAGTGCTTTCCGGGCAGATACAGCTCGCTGACGATGGGTCCGTTCATCTGGGCGTGGTTCCCCACGATGACACAGGGCTCCTCCGGCAGGCCTTCCGCGCCCTCCACCGCTGTTTTCGGGTAAAAGACCCATACCAGCCACCGGATGAGCCGATACAGGGGGGATGTTTTCTTTTCTTCCATGGATATGCTCTGCTTTCTCTTTCTAGAGTTATTATAATACAACTTTTTGAAAAGGGAAGAGATTGATTTAGTGAATTTTAAAAGAAACGAATAGAAGAATCTCCTCGCTGCTGCCGCTGTTTCTCAACAAGGCGGAGGTCTGACATCAAAGAAAAGCGATCCTCCGAAAGCGGTACGAGCCGTTTTCGGAGGAGCTTATACTGTCAGGATATCAGGCCTTTTTCGGCTTCCGGAGGTAGACGTACCAGTAGACGCAGCCCACGCATATGGCGCCGCCCACGATGTTCCCCAGGGTGACGGGCAGGAGGTTCCCGGCGAGGAAGCGCCCCACGGTCAGGGCGCTCATATCGACGCCCGCTGAGGAGGCGGCCTCGGCATAGGCGGGGACCAGCTTCGCGAAAAGTCCCGCGCTGATGTAGTACATGTTGGCGACGCTGTGCTCAAAGCCGCACAGGACGAACATCATGATGGGGAAGAAGAGCCCCGCGATCTTGCCGATCACGTCCTTGGCGGCAAAGGAGATCCAAACCGCGATGCACACCAGGAAGTTGCAAAGGACGCCCCGGATGAAGGCGTCGCCGAAGGAGAGGGCGCACTTGGCCGCGGCGGTGGAAATGACGGAGACCGCCATGCCGTTTCCGAAGAGGCTCAGCTGATGCCCGAACACCGCTCCCGCTGCCACGAGCATCCCGCCGATGAAGTTGCCCAGATAAACGAACAGCCAGTTTTTCAGCATCCCGCCCCAGGTGATCTCCCGCTCCAGCAGGGGGATGGAGAGAAGGCAGTTACCGGTAAAAAGTTCGCTGCCCGCCAGAAGGACCATGGCAAGGCCCCCCGGGAATACGCAGGCGCCCACCAGCTTCCCCGCAGAGGGAGAGGCGATGGAGACGGCGGCTGTGGTGGAGGCGACGCCGCCCACGGCGATGAAGGCCCCTGCCAGAACTGCCAGGAGCAGCATTTTCGGGATGGGGGTATTTACCTTCGCTTTTCCTGTGGCGATGTAGTTTTTCGCCACCTCCGCGGGAGAGAAAAGGTTCATGGCTCATGACTCCCTTCGCATTTTTCACCAGCATACACCATTTTCCGACGTCCCGCAAGGCCAGGAAGGAGCTTGCGGAGGAAGTTTTTCCGGCGTGACCGTTGCAACCGGCGGCAGAACGTTGTATGATGGATGGGCTCGCGGCAGCATGCGGGCGGAAAGAGAGGTGCCACGCATGGATCAGCGCGGAAACGGAGGAAAAGCGTCCGGATGGGACCGGAACATGGGCTCGAAGCAGCTTCCCCGCCGTATCGCCCAGTATATCGCGGGCCTTGTCTGCATGGCCATCGGTCTCGTGCTTCTCAAACGGACCTACTGGGGCGTGTCCCCCATCACCGCCGTGCCGGACGCCGTGGCGAACATAACGCCCCTGACGTTGGGGAACGCCACCATCCTCCTGCATGTTCTGTGCGTCCTCCTGCAGATCGCCGTGCAGCGGAAGATCACCCTCAAGAGCGTCCTCTGCCTGGGGGTTGGAGTGCCCTTCGGATATCTCGTGGACTTCTTCATGTGGCTGTGGGACCCGCAGATGGTCCTGTGGCAGAAGGTGATAGCCCTGGTGCTGGGCATCGCCATCCAGGGCTTCGGGGTGGCCCTCATCAGCGGCTGTGATATGATGCTCCCGGCGCCGGACGAGCTCAACAACGTTATCAGCCGCGTGTACCGCCGGAAGCTCTCCAACGTAAAGATGATCGCGGACGCCGTTTATGTGGCGGCGGCCATCGTCATAAACTTCATCTCCGTCCGGTCTCTCGCCAGCGTGGGCATCAGCTCCGTGGCCTCCGTGCTGCTCACGGGGCGGTTCGTAGGACTGTCCTTCCGGCTCCTGCCGGGTATCCGCATGACGCCGTTTTTCAGCGCCTCCGCGCCGGCGGAGGACAAGACCTGAATCTCCTCCGACCCCATCCCGACTCTGTCCGGGGTGGGGATCTTTCTGTTTTCTGGCCATTGTGCATTCTGCTGAAATATTGCAAGTATTTACCAATGTTTACGAATTGATAACAAAATGGTCACAATTCGGTGCTAAGGTTTCGGGCAATGCCTCTGAGGAGGCAAAATTTTCCGAAAAGAAGGTACTGAAATTGAAGATAATAAAGACTTTTATCGCGGCTATCCTGACGTTTTTGTTGTGCGCCGTACCGGCCTTTGCCGCGGACGGCGGCGTCTTCCTCAAGCGGGACAGCGCCCTGCTCCAGCGGGAGCTCATCCTTGACGACGATGAGGATGAGACTGTCTGGACCGCGGACCCGGACGGCTCGGTCCTGACGGCCTGGGGCGGCGTGAATTATTATTTCGACCAGAAGGAGACGTATTATAATCTGGACATGAGCTACGTGGTGGAGATCGCTCACAGCCAGGGGATCGAGGGGGACTATTGGGTCCGTGACGACGGCTGCAAGATGCTGGGAGATTACATCATGATCGCGGCAAACCGTGACGTGCATCCCCAGGGCAGCATCGTGGCCACTTCCCTGGGCCTCGGCGTCGTAGTGGATACGGGGACCTTCGCCTACGGCGACCCCACCCAGGTGGATATCGCCGTGGACTGGTGACGGCTCCGGTTTTTGTTGCAGTTTTGGCAGTTTCGTCGTACAATTCCTTTAGAACAATGTTTGGAACGGACGGAAATCTGCCATGACTGTCATCGTCATCCTGCTGATCCTCGCGGCGCTGTATCTCTTCGCCCTCCGGACGAATCCCGGGCGGCGGGAGCGGATGCGCCCTTTTATCGAAAACTATATCGCCCACCGGGGCCTGCATGACAATCCGAGCATCCCGGAAAACTCCCTTGCCGCCTTCGCCAGGGCGGTGGAGGCGGGGTTCGGCATCGAGCTGGACGTCCAGCTCACCGCCGACGATCAGTTGGTGGTCTTCCACGACGAGACCCTGCAGCGGGTCTGCGGCGATCCCCGGAAGCTGCATGAGGTGACCTATGGGGAGCTTTCGGACCTGCGGCTTCTGGGCACGGAGGAGCGCATCCCCCTGTTCCGGGACGTGCTGGACCTCATCGGAGGAAGGGTACCGCTGCTGGTGGAGATCAAGTCCGAGGGCCGGTATCTCGAGACCTCCCGCCGGACCGACGCCATGCTTCGGGAGTATCGCGGGGTCTATATCGTGGAGTCCTTCCATCCCATGGTGCTCAACTGGTTCCGGAAAAACAGCCCGGAAACGATCCGCGGCCAGCTCTCCACCGACTACACGAAGGAGAGGGTGCGGCGGCCCGGGTATCAGCGCTTTCTGCTGACGAACCTGATGCTGGACTTTCTCTCCGCGCCGGATTTCATCGCCTATGACCGGCAGTACCGGCGGCAGTTTTCCTTCCGGCTGTGCAAGGCGCTGTATAAGCCGGTGTGCTTTGCCTGGACCGTCCGGAGCCGTGAGCAGTTGGAGGAGGGGAGAGACACCTTCCAGGCGTTTATTTTCGAGGGCTTTGACCCGCGCGCGTCCGTGTCGGACAGCCGGGTGAATGATAATAACAGAGGTGACGAATATGAGTAAACCATCCTCCGGACCACTGAAGCTCAACTACAAGCGCACCTTCCTTATCGGCTTTGCCTTTTTCGGCATCCTGCTGCTCTGGCAGGTGTACGACTCCTGGTGCCCCACGTTCCTGACGGACATCTTCGCCCGCCGGATGTACGGCATGAGCTCCGCCCAGCTCAAGGAGAGCGGCGCGGACAGGATCCTGAACGTCCAATGGCTCGTGGGCATCATCATGGCCTGCGACAATCTGGCGGCGCTGATCCTGCTGCCTATCTTCGGCTCCCTGTCCGACCGGACGAAGACCCCCATCGGCAAGCGCATGCCCTATATCCTTACGGGCACGCTGGTGTCGGCGGTGGCCTTCCCCTTTATCCCGCTGTTTTTCCACTATAACAACATCGTCGGGATGATCGCCATGATGGCCATCGTTCTGATATTCATGATGATGTACCGGAACCCCGCCGTGGCGCTGATGCCGGATATCACACCCAAGCCTCTGCGGGCCAGAGCCAACGGCATCATCAATATCATGGGCTATTTCGGCGGCGCCTTTGCCACGGTGCTGGGCATGTTCCTGGTCCTGAGCCGGTACATAAACGCCGAGGACAGCGCCCGGAACCTCTGGACCATCGAGCTGCCCTTCATCATCGCGTCGATCCTCATGGTGATCTCGGCCTTCGTGCTGTTTTTCTCCATCAAGGAGAACAAGCTGGCGGAGGAGCTGAAGGATGAGCTGGCCCTTGGCGAGGAGATGGCGGCGGTGGAGACTCCCATCGAGGACGACAAGCCCATGTCCGCCGCCAACAAGCGCATGCTCCTGGCCATCCTCGGCGCGGAATTCCTCTGGTTCATGGCGGACAACGCCATCGGCACCTACATCGGAAACTACGTCATCTACTACCTCCGCTCCGCCTCCAGCGCCACGTCCACCCTGATCATCGTGGGAGGCGCGGCGTCTGTTGTGGGCTTCGCCACGGCGGGCTCCATCGCGGACCGCATCGGACGGAAGTGGACCATCAGCACGGGCCTCGCCATTACGGTGATCTCCATGATCGTCATGTGCTTCGTAGCTCCCACGGGCCGGGTCACCGGCTCCGCCGGAGAGTATGCCTTCCCGGCGCTGCTGTTCGCGGTGTGGGCCGTGAAGGGCTACGGCATGGCGCTGGTGCATAACTGCTCCTTCCCCATGGTGGTGGAGCTCTGCTCCGCGAAGAAGATCGGAAAGTTCACGGGCTACTACTACGCCGCCAGCATGTCCGCCCAGACGGTCACGCCGGTGCTGCTGGGCCTGGTGTT
>CAJOIC010000047.1:0-5009 GCA_905234625.1 uncultured Oscillospiraceae bacterium | reverse complement strand
GCGACGATCCTCTTTGCCCTGAGCTGCGGCGTGTTCACAGCGTTAGTTAAGAACATCAAAGCCCGGAAGGTGGAGAATGTCAAGGGCCTGGATGCCCTGGGCGCGGACGACTGAGCCGGATACGAGAGACGAAAGACGAGGAGACAACATGTTTCGAGAGATGAGAAGAAAGGACCGCGCCATGCCCGCTGAAGAGGCGGAGCGGCTTCTGGCGGAGGGGGACTGGGGCGTCCTGGCCGTGTCGGGGGACGACGGATACCCCTACGGCGTCCCGGTGAATTACGGGTATACCGGCGGGAGGATCTATGTCCACAGCACCTCCTGCGAGAGCCATAAGCTGGACGGCATACGCCGAAACGATAAGGTCAGCTTCACTGTGGTGGAAGGCCACGACGTGCTGAAGGAGGAGTTCTCCACGGCATTCAGCAGCGTTGTGGTGTTCGGCCGGGCCAGGATCATCACCGAGGGACCGCTCCTGCGGGAGGCCATGCGCCGCATGATGGAGGGGCTCGCTCCGGATATGACGGAGGCGGCGGAGGAGCACTGCGCCCACTCCATGGGCTCTATGGCCATGATCGAGATCACGCCGGAGCATATTACAGGCAAGGCCCGCAGAAGGACCTGATCCGGAAGGCTTCGCGTTTTTCGATGAAGGGAGAGCGCTGATATGTGGGTGCTTTGGACGCTTCTGGCGGCGGCGGCCGTCGTCGTTCTGCTGAGCTTTGCGGTATATCGGTTCAGCCTGTATTCGCCCCGGGGCAATCAGAACAACGACTATGCCGTGGCCCGCACACCGCAGATGGATCCGCTGCGGGACAGGATCATGGATATGATCCACACGCTGAACGAGCGGCCCTATGAGCGGGTGTCTATCACGAGCTTTGACGGCCTGAAGCTGGCGGGGCGGTACTACCACCAAGCGGACGGCGCTCCGTTGGATATGTGTTTCCACGGCTACCGGGGTACGCCCTCCCGGGATTTCAGCGGCGGCACCAGCATCTATTTCCGCGCGGGACACAATGTGCTCATGGTGGAGGAGCGGGGACAGTGCGGCAGCGAGGGCCACACCATCACCATGGGGGTGAAGGAGCGGCGGGACTGCCTGGACTGGATCGCCTATGCTCTGGAGCGCTTCGGTCCCGACCAGAGGATCATCCTAAACGGCATCTCTATGGGCGCGGCCACCGTACTGATGGCCTCCGGGATGGGACTGCCGGAGAATGTGAAGGGCATCGTGGCGGACTGTCCCTATACGAGCCCTGAGGCCATCATGAAAAAGGTGGTGGGGGATATGAAGCTGCCGCAGTCGCTGTCCTGGGTGCTGATCCGCCTGGGAGCGAGGCTCTTCGGCGGCGTGGACCTCACCGGGGTGGACGCGGCGGAGGCGGTGAAGGACAGCCCTGTCCCCATCCTTCTCATCCACGGGGAGGACGATCGATTCGTCCCCTGCGAGATGAGCCGCCGCATCGCCGCCGCCAATCCCGAGATGATCGAACTTTACACCTTCCCCGGCGCGGGCCACGGCCTGAGCTACCTGGTGGACGAGGCTCGCTATACGGCCTTGGCGGAGGCCTTTGCGGGCAAGGTCCTGGGCGAGACGGTCAAAGGAGGGTAAAGGATGCAGCCAATGGACTATCTTTCGTATATATCCGACGTGATCCACACGACCATCGTCGCCACGGTGGACGACGATGGCCTGCCCGTGACGGCGGCCATCGACATGATGGACAGCGATGAGGATGGTCTGTACTTTCTGACCGCCAGAGGCAAGGGGTTTTATGACCGACTGAAGAAGCGCGGCTATCTCGCTCTGACGGCGCTGAAGGGAGAGGACACGATGCACAGCGTAGCGGTGTCCCTTCGGGGGAAGGTGCGGGAGCTGGGACCCGAGCCTCTGGACAGGCTCTTTGCCAGGAACCCATATATGGCGGATATCTATCCATCGGAGAGATCCCGGGAGGCGCTGACGGTATTCAAGATCTATGAAGGCGCAGGGGAGTGGTTCGATCTTTCGAAGCGCCCCATCGAACGGGCGGATTTCACCTTCGGCGGCGCGGAGCGGCAGCGGGAGGGCTATGTTATCACGGAGGATTGCATCGGCTGCGGCGTATGCGTGGACGTGTGCCCCCAGAAGTGCATCGACACGAGTGAAAGGCCCCTGCGGATCATGCAGGAACATTGCCTCCACTGCGGCAACTGCTGGAAGGAATGTCCCGCGGACGCGGTGGTGAAGCTGTGAGAAGGATCGTCCTTGCTTTCATCGGGAGGCTGACGTATAATACATTCAAATCATGATTAGGATAACAGCGTCAAATATCCCTGCTTTCGCGGAGGTGGATCATGGACGAACAGCCTTCATTTTGGAAGAAATGCAAGCGCGTCTTCACGGACTACATCGGCTGCAATCTTCTGGACGCGGTGATCGTTGGCGCGTTGAACGCCCTGTTCCTGTATGTCATGAAGATGCCGCATATCGCGGTGATCTCCGTCGCCGCCGGGCTCACGAATATGATCCCCACCTTCGGGCCGGTACTGGGGACGCTGGTGGGATGTGTGCTGCTGGTACTGGATAAGCCCATAAACGCCCTGTGGTTTCTGGTGTTTACGGTGCTGCTCCAGCTTTTGGACGGCTATCTCATAAAGCCAAAGCTCTTCGGCAGTAAGCTGGGGGTGCCGTCCCTGGGCGTGGTGGCGGCGACCCTCATCGGCGGGCACCTGTTCGGCATTGTGGGCATCCTGCTGGCGGTGCCAGTGGCGGCGGTGCTGCTGATGGCGCTCCGGGAACTGACGAGGCGCCGGGAGAAAAAGGAGCTGCTGACCGGGGACGCAGACGAAGCTCCGGACGAGAAAGAGGAATAATGAAACAAACCCCGGCCTCTGACCTTTGCAGAGACCGGGGTGCAATTATGCGGTCAAATCATTTGGACTGCTCGAACAGCCAGTCGCGCACGGCTTCCAGCTTGTAGGCGTAGTCGAAGGAAGCCATGTGCTCCATGCCGAAGCCGCCGTTCAGTACGGTGCCCGCCTCCCAGCGGATCATGTTGATGGCGCTGCCTTCCTCCAGGACCTCCTGGGTGAGGGCGGTCAGCTCTTCGGCCTCCGACTGGGCGTCCCAGCCCTCGGCGTATACGTAGGGGACCTCGTCCTCGTCCAGCATTGCCATGACCTCGTCCTGGCCGCCCACGGCCTTGGTGTCACCGCCGGCGACGATGTAGAAGAAGGTCTGGCTCTCCAGGCCCTTCAGGGTGGTGATGTCCCACTGACCGTCCACGAAGATCTCCGCGGCAAAGAGGTCGGGATTGTTTGCGGCGGTGGTGAGGAAGGTCATGCAGCCCATGGACTGGCCGGTGGCGTAGAGACGGTCCATGTCGCCGTTGTAGCGCTCCGCCATGGTTTTCACGAGGCGAGGCATGAGATCGATATAATCCGTAGTGACGAAGCCGCTGTGGTCGTCCAGGATGACCTCGTCGAAGGTGGGGATGATGACGATGCAGGGGTGCTTCTCCTGTTCCTCCGCCGCTGCCCAGATGAGGCCGCCCCAGCCCTGGGTGAGGGAAGCCTCGGCGCCCCTGCCGACGGTACTGGAATCGGTGATGAAGAACACCACGGGAAGAGGTTCGCTCTCGTCGGCGTCCTCCGGCACGAACACGTTGCAGGTGACGGCAAGGCCGGTCTCCTCGTCCTCGTAGACGTCCTGGGTGAATTTATCGGTGAGTTCGGCGATCATGGCCTGGAGCTCCTCGTCGTCCGCTTTGCCGGAATTCATGCCGCTGCTGGCCTCGCCGGACGCGCCCCGCTCTCCGGAGGCGGCATAGGCGGCGGCTCCCAGGGCGAGGATCATGGCCGCCATTAGGGCGGCGGACAGGATGGTTCTAAGCAGTTTCTTCATGTTCAGTTCCTCCGTGGATCGTTTTCGTTGATGTCATTATACTATATGGCAAACCTAAAAAATAATTAAAAAATCGTAAGGATCCTCGGAGCGGCGTATGGCGCGGTGGGTATATAATTTAAAATATACCGAAAACCGCAAAAAAGTATTTCACCATCCCGGTCCTATCTGATATACTGGAGAAAACAGGGCTATGCCCTCTCGTTGAAAGGAGCGCTTTCCATGTTCAGCAACTTCAAGGATAAGGTTTTGTTCGTGACCGGCGCGGCGTCCGGCATGGGTCGAGCCGTGGCCGTACGTTTCGGTTCTCTCGGATGCAAGGTGGCCGTCGCCGCCAGAAAGCCCGACGCCGCTGCGGAGACGGTGCGTCTTGTGGAGGAGGCCGGCGGCACCGCGGCCTTCGTGCCCTGCGACGTGGCGGACGAGGCCTCCGTCAAGGCCGCCATCGAGAAGACGGTGGAGCTCTTCGGCTCCCTGGATTTCGCCTTCAACAACGCCGGATGCGGCGCTGACGGCGTCCATATCCCCTTCGCGCCGCTGACGGAGGTCACGGAGGCGGACTGGCTCAAGGTCATCGCCACGAACCTCACCGGCATGTTCCATTGCCTGAAATACGAGCTCATCCAGATGAACCGCCAGGGCGGCGGCGCTATCGTGAACACCGCCTCCATCGGCGGTCTGAAAATGGCGCCGGGCTTCGGCGCTTACGGCCCCTCCAAGGCGGGCGTCATCGCCATCACCCAGACCGCCGCCGTGGAGAACGCCAAAAACGGAATCCGCGTCAACGTCATCTGCCCCGGTCCCACCGACGGCACCAACCTCATGGCGGACAGCAAGGCATCCGGCGCCCAGGACACGGACTTCCTTGTGGAGCACGTCATCCCCATGGGCAAGCTCGGCACCACAGCGGACGTGGCCGACGCCGTTACCTTCCTGTGCTCCGATATGGCGGGACATATCACCGGCTGCGCTCTGCCTGTCTGCGGCGGCATGCAGATGTGATAACTGTAAAAAACACGAGGGGCGCGTTGCAGAATAGCGCCGAATGAAACAAAGGCACCAGCTTTCCCGAAAAGGGGTTGGCTGGTGCCTCTGTTTGCGTTAGAATTATGGTGTGAAA
>CAJOIC010000046.1:30131-45605 GCA_905234625.1 uncultured Oscillospiraceae bacterium | reverse complement strand
CTATTGACAAACCCGCAGACCGTGATACAATGTTTTAGTCAAAAACTGCATAGCCTTATCAAGAGTGGCGGAGGGACCGGCCCTGTGAAGCCCGGCAACCTGTGCGTATTATACTTCCCTTATATGCGCAAAAGGTGCCAAATCCGGCGAGTGAAATCGAAAGATAAGGAACACTGTATGTTCTGCGCCCGCCGTCCCGGTGGGGCGCTTTTCATTTGTATATAAACTACTTACCAAGGAGAAAACGATATCATGGGTCATTACCTGTTTACCTCGGAGTCCGTCACCGAGGGCCACCCCGACAAGATCTGCGACCAGATCTCCGACGCCATCCTGGACGCCATCCTGGCGGAGGACCCCAACGGCCACGTGGCCTGCGAGTGCACCGCCACCACCGGCATGGTGTACGTCATGGGCGAGATCAGTACCAGCTGCTATGTGGACATCCCCAAGATCGCCCGGAGCGTGCTGAAGGACATCGGCTATGACCGCGCCAAATACGGCATGGACTGCGACACCTGCGCCGTCCTCACCGCCATCGACGAGCAGTCCCCGGACATCGCCATGGGCGTCAACGAGAGCCTGGAGCAGAAGGAGGGCGCCGCCGGCGCGGAGATCGAGAACGGCGCCGGAGACCAGGGCATGATGTTCGGCTACGCCTGCTCCGAGACCCCGGAGCTCATGCCCCTGCCCATCAGCCTCGCCCAGAAAATGGCCAAACGCCTGGCGGAGGTGCGCAAATCGGGTCTTCTGCCCTACCTGCGTCCCGACGGGAAGACCCAGGTCACCATCGAATACGACGAGAACAACAAGCCCGTCCGGGTGGACACCGTGGTCGTCTCCACCCAGCACGCCCCGGAGGTCTCCCTGGAGACCATCCGCGCCGACATGATCGAGCACGTCGTCACCCCCATCCTGCCCCCGGAGCTGGACAAGGGAGATATCAAGTATTATGTCAACCCAACAGGCCGCTTCGTGGTGGGCGGGCCCCAGGGGGATTCCGGCCTGACGGGGCGGAAGATCATCGTGGACACCTACGGCGGCAGCGCCCCCCACGGCGGCGGCGCCTTCTCCGGCAAGGACCCCACGAAGGTGGACCGCAGCGCGGCCTACGCCGCCCGGTGGGTCGCGAAGAACATCGTGGCGGCAGGGCTTGCCGAGCGCTGCCAGGTGCAGCTGGCCTACGCCATCGGCGTGGCGACGCCGGTCTCCGTGAACGTCACCACCTTCGGCACCGGCGCGGTGTCGGACGATACGCTGCAGAAGGCCGTGACGGAGGTCTTCGACCTGCGGCCCTCCGCCATCATCCGGGACCTTGATCTGCGCAAGCCCATCTACCGCCCCCTGGCGGCCTACGGTCACATGGGCCGGGAGGACCTGGGCGTCAGGTGGGAGAACACCGACCGGGCGGACGCTCTGAGAAAGGCCGTGGGAGCATGAACACCATCCGGGACATATCTCTGGCCCCTTCGGGAGAGAAAAAGATCGCCTGGGTAGAGGCGCATATGCCGCTGCTGCGCTCTATCGCGACGGAATTTGAGCGTACGCAGCCCTTCGCGGGCCTGCGGATCGCCCTGTCCGTCCATCTGGAGGCCAAGACCGCCTATCTCTGCCGGGTCATGGCTCTCGGCGGCGCGCAGATGCACATCACCGGCTCCAACCCCCTCTCCACCCAGGACGACGTGGCCGCCGCCGTGGCGGCCGGGGGCCTCACCGTCCACGCCGTACACGGCTGCACGGAGCTCGAGTACTTCGAGCACATCGACCGCGTCCTGGAGGCCGGACCGAACATCATCATCGACGACGGCGGCGACCTCGTCGCCCGGATGCATGAGAAGTACCCGCATCTGCTGGACGGCGTCATCGGCTCCTGCGAGGAGACCACCACCGGCATCCTCCGCCTGAAGCAGATGGCGAAGGCCGGGACCCTGCGCTTCCCGGCGGTCATGGTGAACGACGCCGACTGCAAGCACCTGTTCGACAACCGCTACGGCACCGGCCAGTCCGTCTGGGACGGCATCATGCGCACCACGAACCTCATCGTGGCTGGCAAGGATGTGGTGGTGGCGGGCTACGGCTGGTGCGGCAAGGGCGTCGCCATGCGGGCCAAGGGCCTGGGCGGACGGGTCATCGTCACGGAGACCGACCCCATCCGGGCCATCGAGGCCGTCATGGACGGCTTCCGGGTCATGACCATGGCGGAGGCCGCGCCCATCGGGGATATCTTCGTCACCGTCACCGGAGACTGCGACATTATCACCCGGGAGCATTTCCCGCTCATGAAGGACGGCGCGATCCTCGCGAACGCCGGCCACTTCAACGTAGAGGTGGCCATGGAGGACCTGGAGGCTTACGCCGCGGAGAGATTCAGCGCCCGGCAGAACATCGACGGCTACCGCCTCCCCAACGGACGGACCGTGTTCGTTCTGGCGGAGGGACGCCTGGTGAACCTGGCCTCCGGCGACGGGCATCCCGCCGAGATCATGGACATGAGCTTCGCCATCCAGGCCCTAAGCGCCAGGTATCTCGCAGAGAACCGGGGGAAGCTCGCTCCGGGTGTGGTCCCGGTGCCGAGGGAGATCGACCTCGCCGTGGCCCGGCGCAAGCTGGAAACGCTGGGCGTTTCCATCGACACGCTGACCGACAAACAGCGGGAGTATCTGGGATGGTAATTATGTCAATCAAATTATGTTAACTTTATGGTGAAAGTGAGAGCCTGCCGCCCGGCAGGCTCTCACTCTATTATTTACGGTTTGGCACCGGCGATGGTTTTTTCGCGGGGTTGAGCCGAAGAAGAAGTCCCTTACGACCGCGGCTCGGATAAATCGCGTCAGACGAGGCGCGGGGTTCTGCGGACAAGGAGCATACTTTGTGTATGTGACGCTGTCCGCAGGTTCCCGCAACGAAGTATCACGCGATTTAGCAAGCCTCTCAGAGCTTCCAAGCTTTTATGTCAGTATGAAGCAAATGATGTGCCTCGTGGGACAGGGGCGCGCCCAGGAACTCCTCATACAGCCGCTGGACGCTGGAGTTCTCGTGGGAGAAGCGGGTGTGGGCCTCGCGGTCGAGCTGATACAGCTTCTGACCGCGGGCGCCGCCCAGCTCCTCGCCGTCCACGATGGGCTGTCCGCCGCCGCCGCCGCATCCGGTGGGGCAGGCCATGATCTCCACGAAATCATAGTGGACCTTGCCGCTCTGGAGGGCGTCGATGAGCTTGGTGGCGTTGCCGAGACCGTTGGCCACCGCCGTGCGGACGGTGACGTCCCCGGCCTTGAAGGTGCGTTCCTTCCAGCCGTCCAGACCGCGCACGCCGGAGAAGGCGTCAGCGTCGGGATTCTCGCCGGTGATGAGGAAGTACGCGCTGCGCAGGGCCGCCTCCATGACGCCGCCGGTGGTGCCGAAGATGACGGCCGCGCCGGTACCCTCGCCCAGGGGATCGTCGAACTCCGCCTCGCCCACGGTCATGGGATCGATCTGGCAGGCCTTGATCATGCGGACGAACTCGCGGGTGGTGATGGACAGGTCCACGTCCCGGCCGGCGCCGGCGTCGTTGACCTCCTCCACGGCGCACTCGTACTTCTTCGCCGTGCAGGGCATGACGGATACGCAGAAGATCTTGCTGGGATCCACGCCGATCTTCTTGGCGAAGTAGGTCTTCGCCACCGCGCCGAACATCTGCTGGGGGCTCTTGGCGGTGGACAGGTTCCCCGCCAGCTCCGGATGCCGGATCTTCACATACCGCACCCAGCCGGGGCAGCAGGAGGTGAACATGGGCATGGGATACTCGCCGGGATGGGTCATGCGCTCGATGAACTCGCTGCCCTCCTCCATGATGGTGAGGTCGGCGGAGAAGTTGGTGTCGAAGACATAGTCGAAGCCGATGGCCTTGAGCGCCGCCACCATGCGGGGCACAGAGGCCTCGTCCCGGGTCAGGTCGAGATCGTCGCCCCAGCCCGCGCGGACGGCAGGCGCCACCTGGACCACGGTGATCTTCTCGGGATCGTTGATGGCGTCGAAGACCTTGAGGGTATCGTCCCTGGCGCGGAGAGCGCCCACGGGACAATGGGTGATGCACTGGCCGCAGAAGGTGCAGCCCGCGTCCATGATATCCAGGCGGTCCCGGACGGCCACGCCGGTGCGGGCGCCGGTGCCGCTGACGTCCCAGACGTGCATGTCCTGGATCTTGTCGCAGACGGAGATGCAGCGCATGCAGTTGACACACTTGGACATATCCCGGATGAGGGGATAGCTGTGGTCCCACTCCCGGTAGACGGGCTTCAAGGGGAACGGCAGATCCAGCACGTTCATATCCCGGGCCAGGGTCTGCAGGGTGCAGTTGCCGCTGCGGACGCAGCTGGTGCAGCTGGAGTTATGCTTGGAGAGGATCATCTCCACGTTCAGGCGGCGGGTATCCCGGACGCGCTGGGTGTTGGTGTTCACGACGATGCCGTCCTCACAGGGCGCGTTGCAGGAGGCGACGAGATGGTCGCGGCCCTCGATCTCCACCATGCAGACGCGGCAGGCGCCGATCTGGTTTATGTCCTTCAGATAGCACAGCGTGGGGATCTTGACGCCGACGCTGCGGGCAGCCTCGAGGATCGTGGTGCCCTCTTCTACGGTGACCTTGCGGCCGTCGATTGTCAGAGTTACCATGCAGCTTTCCTCCCTCCCCGGAACGAGCCGTAGCCGAAGTGGTCGCAGCGCAGGCAGCGGGAGCACTCCTGGTGGGCCTGCTCGTCGGTCATGCAGTATTCGATCAGATCAAAGTCGTTCACGCGCTCCGCCGCGGGACGGTCGGTCATGTTGCAGCGGCCGCAGGCGACCCGCAGCTTGGACTGCGCCGAAGGGATCTGGATATCGAAGGGGATCTCGGTGTGGAAGCCCAGGTATTCGTCGATGTTGGCAGCGGCGGTCTTGCCGGCCTCGATGGCTTTGATGACCGTCGCGGGACCGGAGGCGCAGTCGCCGCCGGCATAAATGCCGTTGGCTCCCGCCACGGCGCCGGAGGTGTCCGCCTGGAGCGTACCGGCCCGGGTGGCGCTGATGCCCGCCTCGGCGAAGTGACCGAACTCGATGGCCTGACCGATGGCGACCACCACCACATCGGCGGGGATTTCCTCCTCGGGCAGGTCAGCGTTGTGCGGCGCGGGACGGCCGCCCCGGTACTCGCCGGGGATCTGGGGCTTGACCTTCACGGCCCGGACGGCGCCCTGGGCGTTCACCAGGATCTCCACGGGGGCCTTCAGAGTCACCAGCTCCACGCCCTCGGCCACGGCGCCGGAGATCTCGTTCGCAAGCGCGGTCATATCGGCCTGACGGCGGCGGTAGACCACCTTCACGCTCTTGGCGCCAAGACGCTTGGCCGTGCGGCTGGCGTCCATGGCCACGTTGCCGCCGCCCACGACGACCACATTCTTGCCTGCCATGTCCATGGGCTCCTCATCGCCCATGGCGCCGAGAAGCTCCACGGCGGACATGACGTTCTTCGCGTCCTCGCCGGGGATGCCCAGGGTCTTGTAGGAGTGGGCGCCGATGGCGATATACACGCCGTCGAACCTCTCCTGGATCTCGGCAAAGGAGATGTCCTTGCCGATCTCCACGCCGGTGTAGGCGGTGATGCCGGTGGAGAGGATGACGTCGATATCCTCGTCCAGGAACTTGGCGGGCAGGCGGTAGCGGGGGATGCCGTAGCGCAGCATGCCGCCGAATTTCTTCCGCCGCTCATACACGGTGACGGAGTGGCCCATGAGCTGCAGGAAATACGCGGCGGTCAGGCCCGTGGGGCCGCCGCCGATGACGGCCACGGAACGGCCCGTGGGCGGCATGCAGGGAGGCGCCTCCACATGTCCGGCGCGCTCCACGGCCACGCCTTGAGGCCGCGGATGTTCACGGAGGCGTCCATGATGTTCCGGCGGCAGTGGTTCTCGCAGGGATGCTCGCAGATGAGGCCGCAGACGCTGGGGAAGGGATTGTCCTCCCGGATGAGGCGCACCGCGTCGGCGTATCTCCCTTCCCGGACCAGGGCTATGTATCCGGGGATATCCACATGGGCAGGGCAGTTGGACACGCAGGGGACCGCAGCGAAGCCCGACAGGCAGCGCCCGGTGTTCACATGGGACAGGAACTCGTCCCGGAATCCCCGCAGGCAGTCCAGCACCGTCCGGGCAGCCTCACGGCCGATGGCGCAGTCCGCGGAATCGGCGATGGCGTGGGAGGCCTTCTCCAGGATCATCAGGTCCTGCGACACGCCCTCACCCTCCAGGATCTTCTCCATCAGGGCGGACAGCTGCGTCAGCCCGATGCGGCAGGGAGTGCACTTGCCGCAGCTCTGGGCAAGGCACATGCGCAGGAACGCGTCCGTCAGCTCCACGGGGCAGTTGCCCTGAGGCGCCACCTGGATGCGGTGCTGCAGATTCTCGTAGAGATTGTCCACGATCGCCTGGGATTTATCCGGAGTGTAAATACTCAGTCGACTCAAACCGCTCTCACTCTCCTATCTTATATAGTTTTTGACACACTTGCACATACTACTATGTGCATTTTATATTATAACATGACCAATTTCCACAAACAAGAGTAAACAGCCAACTCAGCACTCAAAAAGTTGTTCCTTTTTATAACATAACAGTTTTATGCCTCTCCCGGCGCCGTCAGCCACGCTCCCAGGAACAGGATATACAGCGAGCAGTAGATCCAGTACAGGGAAACGGTGACGGCGGCGATGCTGCCGTACACCCCGGAGAGACCGAAGCGCTCCATGGCCCAGGAATATCCCCGGGAAAACAGCAGCCAGCCCACCGCCGACAGCACCGCCCCCGGCATCACGCCCCGGAAGCGCCGCCGCGCCCCGGCGCCATACCGGAACAGCAGGGCGTTGGCCGCCGTCAGGCCCGCCAGGAAGATGACGGGCCTCAGCCGCAGCACCGCCCCCCACAGGCCCGTCAGCTCCGGACAGACCCGCTCCGCCCCCAGCAGCAGCCGCTCCCCGAACAGGAGGAAGGTCATATTCCCCAGGATGAAGAGGACCAGGGCCGCGGTGTAGGCCGCCCCCAGGAGCCGCCGGCGCAGATACCCCGCGGCGGGTCCGCCCGTCAGCGCTCCCACGCCCCGGGTCACGGCGGCGAGGAACCGGGCCCCGCTCCACAGCTCCAAAAGCAGGGACAGACCCAGCGCCGCCTTGGTCCCGGCGTACACGTCCCGGACGATCCCCTGCATCAGCCGCCGGAAGGCCATGGGCGCCAGCTCCAGCACGCCCCCGAGAAGCTGCTCCTCCGTCAGCGGCAGATACGGCAGCAGCGCCAGCAGCAGCGCCGTCAGCGGTCCCAGAGACAGGAAGAAGTAGTACGTACCGTTGGCGGCGTACAGGCTCAGCTCCCTGCGGCGCGGATCGGAGGCCGCCCGACGGACAGCGGCACGGATATCCGACATTTTCACGGCTGTTCCCCCTCTCGCGTCCCTTTATTGTTCCCCCTTGACAGGGCCGGCTTTCGGGAAAATTCAGGATCGAGTATTAACATTTGCTAAGGAATGTGTTATAATTCCATAAATTCGGTAGGTTATAGTGAAGGAGGATGCGCCATGGACGGCAGACTGACCGGCATGAACCGGAATGAGATCCTCCTCTATCTCGCCTACAAGGGCGGCGAGATCCCCCCGGAGGTGAACGAGGCCATCGACCGCTGCGAGGCGCTGCTCCTGCGGACCGCCCGGCCCCGGGTGGTGTGGCGCCGGTTCCCCCTGGACGGGGACGGCGCCCCGGTGGGGACGGATTTCCGGCCCCGGGGGGAGGACGTGAAGGCCCTCCTCTCCGGCTGCGAGGCGGTCATCTTCTTCGCCGCCACCCTGGGAGCGGAGGCGGAGAGCCTCATCCGCCGGACCCAGGTGACGAACATGGCCGACGCGGTGATCCTGGACGCCTGCGGCAGCGCCGCCATAGAGAACGTGTGCGACAATCTCTGCGCGGACCTGGCCGAGGCGGAGGCGCCCCTGTACCTGACGGATCGGTTCAGCCCCGGCTACGGGGACCTGCCCTTTTCCCAGCAGCCGGACTTCTGCCGCCTGCTCGACGTAGGGCGGCGCATCGGGGTGACCCTTACCCCGGGGGGCCTCATGCTCCCCCAGAAGACCGTGACGGCCCTGGCGGGGGTATCCCCAACGCCCGCAGCCAAGCGCGGCAGGGGCTGCGCGGATTGCGCCATGTTTTCATCCTGCGACTACCGAAAGGATGGTGAGACCTGTGGACAAGCATGACCTCATCCTGCTGGACGGCGCCATGGGCACCATGCTCCAGGCGGCGGGCCTCGGCATGGGCGAGCTGCCCGAGAGCTGGAACCTGACCCACCCCGAGGAGGTCACCGCCATCCAGCGGCGATACGTGGAGGCCGGCAGTGATATCCTCTATGCCAACACCTTCGGCGCCAACCGCCTCAAGGTCGCCAAGAGCGGCTATACCCCGGCGGAGCTCATCGCCGGGGGCGTCCGCTGCGCCCGGGAGGCCGCCGGGGACAGGCCCGTGAAGGTGGCCCTGGACGCGGGTCCCATCGGGCAGCTGCTGGAGCCCCTGGGGACGATGGCCTTCGACGAGGCATACGATATATATAAGGAGATGGCCGTGGCCGGGGAGGCCGCCGGCGCGGACCTCATCATCTTCGAGACCATGAGCGATCTGTACGAGGTGAAGGCCGCGGTCCTGGCGGCAAAGGAGAACACCTCCCTCCCCGTCTGGGTCACCATGACCTTCGAGGCCACGGGACGGACCTTCGTGGGCGTCACGGTGTCCTCCATGGCCCTGACGCTGGAGGGTCTCGAGGTGGACGCCATGGGCTTCAACTGCTCCCTGGGACCCAAGGAGCTCATGCCCATGGTGGAGGAGCTGGCCCGCTGGACGGACAAGCCCCTGATCCTCAAGCCCAACGCCGGTCTGCCCGACCCCGCCACCGGAGCCTACACCATCACCCCGGAGGAGTTCGGTGCGTCGCTGGCCGCCGCCGCGGCCCTGGGCGTCACCGTCTTCGGCGGCTGCTGCGGCACCACGCCGGATTTCATCCGCGCCGCCGGGCAGCACCTGGCCTCCGCCGCCAAAAACCGCCCGGAGCGGACCCGCCGGGGCGTTTGTTCCGCCGCCCGCACCGTCCCCTTCGGGGGCGTCCGGGTCATCGGCGAGCGCATCAACCCCACCGGCAAGCGCCGGTTCCAGCAGGCCCTCCGGGAGAACGACATCGGCTATATCCTGGAACGGGCTGTGGAGCAACAGGACGCCGGAGCGGATATTTTAGACGTAAATGTGGGGCTTCCCGGCATCAACGAGGCAGAAATGATGGTCAAGGTGGTGAAAGCCATCCAATCCGTGACGGACCTGCCCCTCCAGATCGACTCCTCGGACCCCGCCGCCGTCGAGGCGGGTCTCCGGGCCGTGAACGGAAAGGCCATCGTGAACTCCGTGAACGGGCGGCGGGAGGTGTTGGACGCCGTCCTGCCCCTTTGCAAAAAGTACGGCGCGGCGGTGGTGGGACTTTGCCTGGACGAAAACGGCATCCCCGAGACCTGGGAGGCCCGGGCCGCCATCGCACGGCGCATCCTGGAGGCGGCCGTCTCCTATGGTATACCCCGGGAGGACGTGCTCATCGACTGCCTGACCCTCACGGTCTCCGCCCAGCAGAGCCAGGCCACAGAAACCCTGAAGGCCGTGCGGTACGTCACGGAGGAGCTGGGTCTGCACACCGTCCTGGGCGTCAGCAACATCTCCTTCGGTCTGCCCGCCCGGGAGAACATCACCGTCAGCTTTCTCACCCAGGCCATGCACGCGGGGCTGGACCTGCCCATCGTGAACCCCAACCAGAAGGCCGTCATGGACGCGGTGGCGTCCTTCAAGGTCCTCTCCGGCCAGGACGTAGACTCTGCGGGATACATCGAGCGGTTCGCGGGCGCCGACGCCGCACCCCCCTCCCCCGCACCGTCAACGGACGGGGGCATGACCGTGGGGACTGCCATCGCCAAGGGTCTCCGGGAGGAGACCGCCGCCCTGACCGCCAAGGCGCTGGAGACCATGTCGGAGCTGGACGCTGTGAACACCCTCCTCATCCCCGCCCTGGACGCCGTCGGCGACCGGTACGAAAAGCAGGAGATCTTCCTGCCCCAGCTCATAAACGCCGCCAACGCCGCCTGCGAGGGCTTCGAGGTCATCAAGCGCAGCATCGCCGCCCGGGGCGCCTCCTCCGTGTCCCGGGGAAAGATCATCATCGCCACCGTCCACGGTGACATCCACGACATCGGCAAGAACATCGTGAAGGTGGTCCTGGAAAACTACGGCTACACCGTCGTCGACCTGGGCCGGGACGTGCCCAAGGAGGCCGTGGTGGAGGCCGCGATCCGGGAGGACGCGAAGCTGGTGGGCCTCTCCGCCCTCATGACCACCACCGTCGCCAGCATGGCCGAGACCATCGCCGCCCTGCGTCAGAGCGGTCACGACTGCAGGATCATGGTGGGCGGCGCGGTCCTCACCCCGGAATACGCCGCCGAGATCGGCGCGGACTACTACGCCAAGGATGCGAAGCAGTCCGCGGACATCGCCAAACTGGTGTTTGGTTGACATAATCAGGTTTACATATTATGAGAAAGATCCGAGAGTATTTAGAAGATCACATCCTGCTGTTCGACGGGGCCATGGGCACCTACTACGCCCAGCACAACGACGATCCGGACCGGCCCTGCGAGCTGGCGAACCTGGAGACGCCCCAGGCCGTGGAGGATATCCACCGGGCGTACATCCGGGCGGGCTGCGGCGCCATCAAGACGAACACCTTCGGCGCCAACCGCCCGAACCTGGGGGAGAAGTGCGTCCCGGTGATCCAGGCGGGCTACGAGCTGGCCCTCCGGGCCGCCGGGAAGAACGCCTATGTCTTCGCGGACATCGGGCCCATCGACGCCCCGGACGACGACGCGCTCCTGGCGGAGTATTCCTTCGCCGCCTTCTCCTTCCTGGCCTGCGGCGCACGTCACTTCCTCTTCGAGACCAACAGCTCCGACCACGGCCTCCACGCCGTGGCGAAGCGCATCAAGGAGAGGGCGCCGGACGCCTTCATCCTGGTGTCCTTCGCCGCCCAGCCGGACGGCTTCACCCGGGAGGGCCGGCTGCTGGGGGACCTGATCCGAGCCTCAGTGGAGGATGAGAACATCGACGCCGTGGGCCTCAACTGCGTCTCCGGTGCGCGTCACATGGCGGAGCTGGTGGGGAGGCTCTCCCTGCCGGAGGACGTGCTCCTGTCCGCCATGCCCAACGCGGGCTATCCCACCGTCCGGGGCCAGCGCACCTACTACGACGGGGACCCCCGGTACTTCGCCTCCCAGCTCAGCGCCCTCCGGGACCGGGGCGCGCGGATCCTGGGCGGCTGCTGCGGCACCACCCCGGAGCATATGGCCGCCGCCGTCAGCGCCCTGAAGACCTCCGCCATCCCCAAGCTCCCCCTCCGCTCCCACAAGGCGGAGGACGTCCAGGCCCAGGAGCCTCCCGCCGAGCCCAACGAGTTCTGGGACATGCTGTGCGACCCGGACCGGAAGCCCTTCGCCGTGGAGCTGGACTCCCCCGTGGACGCGGACGTGACGAAATTCATGTCCGGCGCCAGGGAGCTGCGGGACGCGGGGGCCTCCGTCATCACCGTGGCGGACTGCCCCATCGCCCGGGCGCGGATGGACTCCAGCCTCATGGCCTGCAAGCTCCGCCGGGAGCTGGACATCGACGCCCTGCCCCACATGACCTGCCGGGACCGGAACCTGAACGCCACCCAGGCGCTGCTCCTGGGCCTCTGCGCCGAGGGCGTGCGGAACGTCCTCATCATCACCGGGGACCCCATCCCCTCCGCCAGCCGGGACGAGGTCAAGAGCGTCTACAACTTCAACTCCCGCAAGCTCATCAAATACGTGGACAGTCTGAACGCCGCCCTGCTCCCCGTGCCCTTCCGCATCTTCGGCGCGCTGAACGTGAACGTGCGAAACTTCGATATGCAGCTCAAGCTCGCCCAGGAGAAGGAGGAAAACGGCGCCGCAGGCTTCCTCACCCAGCCCGTTCTGACGGAGCAGGCCCTGGAGAACCTGAAGCTGGCCCGCCGGACTCTGCGGGGCAAGCTCCTGGGCGGCATCATCCCCGTGGTCAGTCAAAGAAACGCCCTCTTCATGAACAGCGAGATCTCCGGCATCACCGTGGACGAGAAGATCATCGCTGCCTACGAGGGCGCGGACCGGGCCCGGGGCGAGGAGCTGGCCGTGGACATCTCCGCCGCCGTGGCCGCCGCCGTGGCGCCCTATGTGGACGGCTATTACCTCATGACCCCCTTCGGGCGCACGGGCCTCATGACCCGCATCATGGACCGTATCCGCGCCGACGGGAACGCATAAATAGCGACCTCCTTCCCCGCCCGGGAGGGAGGTTCTTTGTGAATCCACACATGTTTTTTCGATACTCCACATGTCGAATTGTGGTATTTGCATAAAAACAGCTCGTTAATTCTGTGTCATATACCTATTGCGATCCCCGGCCCGATATGCTATTATACAGTCACAGGGCGAAAGCCATTAAATAGAGGCGAGAGAAAAGCCGCAGGGTCCGCAGGTCAGTTGTTCACCGGCACACGGTTGTCTCACGTAAGAGGCTTGGAATAAAAGTAGTTGTGCGAAGCCGGTTGAGATTTGGGAGCGGAGAGGCGGCTGCCAATCGAAAGAAAGAGAGGTAACCATTGATGCTAGATACCAAGAATTTCATGAAGTGACCTTTGACTGGAGAAAAAAGAACGGTCGAAGGTCACTTCTGCTATATATCCACGCTGTCCGGCCGACGCCGGGCGTTTTTTATTGCCCGGAGCGCATTGACATCCGCCCCGCCGGGTCCTAAGATAGAGGCGATCACACCATTACGGAGCGTTTTTCATGAAATTCATCCATCTGTCCGACCTGCACCTGGGCAAGCGGGTCAACGGCTTCTCCATGCTGGAGGATCAGGCCCATATCCTCCGGCAGATCCGTCAGATCACCGCCCGGGAGGCCCCGGAGGCGGTCCTCATCGCCGGGGACATCTACGATAAGCCCGTGCCCCCGGCGGAGGCCGTGGAGCTCTTCGACGACTTTCTGTACGAGCTCACGAAGCTCGCGCCCCATGTGTTCGTCATCAGCGGCAACCATGACTCCCCTGAGCGCATCGCCTTCGGTTCCCGGCTCATGGCCCCCGGCGGCGTCCATCTGTCCCCGGTGTATGACGGGAAGGTGGAGCCCGTCGTACTCCGGGACGGGCACGGTCCCGTCCATGTGTATCTGCTGCCGTTCATCAAGCCCCTCCACGTCCGCCGGTATCTCCCGGACGCCCCCGCGGAGACCTTCACCCAGGCCGTGGCCTCCGCCGTCGCCGCCATAGACGTGGATCCCTCCGTCCGGAACGTGCTGGTGACCCATCAGTTCGTCACGGGGGCCGCCCGGTCCGACTCGGAGGACATCACCGTCGGCGGCGCGGACAACGTGGACGCCTCCGTCTTCGACCTCTTCGATTACGTCGCCCTGGGCCATATCCACCGGCCCCAGAGCGTCGGCCGGGAGACGCTGCGCTACTGCGGCACGCCCCTCAAGTATTCCTTCTCCGAGATGGACCAGGAGAAATCCGTCACCGTGGCGGAGCTGGGCGAGAAGGGCGATACCGCCGTCCGCACGGTCCCCCTGGTCCCCCTGCACGATATGCGTCAGATACGGGGCACCCACACGGAGCTCCTCACCCTGGAGAGCTACCGCGGCACCGCCACGGACGACTATCTCCGGGTGGTCCTCACGGACGAGGACCCTGTCCGTCACGCCCTGGAGCTCATGCGGAACGTGTACCCCAATATCATGCTGCTGGAATATGATAACGTCCGCACCCGCACGGCGGCGGCCGTCACCGCCGGACAAACCCCGGAGGATCGCACGGAGCTGGAGCTGTTCGGGGAGCTCTACCGGCTGCAGAACGGTCAGCCCCTGTCCCCGGTCCAGGAGCGGTACGCCGCGGAGCTTTTCGACGCCATACGGGAGGAGGATCTATGAGACCGCTGAAGCTGACCCTGTCCGCTTTCGGCCCCTACGCGGGGACCACGGAGCTGGACCTGACGCTGCTGGGCTCCGGAGGGCTCTACCTCATCACCGGAGACACCGGCGCGGGCAAGACCACCATTTTCGACGCCATCACCTTCGCCCTCTTCGGACGGCCCAGCGGGGAGATGCGCAATGCCTCCATGCTCCGCTCCCAGTACGCGGACGGCGCCGCCCCCACGGAGGTGGTCCTCACCTTCGCCTACCGGGACCGGGAGTACACCGTCCGGCGCAATCCCGCCTACCAGCGGGACCGGCAGCGGGGCTCCGGCGGGCAGGTCACCGTGGCAGCCGGCGCGGAGCTCACGGGGGACGGCATCCGGCCCGTCACCGGCTTCCGGGAGGTCACCAAAGCCGTGCAGGAGATCCTGGGTGTGGACGGGGAGCAGTTCGCCCAGATCGCCATGCTGGCCCAGGGGGAGTTCCGCCGCCTGCTGACGGCCGGGACCTCCGCCCGGCAGGAGATCTTCCGCAAGATCTTCCGGACGGACCGGTTCCTGGCCTTCCAGGAGCGGAGCCGTCAGGACGCCGCCGATCTTGGCCGGGCCCTGGATGAGGCGAGAGAACAGGTCCGCCGCCATACCGCCGCCCTGCGGTGCGGGGAGGACGGGGAGCTGCGGCAGGCGCTGGAGACCGCCGCCGAGGGCGTGCCGGACATGGAGACGCTCCTGGCGGGAGCGGCGCGGCTCGTGGAGCGGGACGAGAAGGCCCTGGAGACCGCCGTCCGGAGCCTGGAGGATACGGACCGGGCCCTGACGGAGCTGGCGGTGGACCTGGACCGGGAGGAGGAACGCCGGAAGAGAGCCCGGGACCTGGCCGGGCTGGAGGAGCAGCGCGGAAAGCTCCTGCCCCGAAAGACGGCGCTGGAGGCCGCTCTGGCGGAGGAGCAGAAAAAAATGCCCGCCGAGGCGGAGCTGCTGGAGCGTTCCGCCGCCATACGGGCGGGGCTTTCGGATTTCGACGGCCTGGAATCCGCCCGGGCGGAGGCCGCCGCCGCGGAAAAGGCCCTGGAGGCCGCGTCTTCCATTCTTTCGAACAAGCGGGAGGAGAGCGCCGGCCTTGCCTCCTCCCTGGAGGCCCTGCGGGACGAGCGCCGCTCTCTGGAGGGCGCGGACAAGGCCCGGGAAAAGCTCCTGGGCGAGCGGGACCGCCTCACCCTGCGGCAGGACGCCCTGGCTGCCTTCCGCAAGGCCCTGGCGGAGCTTCGCGCCCGGGGGACGAAGCTGACCGCCGCACAGGAAGCGTATCAGGCCGCAGCCCGGGAGGCGGAGGCCGCCGCCGGGACCGCCGCCGCCCTGCGGAGGGCCTTCCTGGACGGACAGGCGGGTATCCTGGCCCTGGACCTGCGGGAGGGGGAGCCCTGTCCGGTGTGCG
>CAJOIC010000046.1:15915-29947 GCA_905234625.1 uncultured Oscillospiraceae bacterium | reverse complement strand
GGAGGCGGAGGCCCTGGCGGAGAAGGGCTCGGCGGACGTCCGGGCCGCCCTGCGGGACTGCGCCGAGGCTATTGCCGCAGAGACGGAAAAGGTCCGCCGCCTGACGGCCCTGGACGACGAGCTTCTGCCCAAGAGGGAAAAGGCCCTGCGGGAGCTGGAGGCGGACATGGCCCGTCTCTCCGAGGAGGCCGCAGCCTGCAAGGTCCGGAAGGAGGCGTCGACGGCCCTGGCCCGGACCCTGGCGGAGGGGCTGCCCTTCCCCTCCCGGGCGGAGGCGGAGGCCGCCGCGGAAACCCTGCGGAAGGAGGCGGAGGCCCTCCGGATCGCCCGGGAGAAGGCCGCCCGGGAGGCTGCGGAGGCCGCGTCACGGCTGGCGTCTCTCGACAGCGCGGCGGCGCAGCTGGCGGCCCAGCTTGCCGAGAGCGAGCCCGCCGACAAAGAGGCTCTCCTGGCCCGCAAAGCGGAGCTGGAGGCCCGGAAGGAGGCCCTGGCCCCGGCCATCACCGAGACCGGCATCCGCCTGGACGCCAACCGCAAGGCCCGGGAGGCCCTTGGGAGCCTGCTGGCCCCCCTGGCGGAACTGGAGCTCCGCTGGACCTGGATGAACACCCTGGCCGCCACGGCAAACGGCCGCCTCACGGGAAAGGAGCGCCTGTCCCTCGAGACCTTCGCCCAGCTGACCTACTTCGACCGGGTGCTGGATCGGGCCAACGTCCATCTTCTGGGCATGAGCGGCAACAAGTTCGCCCTCAAGCGCCGGGAGGCCCCCGCGGGAGGTCAGGCCCAGAGCGGCCTGGAGCTGGACGTCATCGACTTCTACAACGGCACGGAGAGAAGCGCCCAGTCCCTCTCCGGCGGGGAGTCCTTCCTGGCGGCCCTGAGCCTGGCCCTGGGCCTCTCCGAGGAGGTGCAGGCCTCCGCGGGAGGCATCCGCCTGGACGCGCTCTTCGTGGACGAGGGCTTCGGCTCCCTGGACGACGAGACCCTGCGGGACGCGGTGAACGCCCTGGCGGGACTGACCGAAGGGGACAGGCTCGTGGGCATCATCTCCCATGTGGCGGGTCTCCGGGAGCGGATCGACCGGCAGATCGTTGTGACGAAGGAGCGCTCCGGCGGCAGCAGCGTCCGCCTGCGGGTGTGACGCGCCGCAAAAACGGTATTTACGCGGGTCCCGGGCCTGTGGTATGATGGGACCGGAGTTTTTTGCATAACAGCATAGGAGGATCACCATGAAAGAGAAGAAAGACATCAGCCGCCGGGAGTTCCTCAAGGGCGCAGGCGCCGTGACCGCCGGCGCGGTGGTCATGGGCGTGCTGGGCGGATGCGCCGCCGGAGCCGCCGAGGAAGCCGCCGTGACCCCCGTCCCGGCGCCGCAGGCCACCCCCATGCCGGAGCCGGAGCCCACCCCCGAGCAGCCCGTCGTGCCCGCCGCGGGTCCCTCCAGCTATGAGGGCGGCGCGCGGGTCCTGGCCTTCGCCAGCGACCAGCACGCGGAGACCCCGGGCTTCGCCGCCTGGATCGCGGACCAGCAGGCCGTGTACGGGGAGGATCTGGAGTTTCTCTCCTTCGGCGGCGACATCTGCGACAAGGCCTGGGACCAGGCCACCTTCGACGGCTTCAAGGCCGTGCTGGATGAGGCCATGCCCGGCAAATACAACGTCACCACAGGCAACCAGGAGAACAAGGCCGGCGCTCCCGCCTGGGAGTCCCTGGGCCCGGGCTTCACCCGCCTGGGAGAGACCCTTCGCACCGACGACTTCATCATCTACAACTTCGGCGCGGCCCAGGAGGCCATGATCTTCCCCCAGGAGGACATCGACGCCCTCGCCGCCTACCTGGACGAGGCTCCCAACAACATTCCCATCTTCATCGTCAGCCATTTCCCCCTGCATCTGTCCATCCCCTACACGGGGCATGACATCCCCGGCGGCTACCGCCAGACCCAGGGGAACGACGTTCTGACCGAGATACTGAACGCCCATCCCAACGTGGTCTTCCTCTGGGGCCACAACCATACCTTCCAGGACCCGCGGTACGGCACCATCCGCCCCGCCGGCTCCAAATTCACCTGGAACTACAACGACGTGTCCCAGAAGCTCACCGTGAACTTCACCTACGCGAACCTGGGCAGCTTCTGCCGGGGAGACACCTACGGCTGCATCGCGGAGCTCCGCCGGAAGGACGAGGGCATCGAGCTGAAGCTGTACTACGTGGACACGAACATCCCCATGCTCACCAAGGAATCCGCCGTCATCACCTACGCCCCGGACGGCACCGTCACCGCCGACGTCACCACCAGCGACTCCACGAACTACGTGGATATGTTCTACCTCGCCGGATGGTACGACGACCCTACCTTCGCGGAGGACTATTGATACCGGTCCCGGACCAAAAGCTCCCATTCGGGTCATGAACGCACAGCAAAACGCCGATCCTTTCGGATCGGCGTTTTTCGTTTCGGTATCCGGTTATTTCGCGTACTCCACGGCCTTGGTCTCGCGGATGACGTGGACCTTGATCTGGCCGGGATAGGTGAGCTCCTCCTCCACCTTCTTGGCAATGTCCCGGGCCAGGAGGGTCATCTGGTCCTCGCTGACCTGCTCGGGCTTCACCATGACGCGGATCTCGCGGCCCGCCTGGATGGCGTAGCAGGAGTCGATGCCCGGGAAGGACATGGAGACCTCCTCCAGCTTCTGGAGGCGCTTGACGTAGTTTTCGATGTTCTCCCTCCGGGCGCCGGGACGGCCGGCGGAGATGGCGTCCGCCGCCTGCACCAGGCAGGCCACCACCGTCTGGGGCTCCACGTCGTTGTGGTGGGCGGCGATGGCGTGGATGACGGCCTCGGACTCCTTGTATTTCTTGGCGATGTCCACGCCGATGGTGACGTGGCTGCCCTCGACCTCGTGGTCGATGCTCTTGCCGATATCGTGCAGGAGTCCCGCGCGCTTGGCGGTGGCCACGTCCTCTCCCAGCTCCGCCGCCAGAAGGCCCGCGATATGGGCCACCTCGATGGAGTGGTTCAGGACGTTCTGACCGTAGCTCGTGCGGTACTTCTGCCGTCCCAGGAGCTTGATGAGCTCCGGATGCAGACCGTGGACGCCGGTCTCGAAGACGGCGCGCTCGCCCTCGGCCTTGATGGTGTTGTTGACCTCCTTCTGGGCCTTCGCCACCATCTCCTCGATGCGGGCGGGATGGATGCGGCCGTCGGCGATCAGCTTCTCCAAGGCGAGGCGGGCCACCTCGCGGCGAACGGGATCGAAGCTGGAAACGGTGATGGCCTCCGGCGTATCGTCGATGATGAGGTCCACGCCGGTCAGGGTCTCAATGGAGCGGATGTTCCGTCCCTCGCGGCCGATGATGCGGCCCTTCATCTCGTCGTTGGGCAGGCTGACCACGGAGACCGTGACCTCGCTGGCGTGGTCGGCGGCGCAGCGCTGGATGGCCAGGGTGATGATCTCCTTGGCGCGCTCCTCAGCCTCGTCCTTATACTGCTGCTCGATCTCCCGCAGCTTCACGGCCTGCTCGTGGGTCACCTCGCTGGCGAGGGAGTCGATGAGCAGGGCCTTCGCCTCCTCGACGGAGTAGCCGGAGATGCGCTCCAGCACCTCGAGCTGGGAATTCTTGAGCTTCTGGACCTCCTCCTGCTGGGCCTCGACCTCGGCGATCTTCTTGGTGAGGAGCTCGTTCTTCCGGTCGATAGCGTCCGTTTTCTTGTCGAGATGTTCTTCCTTCTGCTGGAGCCTGTGCTCCTGTTTGGAGAGCTCGGACCGTCTCTCCTTGACCTCCCGCTCGTACTCCGAGCGGTTCTTGTGTATCTCTTCTTTTGCCTCCAGGAGAGCTTCGCGTTTCTTGCTCTCTGCGGATTTGATGGCGTCATTGAGTATCCTCTTCGCCTCGTCCTCTGCCGAGCCGATCTCGCGCTCGCCCACGTTCTTCCGGTACATGATACCGACGGGGACGCCCGCGACCAGGGCCACCAGTACGAGTACGACTGTCAACCATATTGGCATTGTAAGTATACACACCTCCCATCTTAGAATTTCTGAGAATCACGGGGGACATCAAGCGTCCTTCCCGAAAAAGCAGGATCGTCACCAATGAACACACTTACCCACAATATGTTCATCGTAACTAATTTATTTTAAGTCTAAGTCAACTTTATGTCAAGTGGAATTTGCCCGCCGTGCCGTCAAATTTCCCCAGAATTTGTCAGCGCCTTGACATTTTCGTCCGTTTCGTTTAGTCTGGGATCGGAAATCATTACAACAGTCAGGAGATGTTGATATGGGTCTTCGTTTTCGGAAAAGCGTCACAATCGCCCCCGGCGTCAAGCTGAATTTCGGCAAGACCGGCGCCAGCATCAGCGTAGGCACGAAGGGCCTGCACGCGAACCTGCACACCAGCGGCAAGCTCACCGGCACCGCCAGTCTGCCCGGCACCGGCATTTCCTACGTCAAGTCCACCAACGTGAAAAAGACCGCCAAGAACCTGAAGGAATCCCGGGAAAAGAAGAAGGCCGAAAAGGCCGAGGCCAAGGCCGCGGAGGAAGCGGCGGCGGCAGCCGAGGCGGAAGCCCTGGCGGCGGAGCAGGCGGAGGCCGCGGCGCTGGCAGCGGCAGCTGCGGCGAAGACCGAGGAGGTCCCGGCGGCGGAGGAAGCCCCTGTCGGGGACGCCCCCGTCGAGGAGCGCCCCGCGGACGCGGAGGAGACCGGGGAGGCGCCCGTATTCCACCCCGCCCAGCTGACGGACGACGCGCTCCGGGGCATCCACAAGAGCTTCGACGAGCCTGTGGACTGGCTGGAGTTCGCCGGGAGCGAGACCCCTCCGGACGCCGGCTTCGATCCCGACATCTGGGCCTACTACCACGCCAAGGCCCCCGCCATCCTGGAGGGGGACATCGACGCCTATCTGGAGGTCATCTACGAGGTGGCCCCCCTGGACGATCTGCTGGATTACGGCGGACAGTTCCAGTTCGGCACCGACCGCGCCTCCCTCATGGAGGTGGAGTTCGCCGTGAACGAGGAGACCCTGGAGACCCAGCGCCGGGAGAAGAACGTCATCCAGTTCTACGACCTGCTCCAGGACTATGTCTGCAGCACCTGCATCCGCGCGGCCCGGGACATTTTCTCCCTTCTGCCGGTGGCGGACGTGGTGGTCCACGCCGTCCTGGCGGGGGACACCGTCGTCTCCGTCCGGTTCGACCGGGAGACCATGGACAAGATCAAATTCGGCTTCGTGGACCCCTCGGACGTGATGGAGCGCTTCCAGCACAGCATGGACTTCCAGGCCGGCCGGGGCTTTGCCGCCGTGGAGCGGATCGACACCTCCCTGTGACCCCCGCCCTCGCAAAACACACGAAATCGGCCTCCGGCGAAAGCCGGAGGCCGATCGAATTATCTGTAACCGTATCTCAGCCGAAGATGGCCGCCAGGTCCGGGGTCTCGAAGCCGTCGCTCCAGACCACGTCCGCCTCGTCCACCCAGGCGGAGAGCAGGGCGGAGAACTGTTGGGACGCAGCCGCATAGCGCAGGCTCACGTCGTTGCCGTTGGCGTCGGTGCCGATGACGGCGTCAGGATCGATGGGGATGCGGAGGATGATGTGGTAACCGTAGGAGGACTCCACGATGTCGGACAGCTGCCCGACCTCCAGGGCCTTCACGCCGTCCTCGAACTCCTGGACCATCTCGCCCTCGCCGAAGACATAGCCGTCAGGATAGGAGGCATAGCCCGTATCCTCGGTGTACTCCGCCGTCAGCTCGTCGAACAGGGCCTCCAGCGCCGCGGGATCGTCCTGCACAGCCTGGAGCTGGGCCAGGATATCCTCGGCGGTGGCGCGCTTTTCGGCGATCTCCTCGTCGGACAGGGGCTCCATGGTGGTGGTATCCACGGTGGTGAGGAGGATGTGCTTGGCGCCCATGAGGCCGCTGTCCTCCGCGAAGGTCATGGTATCCTCGTCGGAGTAATTGTCGCCGTTGGCACCATAGGTCGCCTCAAAGCCCAGCTGGCTGAGAAGCGCGGTGGTGTTGAACTGATCGAAGAAGGCCCGGTCCACGAAGAGCTCCTGCTTCAGGTACTCCTCGAAGACGGCGATCTCGTCCTCGGTGGCAGTCCCGTCGCCGTCGCCGGTGACGGTATCGGCGTTCTGCTCGAAGATATCGCTGATCTCGGCCAGATCGTCCTCGGAGAGGGTCACGCCCAGCTTGGCGGTCTCGGTCTGAATGACGTGATCCTGGATCATGTTCGCCTGGGCGTTCATGAGGACCACCTGGGCGTTGGTATTGTCGCCGGAGAGATCATGTCCCTCCCAGTCGGTCAGGACGATGCCGTACTGACCGGCGAACTGGTTGACATACTGGGTGTAGTACCGCAGCCAGTAGTAGTACTCCATCCAGGTGGCTTCGGTGCCGTTGATGGTGGCGACCACCATGTCGGCGGGATAGGTCTCAAAGCCCGTGCCTCCCTGGCCGATGCTGACGGCAGGCTCCGCGTCCTCGGCAGGCTCGGCGGCCTCGGCAGCGGGTTCCGCAGTCTCGGCGGTCTCGGCTTCGGCGGTCTCGGCTTCGTCGTAATACTCCACCTCGCTCTTGCCGCAGCCGGCAAAAACGCACAGCATCAGGCACATCGCGAGGATCAGCGCAATGATCTTTTTCATATCGTTCTCCTTATCGCTCCCCGAAAGAGGAGCATTTTTCATGCGGGATATATTATAATCGCCCGAAGGAAAAATGTAAATCTCAAATCGAAACGTTTTACAAATTATTTATATCTCCCTGATATACGCCCCACGGATGCCGCCCGCCTTGACGGAAGGCCCGCAGGGTGATACATTTATATCGTATTTTCCCACATCAACTTTGCAAAGACAGGTATTGCCATGAACATTATCCTTGCCGGCGCCGGAAAGGTGGGCTTCACTCTGGCGCAGTATCTGACCCGGGAGGGCCACAGCGTCACCGTCATCGACAGAAGTCCGGAGCGCATCGCCCAGGTGAACACCGCCCTGGACGTCATCACCGTCTGCGGCGCGGTGGACATCGACCTGCTGCGTCTGGCGGGAGCGGACAGCGCCGACCTCCTCATCGCCGCCACGAACTCCGACGAGAGCAACATCCTCTGCTGTATGGTGGCCCGGAAGCTGGGTGTGCCCCACACCATCGCCCGGGTCCGCCAGGAGGAGCACTATCGGGAGGTCATCCTCCTGCGGGAGGAGCTGGGCCTCTCCCTCACCGTGAACCCGGAGCAGGCCGCCGCCTACGAGATCAGCCGCGTGCTGCGCTTCCCCTCCGCCGCCAAGGTGGAGACCATCGCCAAGGGCCAGGCGGAGCTGGTGGAGCTGAAGCTCCGGCCGGACAATCCCCTCTGCGGCGTCACCCTGAAAAACTACCACGACCGCTTCGGTGACGGCACTCTCATCTGCGCCGTCCGCCGGGACGGGAAGGTCCATATCCCCGGGGGCGACTTCGTCCTCCGGGCGGAGGACTCCGTCACCTTCGTGGGCGCGCCGAAGCATATCCACGAGCTGTTCAAATCCCTCTCCATTCTGAAAAAGAGCGCCCGGTACGTCCTCATCGTGGGCGGCAGCCGCGTCGCCGTGTATCTTGCGCGGCAGCTTCTTTCCATGGGTCTGCACGTGAAGCTCATCGAAAAGGACAGGGACAAGAGCGAGCTCGTCAAGGACCTCCTCCCCAAGGCGGAGGTCGTCTGCTGCGACGGGTCCCGCCCCGATGTGCTGGAGGAGGAGGGCATGCTGGCCTTCGACGCCTTTGTCGCCCTCACCGGCACGGATGAGATCAACATCATCATCTCCTCCTACGCCCAGAGGGCGGGGGTGGAGAAGGTCGTAGCCAAGGTGAACGAGGAGCACTACGTTGCCATGGCGTCCTCCTTCGGTCTGGAGGAGCCCGTCCGGCCCAGGACCATCATCGCCCAGCAGGTGCTCCAGTACGTCCGGGGCATGGTGAACTCCGCCGACGCCAGCGGCGTGGAGACCCTCCGACGCATCCAGGACGGCCGCCTGGAGGTCCTGGAGTTCCGTGCCCGGGAGAGCTCCCCCTGCGTGGGGAAGACGCTCCTGGAGCTGCCCATCCGGCAGGACGTGCTCCTGGCCGCCATCATCCGGGACGGGAAATGCCGCATCCCCCGCGGCGGCGACGCCATCCTGCCGGGGGACGGCGTCCTGGCCGTCACCACCCGGGAGGGCATGACCTGTCTTGAGGACATCCTGAGGTAAGCCGCCGTGAATTACCGACTTCTCATGAAGATCCTCAGCCGGATCCTCCTCATCGAGGCAGGCCTGCTGATGGCGCCGTTTCTCACCGCCGCCCTGTACGGGGAGAGCGTCCTTCCCTTTTTCTGGACGGTCCTGGCTGTGCTCGCCGCCGCCGGAGCGCTCTGGCTGGCGGGACGGAACGCGGACGGGGAGATCCACGCCCGGGAGGGCTTCGTATCCGTGGCCCTGAGCTGGATCGTGATGTCCCTTTTCGGGGCGCTGCCCTTCGTCTTTTCCGGGGCCATCCCCAACTATATCGACGCCCTGTTCGAGACCGTCTCCGGCCTCACCACCACCGGCGCCTCCGTGCTCCCGGAGGTGGAGAACCTGCCCAGGGGCATCCTGTTCTGGCGCAGCTTTTCCCACTTCATCGGCGGCATGGGCGTCCTGGTGTTCATGATGGCCGTGCTGCCCGTGGACGACGCCCACTCCATGCATCTCATGCGGGCGGAGGTCCCCGGTCCTGTCAAGGGCAAGCTGGTCCCCCGTATGCGGGAGACGGCCCGCATCCTCTACCTCATCTACATCGGCATGACCTTCATCGAGTTTATACTGCTGCTCTTCGGCGGCCTGACCGTCTTCGAGGCGCTGCTCACCGCCTTCGGCACCACCGCCACCGGCGGCTTCGGCATCCGTAACGCCTCCATCGCCGGGTTCGACAGTCTGTACGTGGAGATGGTCGTGGCCGCGTTCATGTTCCTGGCGGGCGTCAACTTCAACCTCTACTATATCGCCATCCTCAAGCGCTCCCTCAAGGGCTTCCGCAGCGAGGAGCTGGGCTGGTATGTGGGCATCGTGGTCTTCGCCACCGTCACCATCGCCGTGGACATCTCCTCCCGGTGCGGCGGCTTCGTCTCCGGTCTGCGGTACTCCTTCTTCCAGGTGGCCTCCGTGGTCACCTCCACGGGCTACGGCACCGCGGACTTCAACCTCTGGCCCGCCTGGTCCCGGACCCTCCTTGTCCTTCTCATGATCATGGGCGCCTGCGCCGGGTCCACCGGCGGCGGTACCAAGGTGGCGAGGCTCGTCATCGCCGTTAAATCCAGCCTGGGCGAGGTCCGCCGCCAGCTTTTCCCCCGCTCCGTGCCCCGGTACACCCTGGACGGGGAGCGTCTGGACGGCGCCGTCATCCGCAACACTCTGGCGTACTATTCGCTGTACGCCCTCATCGCCGTCGCCTCCTGCCTTCTGCTGTCCCTGGACGGTCTGGACCTTGAGACCACCGTCACCAGCGTCATCTCCTGCCTGTCGAACATCGGCCCGGGCCTTAATCTCGTGGGACCCACGGGAAACTACGCCGTATGGAGCGGCGGCGCCAAGCTCCTTCTGAGCCTGTGCATGCTCCTGGGACGGCTGGAGATCTTCCCGGTGGCCATGCTCTTTGCCCCCGGCGTCTGGGTGGGAAGGAAAAAATGACGTTTGACCGTCTGCAGGCCCCCGCCGGGTCTCCAGACGGTTATTTATTTATCAAATCTGCATATTTGCCGTATTTTTTCAAAAAATTTGCATTTTATTCACTTTCAGCGTGAATAATCGCTTGAAAATACAAAAACGCCTCTATACAATAGTAAACAATTTCCCAAAAGGACCGGACACCATGAAACGAATCTTTATCGACGGCAGCGCCGGCACCACCGGCCTGCGCATACACGAGAGGCTCTCGGGCCGGGAGGACATCCGGCTCGTCACCCTGGACGAGGCCCTGCGCAAGGACCCCGCCGCCAAGAAAGCCATGCTGAACGAGGGCTGTGACATCGCCTTCCTCTGCCTGCCGGACGACGCCGCCCGGGAGGCTGTGGGCATGATCGAAAACCCGGACGTGACGGTGCTGGACACCTCCACCGCCCACCGCACGGACCCCCGGTTCGTGTACGGCTTCCCCGAGCTGAGCCCGGAGCGCCGCGCGGCGGTGACGGCAGCCAGGCGCATCGCCGTGCCGGGGTGCCACGCCAGCGGCTTCATCGCCCTGGTGTATCCCCTCGTGGAGGCGGGGAAAACGCGCTGCTGAGCTGCTTTTCCCTCACGGGCTATTCCGGCGGCGGCAAGAAGATGATCGCCCAGTACGAGGACGACGAGCTCGATCCGCTGCTCACCGGACCCCGGCAGTACGGTATCACCCAGGAGCACAAGCACCTGAAGGAGATGGTCCACGTCACGGGCCTGACGGCCAAGCCGGTGTTCTGCCCCATCGTGGCGGATTTCTACTCCGGCATGGAGGTGACGGTGCCTCTCTTCGCCGAGGATCTGCGGGGGACGGTATCCGACATCCGCGCGGCCTATGCCGCCAAGTACGCAGGGCCCATCGTTCGGTACGCGGAAAACACCGACGAGGGCGGGTTTTATTCCGCCGCGGCTCTGTCGGGCACGGACGGCATGGAGATCACCGTGGCCGGGAACGACGACCGCATCCTGCTGGTGGCCCGGTACGACAACCTGGGTAAAGGCGCCTCGGGCGCGGCGGTGGAGTGCCTGAACCTGGTCCTGGGCGCGGAAGAAACTACCGGATTGGAGCTATAAATCATGGATATCAAGATCATAGAGGGGGGCATCACCGCCCCGAAGGGATTCAGGGCCTCCGGCGTCCACTGCGGCATCCGCAAGAGCCGGACGAAGCGGGATCTGGCCCTGATCGTCAGCGAGAAGCGTGCCGCCGCCGCCGCGGTATACACCACGAACCTGGTGAAGGGCGCGCCTCTGACCGTGACGAAGGACCACATCGCCGACGGCTATGCCCAGGCCGTCATCTGCAACAGCGGCAACGCCAACACCTGCAACGCCGACGGCATCGAGGTGGCGGAGAAGATGGCGGCTCTCGCCGGGGAGGCTCTGGGCATCCCGGCGGAGGACGTGATCGTGGCCTCCACCGGCGTCATCGGCCAGCGGCTGGACATCTCCCCCATCGCCGCGGGCATCCCGGCGCTGACAGCCGCCCTGGGAGACACCTGCGAGGAGGCCGCCGAGGCCATCATGACCACGGATACCGTCATGAAGTCCGTGGCCGTCTCCTTCGAGATCGGCGGCGTGGAGTGCCGCATGGGCGGCATTGCCAAGGGCTCCGGCATGATCCATCCCAACATGGCCACCATGCTGGTCTTCCTGACCACGGACTGCGCCATCGCCCCGGAGATGCTGAAAAAGGCCCTCTCCGCCGACGTGAAGAACACCTTCAACATGGTCTCCGTGGACGGGGACACCTCCACGAACGACATGGTGTCCGTCCTGGCGAACGGTCTGGCCGGGAACGAGCCCATCACCGCCGAGGGTGAGGAGTTCGGCGTCTTCATGAAGGCCCTGAACACCATCACCGTCCATCTCTGCCGGGCCATCGCCGCCGACGGCGAGGGGGCCACGAAGCTCCTGGAATGCCGGGTCACCGGCGCGAAGGACGAGGCCGCCGCCAAGACCGCCGCGAAGAGCGTTATCTGCTCCTCCCTGCTGAAGGCCGCCATGTTCGGCGCGGACGCCAACTGGGGCCGGGTCCTGTGCGCCGTGGGCTATTCCGGCGCGGACGTGGACGTGACCACGGCGGACGTGAAGTTCATCTCCGCCGCCGGGGAGGTCGCCGTGTGCGAGAACGGCGCGGGCATCGACTTCTCCGAGGAGCTGGCGAAGAAGGTCCTCTCGGAGGACGAGATCGATATCCTGGTGGGCTTCCGGGACGGAGACGCCTCCGCCGCCGCCTGGGGCTGCGATCTGACGTATGACTATGTTAAAATCAACGGAGATTACCGCACATGACATACTTTTCTTGAAAGAAAAGTATGCAAAAGAACTTTATTTTCACATGAAAGCACTCAGTTATCGTCCCTTTTTGGCCCGGTGACAAAGCATGAGGTTATTTTATGGCACTGAATTTTGAAGAGGCGGCGCGGCGGGCGGAGATCCTGACCCAGGCCATGCCGTATATCCGGAAATACAGAGGCAAGATCATCGCCATCAAATACGGCGGCAACGCCATGGTGAGCGAGGAGCTGAAAAACCAGGTGATGGAGGACATCGCCCTGCTGCACATGATCGGCGTGCACGTGGTCCTGCTCCACGGCGGCGGCCCGGAGATCAGCGCGGGGCTCAGGAAGATCGGCAAGGAGTCCAGATTCGTGGACGGTCTGCGGGTCACGGACGAGGAGACCATCGACGTGGTCCAGATGGTGCTGGCGGGGAAGGTGAACAAGAGCCTCGTGAACCTGCTCCAGCACAAGGGCGTGAACGCCGTGGGCCTGTCCGGCATCGACGCCCACATGATCCGGGCGGTGATGAAGGACCCGGAGCTGGGCTATGTGGGCCGCATCACGGACGTGGACGTGTCCCTGGTCCGGGATGTGATGGACGCGGGGTATGTGCCCGTCATCTCCACCCTGGGCGCCGACGACGAGGGGAACATCTACAACATAAACGCGGACACAGCCGCCGCCTGGATCGCCGGGGCCATGGGCGCGGAGCGGCTCTTCATGATGACCGACATCGCCGGCATCCTGCGGGACAAGGACGACCCATCCTCCCTCATCTCCTGCATCGACATCGACGAGGCGGTGGAGCTCTTCAACCAGGGCGTCATCTCCGGCGGCATGATCCCCAAGGTGGACTGCTGCATCGACGCCATCCACCGGGGCGTGCACCGGGTCATCGTCATGGACGGCCGGGTCAGCCACTCCATCCTGCTGGAGATCCTGACGAACGAGGGCGCCGGTACCATGGTCATGGAGAAAAAAGAACCCGAGGAGGACACCAAGCAATGACGACGAAAGAACTCGACAGCCAGTATATCGCCCCCACCTACGCCCGGTTCCCGGTGGAGATCACCTCCGGCAAGGGCAGTCTCGTCCGGGACGACGAGGGCAAAGAATACATCGACATGGGCACCGGCATCGCCGTGAACACCTTCGGCATCGCGGACGACGCCTGGATCGCCGCGGTGACGGCCCAGCTGGGGAAGTTCCAGCACACCTCGAACCTCTATTACACCGCCCCCTGCGCGGAGCTGGCACAGCTTCTGTGCGAGAAGACCGGCATGAAGAAGGTTTTCTTCGGAAACTCCGGCGCGGAGGCCAACGAGTGCGCCATCAAAGTCGCCCGGAAGTACGCCCAGGATAAATATGGCCCCGAGTATTACAACATCATCACCCTGAAAAACAGCTTCCACGGCCGGACGCTGACGACCCTGGCCGCCACGGGCCAGGACGTGTTCCACGCGAAGTTCACCCCCCTCACCCCGGGCTTTCTCTACGCCGACCCCGCCGATCCCGCGTCCCTGGAGGCGCTGATCGCGGAGAACAAGGTCGCGGCGATCATGTTCGAGGCCGTCCAGGGAGAGGGCGGCGTGAATCCCCTGTCCCCGGACTTTGTCGCGGCGATGAAAAAAGCCGCCGAGAAACATGATATCCTCCTCGTCGCGGACGAGGTCCAGGTGGGCAACGGCCGCTCCGGCGCCCTGTACGGGTACATGGAGTTGGGCCTTACGCCGGACGTGGTCACCACTGCCAAGGGCCTTGGCGGCGGCCTGCCCATCGGCGCGTGCCTCCTGAGCGAGAAGGTGCAGGACGTGCTGGGTCCCGGGGACCACGGCTCCACCTTCGGCGGGAACCCCGCGGCCTGCGCGGGCGCGGTGAGCATCCTCTCCCGGCTGACGGAGGACGTCCTGGCCGGGGTGCGGGAGCGCTCGGCACGCATCGTGGAGGGCCTCACCGGCGCACCCGGCGTGAAGAGCGTCACCGGCATGGGCCTCATGCTGGGCGTGGAGACGGAACGCCCCGCCGCCGAGGTGGT
>CAJOIC010000046.1:0-15892 GCA_905234625.1 uncultured Oscillospiraceae bacterium | reverse complement strand
GGCTCCTGCCCGCCCTGAACATCCCCTTCGACCTGCTGGACAGGGCCGTGGCGGTCATCCGGGCCGCCTGCGCCTGACCCTGAAGCCATCCCCTTGCTCCCCACGCGGAGCGAGGGGCTTTTCATCATAAAACCATAGACAAAAACCCGGGGATTGTGGTATATTGTCGAAGGATATTACAGTTGATTAATATTAAGATCTTTTTGCAGGCACGACCTGCCGAGAAGGAGCCCTTATGAAATTCCTGCCTCTTACCGCCGAAGTGGAAAACCGGGAGGAGCTTACCTCCGAATACAAGGCCGCCCGGGAGATCGGGAAGGTCCGGCTGGGAGAGCTTCGGCTGTTCCTGCGGACGGGCCTCAGCGTCCACTATATCCCCTACCGGGACGTGCGCCGCTGCTTCCGGCGGGTGCAGCTCATCCCCGCCAAGATGTGCTGCGGCCGGGGCGATTTCGAGATCGAGAACCTGGTGGTCTGCGGCGACGCGGGCGAGATCGCCCAGGTGCAGCTGCCCGGCACCAAGGCCGCGAAGATCCTCATGGAGGAGCTGGAGCGCCTCATTCCGGAGGCTGAATTCGGAAAACCTGCCGCCTCCGAGGGAAATAACGCCTGATTTTTTCACAAAATCCCATAAAACTTGACATAAAACACTTGTCAAGCGCGGAAAACCGATTTAAAATATAGGTTGCGCATTCATATTTTGTTCAAATTTCTGAAGAGGAGAAGCCCATGACCGCTGACGCCGCGCTGGAGCTCATTCTGCCCCTGTTCCAGGTGTACTACGATATCAAGCGGGAAGATGTGACCGAGCCCTTCCAGGCGGAGGCCGCGTTCCACTCCCACGAGGAGCAGTACTTCCTGCTGAAATCCGCAAAATACACCGAGTGCGACGCCCACGAGTACGTCTTCTTCGCCGCCCGGGAGCACCTGACCCTGGCGGAAGCCCAGAAGCTCGACGAGCTGGCCTGGGCCGAGGGCCTGTCCCGGGTGAAGCCCAGCTCCATCCACCGCAGCACCGACATCGGCCTCATCCTCGTGGCGGACCGGGTCGATCCGGACGCCGCGGAATACATCAAAAAGCTGCGCCGCAGCAAGAGCTACAAGCTGCTCCTCCACGGCTACAGCAATTACCGCGCGATTGCCATAGAGACTTCTTCCGGCGCCATGACCTGCAACCGATTGGGCCAGCACCTCAAGAAGCTCTTCAGCAATATAAATTTTTTAGAGTAGGAGAGAGTTTGTCATGGCATTACTTATCATCCTGGCAGCAATCGTCCTGCTGGTCATCGGCTATATCTTCTATGGCTCCTGGCTGGCAAAGCAGTGGGGCGTTGACCCCGATCGCAAGACCCCCGCGGTCGAGCTGGACGACGGCGTTGACTACGTCGCCGCGAAGCCCGTCGTGCTGATGGGTCACCACTTCTCCTCCATCGCAGGCGCCGGCCCCATCAACGGACCCGTTCAGGCTTCCGTTTTCGGCTGGGTCCCCGTGTTCCTGTGGTGCGTCATCGGCGGTATCTTCTTCGGCGGCCTGCATGACTTCGGTTCTCTGTTCGCCTCCGTCCGCCATGGCGGCAAGTCCATCGGCGACGTTATCAAGGACTCCATGGGCAAGCGCGCTCATAAGCTGTTCCTGATCTTCGCGCTGCTGGTCCTCGTCCTGGTGGTGGCGTCCTTCGTGAACGTCGTGGCCGGCACCTTCATGTCCGACAACACCGGCAACGGCTACCTGTTCAACACCACCCCGACCGCCAACGAGACCACCGCTATGGTCTCCATGCTGTTCATCGTCCTGGCCATCGTCTACGGCATCCTGACCAACAAGGCCGGCCTCAAGACCCTGCCCGCCACCATCCTGGGCATCGCCTGCATCCTGATCTTCCTGTTCCTCGGCCTGCGCGTCGGTCTCGTCGCCAGCCGCACCTTCTGGATCGTGTTCATCGGCGTGTACATCGCCATCGCGTCCCTGGTCCCCGTGTGGATCCTGCTGCAGCCGCGTGACTATCTGTCCAGCTTCCTGCTGTACGGCATGATGGCTGTCGCCATCATCGGCATCATCGTCTCCACCTTCTCCGGCATGAAGCTGGAGGTCCCCGCCTTCACCGGCTGGACCACCAAGCTCGGCGGCCTGTTCCCCGCCCTGTTCATCACCGTGGCCTGCGGCGCCTGCTCCGGCTTCCACAGCCTGGTCGCCTCCGGCACCACCTCCAAGCAGCTCGCCAACGAGCGCGACGCGAAGCCCATCGGCTACGGCGCCATGCTCGTGGAGTCCGCCCTCGGCGTCATCTCTCTGATCGCCGTCGGTATGGTCTACAACCAGTATGTTGACGGCGCCTTCGGCTCCCCCGCTGTGGCGTTCGCCTCCGGTATCGCCGCCATGTTCGGCGGCAGCGGCGTCATCCACGCTCTGCTGACCCTGGCCGTGTCCGTCTTCGCGCTGACCTCCCTCGACACCGCCACCCGTCTGAGCCGCTTCATGTTCTCCGAGCTCTTCCTGAAGGAGGGCGAGGCCACCTGGAAGGACGCCTCCGGCTTCCGCAAGTTCCTCTGCCACCTCTGCCACCCCCTGACCGGCACCCTCATCATGGTCCTCATCGGCTGCATCCTGGGCGGTCTGTCCCTCAGCCAGATCTGGGGTCTGTTCGGCGCCGCCAACCAGCTGCTGGCCGGTCTGGCCCTCATGGCCGTCTGCGCCTGGCTCGGCAACATCGGCAAGAACAACAAGATGTTCTACGTCCCCATGGTGTTCATGCTCTGCGCTACCATCTGCCAGCTCATCATCACCATCTTCAAGAAGTTCAACGGCGGCCTTGCTGCCTGGGGCGACTGGTTCCAGCTGATCTTCGCCATCGCGATGGTCGTTCTGGCCGTCATCCTGGTCATCGAGGGCTTCCAGACCATCTTCTCCAAGAAGAAGGCCAAGGCCTGATCCTCTTCCGGAAGAAACGGCAAATAACCACGACCGGCTCCGCAAAAGCGGAGCCGGTTTTTTATTGCCTGTGCTCCCGGGACGTGATACACTAAGGAACAACTACAGGAAGGAGGCCGCGCCATGGTCCTGCCGGAAACCATCGAATACATCCTCGCCAGACTGGAAGGCGCGGGCTTCGCCGCCTACGCCGTGGGGGGCTGCGTCCGGGACGCCCTGGCGGGCCGGGAGCCCCACGACTGGGACGTCTGCACCGCCGCCCGCCCGGAGCAGGTGCACGCGGTCTTTGCCGGCATGGACGTGCGGGATACGGGGCTTCGGCACGGCACCGTGACCCTGGTGCTGGACCGGGCGCCCTATGAGATCACCACCTTCCGGGTGGACGGGCATTACTCCGACAGCCGCCGCCCGGACAGCGTCACCTTCACGGAGGACGTGACCGTGGATCTTGCCCGCCGGGACTTCACCGTGAACGCCATGGCGTACAGTCCGGTCACCGGACTCATCGACCCCTTCGGCGGCCGGGAGGACCTGGAAGCCGGAGTCCTCCGGTGCGTGGGCGATCCCGCCGTCCGCTTCGGAGAGGACGCCCTTCGCATCCTGCGCGGCCTGCGCTTCGCCGCCCGGTTCGGGTATGCCGTGGAGGCCGATACCGCCGCGGCCATGGGCGCACTGGCCCCCACCCTGGCGGACATCGCCCCGGAGCGGATCAAGGCGGAGCTGGAGGGCCTCCTCCTGGGCCAATGGACCGCCGACGTCCTGCGGGCCTTCCCGGACATCCTGGCGGTCCCCATCCCGGAGATCGCCCCCTGCGTCGGCTTCGACCAGCACAGCCCCTGGCACGTCTATGACGTCTGGGAGCACACTCTCCGGGCGGTGGCGGCCGCCGAGCCCGACCCCATCCTGCGGTGGACCATGCTGTTCCACGACCTGGGAAAGCCCGGCACGTTTTCCCTGGGGGAGGACGGGAACGGCCATTTCTACGGTCACGCCGGGCGCTCCGCGGAGCTGGCGGAGGGCGTCATGGACCGGCTGCGGTTCTCAAACGAGCAGCGCGAGGCCATATCGGAGCTCGTCCGGCGGCACGACGGCGTCATCGAACCGGAGCCGAAGACCGTCCGCCGCCTGCTGGGGAAGCTGGGACGAAAGCAGTTCGATCGCCTGCTGGCGGTGAAGCGGGCGGACAATATGGCCCAGGCCCCCGCCCTGACGGAGCCCCGGCTGCGGGAGCTGGAGGCCCTGGGGGCCCTGGCGGACGAGGTGGAGCGGGCGGAGGAGTGCACCGGCCTCCGGCAGCTGGCGGTGAACGGACGGGACCTGCTGGCCCTGGGCTATGCCCCCGGACCCGCCCTGGGGGCGGAGCTGGGAAGGCTCCTGGAGCTGGTGCTGGACGACCCGGCCCGGAACCGCCGGGAGACGCTCCTCGATCAGGCCGAAAAGGACATGGAAAAGCCACGGATGTGACGGTCACATCCGTGGCTCTGCTTTTTTACGGGTTCATCCCAGGTCCTTCGTCCGCCTGTACGCGGCGGTGACGGCCTCCATGGCGGCGGCGCGGACACCCCTCTCCTCCAGGGCCGCAACGCCCTCGATGGTGCTTCCGGCGGGGGAGCACACATCCCCCCGCAGCAGCGCCGGGTCCCGGCCCGTGTCCAGGGCCAGCTTCGCGGCCCCCGCCAGGGTCTGGAGGGCGAACCGGGTCGCCTGGGCCCGGGGCAGGCCGCAGCGCACCGCGCCGTCGATGAGGCCCTCCGCGAAGAGATACGCGAACGCGGGACCGCAGCCCGTGAGGGCGCTGCCGGTGTCGATCTTCCCCTCCTCCAGCTTCACCACCATCCCGGCGGGAGCCATGAGGTCCAGAAGCTCCGCCTCGTCCGCCTCCGCGACGCCCTCGCCGCAGCAATACAGGACGACGCCCTCCCCCACGGCAGCGGGGGTATTGGGCATGATGCGAATCACGGGACAGCCCCCCAGCATCGCGGAGACCCGCGCCGCCGTGAGCCCCGCCGCCATGGTGACCACGGTGAAGGAGCCCTTCTCCCGGGCAGTCAGGATGTCCCTGATCTCCGAGGCGGCCTTCTCCATGACCTGAGGCTTCACCCCCAGGAAGACGAACCGGGCCGTCTTCGCGATCTCCGACGCCGAGGAGGGCAGAACGCCCCAGATCTCCCGAAGGGCCTCCGTCTTCCCGGGATTGTGGTCCGCCGCCAGCACCCGGCTGCCGCCGAGGCTCTTCGCCGCCACCGACGCCAGCACGCCGCCCATATTCCCGCAGCCGATGAATCCGGCCTTCCAATCCATGCTCATTTACCGCACCTGCCCATTCCCGCGAATGATGTATTTGTACGTGTTCAGCTCCTCCAGACCCATGGGGCCTCTGGCGTGGAGCTTCTGGGTGGAGATGCCCATCTCGCAGCCCAGGCCGAACTCTCCGCCGTCGGTGAAGCGGGTGGAGGCGTTCACATACACCGCCGCGGAATCCACGAGCCGGGTGAACTTCTCCGCCGCCGCCGGGTCCCGGGTGAGGATGGCCTCGCTGTGACCCGTGGAGTGGGCGGCAATATGGGCGATGGCCTCGTCCACCCCGTCCACCACCTTCACCGCCAGGATATAGTCGAGAAATTCCGTGTCGAAATCCCGCTCCCCCGCGGGGGTGCCGGGGATGATGGCAGCGGCCTTTCCGTCCAGGCGCAGCTCCACGGGGGTCAGGCCCTTCGCCGCCCGGTCCGCCGTCAGCCGCTTCTGCAGCCGGGGCAGGAGATCCGCCGCGATGGCCTCATGCACCAGCAGAACCTCCTCCGCGTTGCAGACGGAGGGACGGCTGGCCTTGGCGTTTTCGATGATGTCCAGGGCCATATCCAGATCCGCCGAGGCGTCCGCGAAGATATGGCAGATACCCGTGCCCGTCTGGATGCAGGGGACCTTGGCGTTTTCCATGCAGCTGCGGATGAGGCCCGCGCCGCCCCGGGGGATCAGCAGGTCCACAAGGCCCGCCGCCTCCATGAGCACCCGGGCGCTCTCCCGGTCCGTGTCCTCCACGAGGCCCACCAGCGCCGCGGGCAGGCCCGCCGCCTCCAGTCCCGCGCCGATGGCCGCCGCGATGGCGGCGTTTGAGCGATAGGACTCCTTCCCGCCCCGGAGCACCACCGCGTTCCCGGACTTCAGGGCCAGCGCCGCCGCGTCGGAGGTGACGTTGGGGCGGCTCTCGTAGATGATGGCGATGAGGCCCATGGGCACGGCGGTCTTCTCGATGACGAGGCCGTTGGGCCGCTCCACCCGGGAGATCACCCGGCCCACCGGGTCCGGCAGGGCCGCCACGTCCCGCACGCCCGCAGCCATGGCGGCGATGCGGTCCGCCGTCAGGGTCAGGCGGTCGATCATCACGGGCCCCAGCTCCGCCGCCGCCACGTCCTCGGCGTTGGCCGCCAGGATCGCGTCCGTATGCTCCAGGAGCTTGTCGGCGATGGCCAGAAGGGCCGCGTTCTTCACCTCCGGCGAGGCGGAGGCCAGGGTCTGCGCCGCGGCCTTCGCGCCGCGGACGATATCCATCGTATCTCTCATGCTTTTCCTTTCCCGATGAAGCGCGTGCCCACCGATCTTCCGTCCATCACGTCGTACAGCACCTCCGGCTGGGCGCCGCTGACGATGACCATGTCCGTTCCCCTCTCCATGCAGATCCGGGCGGCGGTCAGCTTCGTGGCCATGCCGCCGGTGCTCAGGGCCGTGCCGCCGCCTCCGGCGGAGGCCAGGATCTCCGGCGTCAGCTCCCGCACCTCCGGTACCAGCACCGCCGCCGGGTCCCGCCGTGGATCGGCGGTATAGAGCCCGTCGATGTCCGTCAGCACGATGAGGAGCTCCGCCCCCACGCTCACCGCCACCAGGGCGCCCAGGGTGTCGTTGTCGCCCACGGCGATCTCTCCGGTGGACACGGTGTCGTTCTCGTTGATGACCGGCAGGGTCCCCAGCTCCAGGAGCCGGAGGATGGTGTTCGTAAAATTCCGGTGCCGCTCGCCCTCGCCCTGCAGGTCCTCCCCCGTCACCAGGAGCTGAGCCACGGTGTGGCTGTACTCCGAGAACAGCTTGTCATAGGTGTACATCAGCTCGCACTGCCCCACGGCGGCGCAGGCCTGCTTGGAGGGCATGTCCTGGGGCCTGGCGGCGAGATTGAGCTTTCCCACGCCCATGCCGATAGCGCCGGAGGAGACCAGGATGACCTCGTTTCCGGCGTTTTTCATATCGCTGAGGACCTTGCACAGCGTCTCCACATGGCGGATGTTCAGCCGCCCGGTAGCATACGTCAGCGTGGAGGTCCCCACCTTGACTACGACTCTCATACGCGTTTACCACCCTTTCTCATCCCCGGGACGGCTCGCCCGAAGCCTCCCCGTCCATATCCGGCGCCCACTCCGGGCCGCCGTTTTCCATACCGGGCTCCGGCGCAGCCTCAAAGCCGCCCGCGGGCATCGTCTCTCCCGGTCCGGACTCCGGCATGCCGTTGCTGTCCACGGGACCCGCTCCCTCCATGGGACCGGGCTGTCCGCCCGTCTCCTGGGGCGTCTGCTGAGGAGCGCCCTGAGGAGCCTCCTGCGCAGGAGCTTCCGGGGCTCTCTCCCCGGGGGCCGCCGTCTCCTGCCGCCGCTGCTCCCGGCCCCGGAGGTATTCCTCCATTTCCGTCTGGAGGCTCTCCTGCTGCTTCTGTCCCCGGGAGGCGATATTCACCGAGGGCGCCTCCTCCGGCGCCGAGCCGCCGTAGACGATCTGCTCCGTCAGCTCCATAGCGTCGGACAGGGTGGCGTTCTTCACCCCGGCCTCCGTGAGCTCCGCCGCCAGGGCCTCTCCCTCCTCCGTCAGGGCCTCCACCCGGAGGACCCGGTTCTTCCGGTTCAGGACATATTCCACGGAGGGATTGTCCTCCAGGGTCACATAGGAATAGGCATAGGCGTTATTGTAGCCGTAGGTGCCCCCCGCCGAGAGGATCACCAGCGCCGCCGCGGCCGCAGCTACCCACTTCGTCGCCTTGCCGGGAAAGGGGATGACGCGCCCGGGGGCGTCCACCTCGATGGTCTCGCCCACGCGGCAGTCCCGGCGGATCTTCTCCACCGTGCCGTCCTCCCGCAGCACCGCCGCAAGCCCGTCCCGGACCTCCAGGACCACTGCCTTCATATCCCCTCACTTCCTTTCCGAACATAGCGCAGGTATTCCCCCAGGCCGGGGTAGTCCCCGTCCAGGATCTCCGCCGCCGCTATGATGTATTTTCTATGGTTTTCCAGTATCTTCTTCGGTACGCCCGCCGCCTGGCACAGGGTCTTGGCCGGGAGCGTGCCCGTGTCCCGCATCCTCTGAAGGGAAGTCCGGTCCGACAAAAGCGCGCGGATCACCCGGGCGCAGGCGTCCTTGGTCTTCCGGGCCTTGGGCGAGCAGTCCGCCAGGTCGAAAAACGAAAAGCCGTAGCCCTCAAGAATGTCCCCCAGGGCCTCGATCTCGTCCCGCATGGCCTCCTCGGACCGTCCGCTCTCCATGGAGTCCCGGGCCACCGCGCGCCGGACCTCCAGGTCCACGGAGGAGAGCTCCTCCCCCTCCGACGGCTCCGCGCCGCCGAGATCCGCGTGGACCTCCCGCCGGTACTTCCCCTGGCTGTCGAAATGGTCCAGCAGCCGCCGCTTGATGACCAGGGCGGCAAAGGACTTGAAGTTCCCCTTCCCCGCGTCATAGGTCTGAACGGCCTCATGGAAGGCGATGAGGGCGATGGACCACTCGTCGTCGCTCTCGGTGACGAACCGATGGGTGGTCTTGTGGGCGCAGCCCAGGATGAACCGCCGGTTCTGCCGGATAAAGGCGTCCATGCGATCATCGTCCGTCTTGGCCAGGAGCGCGTCGTTATTCAGTTTGGCGTCCGCGTCGAAAACAAACAGCATGGCGTCACCGCTCCCGCAGGCCGCCCGGTCGTTTTCGGCGGCTCTGACTGTCATCAACATAAGCAAAAACCCGCCCTTTGTCAATAGATTCGGACGGTCCTTGCGAAAAATAGGGGTCGCCGGGAAAAAACGCCGACGACCCGCGCGATCTTACTTTCCGGCGACGAAATACGCGCCGGTGGAGGTGGCGATGGGCTTGTCCTCCCCGCCCTCGGCCCAGAGGACGCCGGAGGCGTAGCAGATGGTCAGGCCCCGCTTCGTGAGCTCCGCCTTGATGAAAAGCCGCTTATCCAGCGAGCCGGAGCGCAGGTAGCTCACGTTCATATTCACCGTGGGGGTCATGTGTCCGCCGGAGCAGTACCGGCACAGAAGGCCCATAGTCATATCCAGCACCGAAGCCGTCACGCCACCGTGGAGGATGCCCATGGGGTTGCCCATCCAGGGCTTGGGCTCCATGACAAGGGTGACGGTGCTGCGCTCATAGTCGCAGTCCGCAAGCTCCGTGCCCAGCATGGTGTTGAACTGCCCCGCGAACTGCACGGCGGCCTCCCGGAAATAGCCCCGGAAGGCCCGCTCCATCCCGGCCTGGTCTCCCAGGTCCTCTTTTTTCAGTACGATCATCCCTCCGCCTCCGTTCCGGCGGGCTCCGGCGTCCTGGACACGTCCACCGCCTGGGGCTCGAATTCCGCCTGGGCGTCTGCCGTCACGACGTACATCACGTCCTGGTCCACTTCCCCGTCGATGCCGGGGACGGAGCCCGTGAAGGCATACTGCCAGATGCTGTGCTCATAGTAGAATTCCGGCCAGTTGCCGGGATCGCCCACCCAGAAGGACAGCCCCTGCAGGTCGTCCAGCCGGTAGTGGGTGTAGATGTCCGGTATGTAGGAGTACACGCCCGTGTCGAAGCCCTCGGACGCCAGGAGCCTGCAGAACTCCACGCAGCAGGCCGTCACCGTGTCGGGATCCACATCGTCTGTCCGGGCGGGCTCCACGCCGATCTTTTCCCAGTCGAAATAGACGGGCAGCTCCAGGGTATAGTCCTTCAGCAGCTCCGCGGTATAGACCGCCTCCTCCGCCGCCTCCATGATGCTGATCGCCTGGGAGAAGAAGTATGCTCCCACCTTCAGCCCGGCGGCCTGGGCGCCCTCGATGTTCTGCCGGTAGAGCTCATCCGGGTTCAGCGTGCCCCCGCCGTAGCCCCGCCAGCCCACGCGGATGAGCGCGAACTCGACCCCGGAGGCGGCCACGGCCTCCCAGTCGATATCGTGCTGGTACTCGGAGACATCCACCCCGTGTATCACGGAACCGTTGTCTCTGGTGTAGGTGACGACGCCGTCGGTCACGGAGAAGGAATAGCGGTCCAGGGAGAAGGGCGTCAGCGCCTCCGCCTCATCCACCCACATGGTGCCCCCGGCGCCGTTCGTCACCTCGATCATGCCCTCATGGGGATCGACGGTGGGCTCGGGCTCCGGCGTGGCCTCGGGCTCCCTGGTCCCGCGGCATCCGGCCAGCAGGCATACAAGCAGCGCAGCCGCGGCGAAAAGTGACAGAATTCGTGTTTTCATAGCCTTCTTACCATACCACATTCCCCCGGCTTTTGCAAATCCCGCCGCGGCGCGAAGATTTGCCTTGATTTCAGGGCATTTTCACGCTAAAATAAACTATATGACAACAAATTACCAATGGAGGGTTGAACGCCATGACTCCTGAGCTCGAAAAGATCATGAAGCTCGCCAACAGCGACCTGGCCGCCGGACGCTACGCCGACGCCGAGACGGAATACGCCCACGTCCTGGAGCGTGATCCGGACGCCTACGAGGCGCTCCACGCCCGGGGCATGGCCCGCACCTGGCGCAGCACCCTGCTGGACGGCGACCCCATCGCCCTCATCAACAGCACCGACGACGCCCTGAAGCTCTGCCGCAAGGTGGGCGGGGACGAATCCGAGTTCCTCAACCGCATCTCCTTCGAGATCATCAACCTCACCAGCCGGAAGTACAACGAGCTGACCCGCATCTACACCAGCATCGCCCGGAAGGAGAACCTCAAGGCCCCCTCGCCCCTGTTCTTCTATACCTGGTCCCTGTCCCGGCCCCAGGGCATGTCCATGGACGATATCTACGTCCCCATGATCAACTACCTTGCCGCCATCATCATGGTCAGCGAGTACCTGGACCGTCTGCTGGAGGGGCGGGAGGACCGGAAGGACCGCCGCCTGCACAATGCCGGCAACCTTGTCATCTTCTATGACTGGCTCATCTCCTTCGAGCCCACCGGCTGGGTCCACGACTCCTACTACCAGGACATCCTCAAGAAGAAGGAGAAAATGATCGCCGTCCGGGAGCAGCTGGAAACCGAGCTGGACGCCCCCGAGTTCAGGCACACCCCCGGCGACTTCCCCCAGGGCCGTCCCCTGCCCGGCCTCGCCATCGACGCCGACAAGGAGAAAAAAGAGGCCCACTTCCCCGTGCGTCCTCCCTTCGAGGTCATCTGCCCCGTCTGCGGCACCATCCAGAAATCCAACCGCTCGATCTGCTATCAGTGCTCCTGCAAGTTCTTCTTTGACGACGATGTGGAGTGACCCATCCCCCTGTACGCGAAAGACACCGGCTCAGGCCGGTGTCTTTTTGGCATTTATCGCTGTTTCAGGCTCTCCACGAAGAGTCCGATGCGCCGCAGGGCCTCCTCCAGGTCCTGCATACTTGCGGCATAGCACATGCGGACGAAGCCCTCGCCGCTCTCGCCGAAGGCGTTTCCGGCGATGCAGGCCACCTTCTGCTCCACCAGGAGCCGCTCGCAGAACTCCTCGGAGCTCAGACCGGTGGAACGGATGCAGGGGAACACATAGAAGGCGCCCCTGGGCTCGAAGCAGTCGAGACCCAGCGCCCGCAGGCCGCTGACGAGATACCGGCGGCGGCCGTCGTACTCCTCCTTCATGGCCTCGATGTCCCCGTCGCCGTTTTTCAGCGCCTCCACGGCGGCGTACTGGCTGGTGGTGGGGGCGGACATGATGGCGTACTGGTGGATCTTGGTCATCTGGGAGATGAGCTCCCTGGGTCCGCAGGCGTAGCCGAGGCGCCAGCCCGTCATGGAATAGCACTTGGACATGCCGTTCACCACGATGGTCTGCTCATACATCTCGGGGATGTTCGCCATGGAGACGTGATGCCGTCCGTAGGTCAGCTCGGCGTAGATCTCGTCGGAGATGACGATGATGCCCCGCTCCTTCAGGATGGGGACCAGCTTCTCCAGGTCCTCCCGCTCCATGATGCCGCCGGTGGGGTTGGAGGGATAGGGCAGCACCAGGGCCTTGGTCTTCGGGGTGACGGCCGCGGCCAGCTGCTCCGGGCTGAGGCGGAACTCATTGTCCGCCGTCAGGGGAATGGCCACCGGCACGCCGGAGGCCAGGGACGCGATGGGGCCATAGCACACGAAGCTGGGCTCCGGGATGAGGATCTCGTCCCCGGGGTCCGTGATGCAGCGGATGGCCAGATCGATGGCCTCGCTGCCGCCCACGGTGACCACCACCTGGTCCTCCGGAGAGTAGCGCAGATCGAACCGCCGCTCCAGATAACGGCAGATCTCCCGGCGGACGTCGGTCATGCCGGCGTTGGAGGTGTATTTCGTGAAGCCCTTCTCCAGGGACCAGATGCCCGCGTCCCGGATATGCCAGGGGGTCTGGAAGTCCGGCTCGCCCACCCCCAGGGAGATGGCGTCGGTCATGTTCTCCAGGATGTCGAAGAACTTCCGGATGCCCGAGGGCTTGATGTCCCGCACCCGGCGGGAGAGAACGGAATCGTAGTCCATCATGAGAAGATCAGCCTTTCCTTCTGCTCCCGAGGCAGCTCGAAGACCTGATTCTGCTGCTTGTACTTCTTCAGGATGAAATGCGTGGCCGTGGAAATCACGCCGTCCAGGGTGGACAGCTTCCGAGAGACGAAGTTCGCCACCTCCTGGAGGGTGCGGCCGGTGATGACCACCGAGAGGTCGTACCCGCCGGACATGAGGTAGCAGCTCTCCACCTCCTCATACTGGTAGATACGCTCCGCTATGCGGTCGAAGCCCTTGTCCCGCTGGGGAGTGATCCGGACCTCGATGACGGCCTCCACCAGCTCCGTTTCGGTCTTCTCCCAGTTGATGAGAGCCTTATAGCCCAGGATGATGCCGTCCGCCTTCAGGGCCGCGATCCGCGCGGCGATATCCTCCTCCGTCGTATCACAAAGAGCCGCCAGCTGCGCGCCCGTATAGGTGCAGTCCTGCTCCAGCAGCTTCAGAAGTTTCTTGGAACATGTATCCATATCTTCCTACCTCCCGTAGAGTTTTCCCTATTATACACGACGATATCCGATTTGTTAAGCGTTATATAAAACGCAAAGGGAGAGGTCCGGTCAAACCGGACCTCTCCCGCTTCGCGGAACTCATTCCTCGGGCTGGAAGTCTTCCTTGCCCACGCCGCAGAGCTCGCAGACGAAGTCATCCGGGAGATCCTCCCACTTCGTGCCCTGCTCCTCCTCGTCGTAGACCCAGCCGCAGACGCTGCAGACGTATTTCATAAAAGCAGATCTCCTATCCTTGGATTTTGTCCATCATATCACAACTCCGGCGTCCTGGCAAGGCGTTATCCGGGCCCGCTTCCGCCGATTTCTTTCTCCTATGGACTTTCCAGCGCATTATGTGATAAAATAAAATGATACTTGATACTTCCAGACAAAGGATGAACAAAGATATGAGCAAACTGCGTTTCGCCTTCGCCTTTCTGGCGGCGAAGCTCTCCGTGGCGGCGCTGAAGATCACCGGACATATGGGGACGAATCTCCCCGGCAAGCTGGCGCTGAAGCTCTGCCCGGATTTCCTGCGATACATCCGAAAACCGGAGCGCATCATCGCCGTCACCGGCACGAACGGAAAGACCACCGTCTCGAACCTGCTGTGCGACCTTCTGGAGCGGGACGGAAAGCCCGTCCTCTCGAACCGCTACGGCTCGAACATCGCCTCCGGCATCGCGACGACGCTGATCGGCGGCTGCGATCTTCTCGGCCGGGAAAAATACGGCATCGCCGTCCTCGAGATCGACGAACGCTCCGCGCCGCGCATCTTCCCGTGGGTCCGCCCGGAGCTCGCTGTCGTCACGAACCTCTTCCGGGACTCCATCATGCGCAACGCCCACCCCGCGTACATCGCGGACATCCTGACCCGGAACCTCCCGGCGGAGACGCGCCTTGTTCTGAACGCCGACGATCTCATCTCCTGCGGCGTCGCGCCGGAGAATCCGCGGGTCTATTTCGGCATCGAGCGCATGGACAGCGACGTGACGGACTGCGTGAACCTGGTGAACGATATCCGCATCTGCCCGCAATGCCACAGCGAGCTGCGATACGAATACCGCCGCTATCACCACATCGGCCGTGCCGTGTGCGACGGGTGCGGCTTCGCCTCCCCCGCGTACGACGTCGCCGGAGCGGACGTGGACTTCGGCGCCATGACCATGCGCATCCGCGACGCGGAGGGGGAAGCGGAATACCGGCTCCTGAGCGACAGTATCTTCAACGTCTACAATATGGTCTCCGCCGCCGCGGTCCTGCGGCAGCTGGGCTATGACCACGCGCGCATCGCGGAGATCATGGACGGCTGCGCTATCGTCGCCACCCGGCACAACGAAGAGAAGGTCGGCGACGTCACGCTCATCATGCAGATGGCCAAGGAGAAAAACGCCCTCGCCTGCTCCCGCGCGTTCGACTACGTCGCCGGACGGGAGGGGACGAAGGAGCTGGTGCTCATGATGAACTGCCTCGGGGACGTGAAGCATTGGTCCGAGAACGTCTCGTGGCTGTACGACTGTGATTTTGAGTTCCTGGACCGGCCCGACATCCGCTGCATCGTCGCCACCGGCGCGCGGGCGCTGGACTACCGTCTGCGCCTTCTTTTGGCCGGCGTGCCGGAGGAGAAGATCATCTGCATCGAGGACGAGCTGGAGGCCGTGACGTACCTTCCCTTCACCCCGGGCGATCAGGTATATCTCTTCTATGGCACGGACTCCCTGGTCTTCGCCCAGAAGGTGCGGGCCAGGCTCGCGGAGCTTGCAAAGGAGGCGGCGAAATGACGATCGAGATCCTCTATCCCGAGGTCGCGAACCTCTACGGCGATCTCATGAATATGGAATACCTGCGGCGCTCCTGCCCCGAGATCGAGCTCGTGAACACCGCGCTGGGGGAGGAGCCGCGCTTTCTCCGGGAGCCTGTGGATCTGGTCTATATGGGCTCCGTCACCGAGGAGGGCCTGACCCTGGCGGCGGAGTCTCTCATGCCGCGGCGGGATGAGATCGCGGCGCGGGTGGACGCAGGACAGCGGTTTCTCGTCACGGGAAACGCCCTGGATCTCTTCGGCCTTGACATCACCGCCGACAACGGCTGGTCGCTGCGGGGCCTTGCCCTCTTCCCCACCCACGCCCGCTACACCATGATGTCCCGCTACAATGCCCTGTACGTCGGAAAATACGGCGATATCGACATCGTCGGCTTCAAGAGCCAGTTCGGCCACAGCTATGCCGACGGGGACGTGACCCCCCTGTTCGACACGCTCCGGGGCTGCGGCCTCAACGAGGGCGTCATGGGCGAGGGCCTGCGGCGGGAGAATTTCATGGCCACCTACGTCACCGGGCCGCTGCTCATCCTGAACCCGCCGTTTGCCAAAGAACTGCTGGCGGATATGGGCGTGAGCGAGCCGTCCCTCGCCTTCGAGGACGCGGCGATGGACCTCTACCGCCAGCGGGTGGCGCAGTTTTCCGACCCGGGCACCGGCATCGTCTACCACTGATAAAACAGTACAAAAGAGAGGAGCAAGGGAAACCTTGCTCCTCTCAAACGTTTTACGGTCTTTTTCTCAGCCGAAGTAGCGCTTCAGCAGGCCCTCGAAGGCCTTGCCGTGGCGGGCCTCGTCGCGGCCGATCTCATGGACGATGTCGTGGATGGCGTCCAGGTTCAGGGCCTTGGCCTTCTTCGCGAGATCGGCGCGGCCCTGGGTGGCGCCGTACTCGGCGTCGGCGCGAAGC
>CAJOIC010000045.1 GCA_905234625.1 uncultured Oscillospiraceae bacterium | reverse complement strand
TTGGTCAGGGAGAAACGCTTCTTGGACGCGCTGTGGGTCTTCAGTTTCGGCATTTCATGTATCTCCTTTGCTTTTGATAGGGGGCGGACACGGTCACTCAGCCGCGGCCTCCTCCTGCTTCTTGGGTTGCTTTTTGGGGGGCGTCTGGGCCTTCGGAGACAAAAACTCCGTCATGAGGCGGCCTTCCAGCTTCGCGCCCTTGTCGAGCTTGGCGATCTCCTCGCACTCCTTGGCGAAACGCTCCAGGAGCTGACGGCCGAGATCGGTGTGGGCCATCTCGCGGCCGCGGAAGCGCACGGTGACCTTCAGGCGGTTGCCCTCGGTCAGGAACTTCTGACCGTTGCGCAGCTTCACCATGAAGTCGTTCTCTCCGATGGAGGGAGACATGCGGATCTCCTTGACCTCGATGACGTGCTGGTTTTTCTTCGCCTCTTTCTCCCTCTTGGCCTGCTCGAAGCGGTACTTGCCGTAATCCATGATCTTGCAGACGGGCGGCTTGGCCGCCGGAGAGATCATGACAAGGTCAAGGTCACGCTCGACGGCAATGTCGAGGGCCTCTTTGGAGGACATGATGCCCAGCTGCTCACCGTCGTCGCCGATGAGCCGGACTTCGGCCTCATGGATATCCTCATTGATCGGATGATTCGTCTTCGCTATTGCCGAAGCACCTCCCTGCATGGAATAACAAAACGCGGATACGAGAACGTATCCGCGCAAAACACGATTTGCCTCCCCGACAGGGAGAAAAAACGGTCTTATGCCGCGGCGCGCGCTGGCGGCCGGGCGAGGACGGATACCACTCGTCCTGCTTTATTTCTTGATTACTATACCAGTCCCCAAGGGGAATGTCAAGTGTTTTTTATTTGTCCCGTCGGCCGTTTATTCGGCGCCCTTCTCTTCCAGCTCGATGGCGAGCTTCACGAGGCGGCTCGTACCGAGGCGGTCCGCACCCAGGGCGATCATGTCCTCCGCGTCCTCGAGGGTCTTGATGCCGCCGGAGGCTTTCACCTTCACATGCTCCTCGCAGCACTCCCGCATCAGCTTCACGTCCTCCCGGGTAGCGCCGCCGGTGGAGAAGCCGGTGGAGGTCTTGATGTAGTCCGCGCCGGAGGCGGAGACGATCTGACAGAGCATCCGTTTCTCCTCCTCGGTGAGGAGACAGGTCTCGATGATGACCTTTAGGACGTGGCCCTGGGTGAAGTCCCGGACGGTTTTGATCTCCTCCAGCAGGGACTCCCAACAGGCGTCCTTCACCATAGCGAGGTTGATGACCATATCGATCTCATCCGCGCCGTTTTTGATGGCGTCCTGGGCCTCGAAGGCCTTGGTCCGGGGCGTGGAGTAGCCGTTGGGGAAGCCGATGACCGTGCAGATCTTGAGTCTGTCGCCGACATAGTTCTTCGCGCCGGCCACGTGGCAGGGCGGGATGCAGACGGAGGCGCAGCCGAAGCGGATGCCCTCGTCGCAGAGCTTTATGATCTCCGCCACGGAGCAGTCCTGGCGGAGCAGGGTATGGTCGCAGCGGCTGAGGATGTCTTTGAGTTCCATGATTCGTTCCTTCCTGCGCGATCCGACGTTTCTCACGCGCAATGCAGTAATATTGCCGGGACGCAGTCACATATGATCCAATAACGATCACGATGTGAGGTGCGTCTATGGACGAGATTTTTTCCGGGAACCGGGCGGAGCTGCGCGGAAGCGTCGCGGAGGCTCCCCGTTTTTCTCACGAGAGCCGGGGCATCCGGTTCTACACCTTCCCCCTGGAGACCCTGCGCCTGAGCGGCGCGGCGGACACGGTGAACATCCTGCTGCGGGAGAGCATGCTGCCGCGGCTGCCGGAGGACCGGGTGTCCGTCACGGGGGAGCTGAGGTCTTACAACAACAAGTCCGGCGTAGGCAACCGCCTGATCCTGACGGTGCTGGCCAGGGAGCTCTCCTCCGGGGACGGTCCGGACGAGGACCGGATCGCCCTCACCGGCGCCATCTGCAAGGAGCCCGTCCTGCGGGTCACGCCCATGGGCCGGGAGATATGCGATATCATCCTGGCCGTGAACCGGCGGTACCGCCGCAGCGATTACATCCCCGTCATCGCCTGGGGGCTCCAGGCCAGGGAGACGGCGGCGCTGCCCGTGGGGACGCGGCTTCTCATACGAGGCCGGCTGCAGTCGCGGGCCTACACCAAGGTCATCGACGGCACCCCCTGGCCCAGGCAGGCCTTCGAGGTCTCCGCCGCGGACGTCTGTCCCGTATGACAGAGCCGAACATTATTATTTTATACGAAACATAAGTCTCTGTCAAATATTGAAAAAAGTGCCGTTATGGGTTATTATGACGGTATGAGTGTACTGAATGATGCTACCTACAAAGCCTATGAATTCTTAGGCTGTCATCCCGACGGTGAGGACGGCTTCGTCTTCCGCGTCTGGGCCCCCAACGCCCAGGCGGTCTCCGTGGTCGGTGACTTCAACGACTGGAACGGCTATGCCCACATCATGACCCGGGATTTTGACGGTATTTGGAGTGTGACCGTCACCGGTGTGCGGCCTGGCGACATCTACAAATACGCCGTCACGGGACCCGACGGCGTCACGGTCCTGCGTGCGGACCCCTTCGCCTTCCACGCGGAGACGGGGCCCGCCACCGGGAGCAGGATCTGGGACATCTCCGGCTTCCCCTGGAGCGACGGGGACTGGATGACCGCCCGTCAGACAGTGAACCTGCGGGAGAGTCCCATGAACATCTACGAGGTCCATCTGGGCTCCTGGCGGAAGGGCGAGAACGAGGTCTGGCCCAACTACCGGAATATCGCCCCCGCTCTCGCGGAATACTGCCGGGAGATGGGCTATACTCACGTGGAGCTGCTTCCCATCACGGAATATCCCTTCGAGGGCAGTTGGGGCTACCAGGTGACGGGATACTTCGCCCCCACCAGCCGGTACGGTACGCCGGAGGATTTCATGGCCTTCGTGGACACCCTCCACAAGGCCGGCGTCGGCGTCATCATCGACTGGGTGGCGGCCCACTTCCCCCGGGACATGCACGGTCTGGCCCGGTTCGACGGTACGCCCCTGTATGAGTACGGCGACCCCCGCATGGGCGAGCATCCAGACTGGGGCACCCTGATCTTTGACTATGCCAGTCCCGATGTCCGGGGCTTCCTCATTAGCTCCGCCCGTTTCTTCCTGGACCGGTACCACATCGACGGTCTGCGCTGCGACGCCGTCAGCTCCATGATCTACCTGGACTACGGCCGTCAGCCTGGCCAATGGATCCCCAACCGGGACGGAGGCAACATCAACTACGACGCCATTGATTTCTGGCGGCAGCTGAACGACGCCGTCCTCCCCGCCTTCCCCGGGACCTTCACCGTGGCGGAGGAGTCCACCGCCTATCCCCTCATCACCGCCCCCACCTGTGACGGCGGCCTGGGCTTCACCTTCAAGTGGGACATGGGCTTCATGCACGATACCCTGGACTACTTCCAGATGGACCCTTACTTCCGCAGCGGCAACCACGGCAAGCTGACCTTCTCCATGATGTACGCCTTCTCGGAAAAATATATCCTGGCCTTCTCCCACGACGAGGTCGTCCACGGCAAGGCCTCGATGCTGGGCAAGATGCACGGACTCTACGACGACAAGTTCGCCTCTCTCCGGGCCCTGTACGGCTATCAGTTCGCCCATCCCGGCAAGAAGCTCACCTTCATGGGCAGCGAGTTCGGCCAGTTCATCGAGTGGAACTACGAGAAGCAGCTGGACTGGTTCCTGCTGGATTATCCCGCCCACCACGGCATGCAGCGCTGGACCAGCGAGCTTGGCAGGCTCTATCTCCAGGAGCCCGCTCTCTGGCAGATCGAGGACAGCTGGGAGGGCTTCACCTGGCTCAATCCCGACGATAACGAGCGCAGCTCCATCGCCTTCATGCGCTGGCCCCGCAGCGGCGGACGCCCCATCGTCGTGGTGTGCAACTTCACTCCCATGACCTGGGAGGATTTCGTCATCGGCATGCCCCTGAAGGGCAAGCTCATCCCGCTCCTGTCCAGCGACGCGAAGAAATTCGGCGGCCGGGGCCACTCCTTCCGTCAGATCAAGACGAAGAAGGGCGATTTCCGCGAGTTCCACAATACCGCCGTCGTTCCTCTGCCGCCGCTGTCCGTCCAATACTTTGCCTTCAAGGAGGAATAATGCCATGGCCATCACACCCATGAAGCAGGAGCTGCAGGCCATCGCCGCGGAAAAGGGCCGGAGCGCCATGCCCTCCATCCTCTTCGCCGCTTCGGAGTGCGCGCCACTTGCAAAGACCGGCGGTCTGGCGGACGTGGTAGGCTCCCTGCCCAAGTACCTGCGCAAGCTCGGCTTCGATGCCCGGGTCATGATCCCCTACCACAAAACCATCAAGGACCGGTATGCCGACCAGGCGGAGTACCTCTTCAGCTTTGAGGTCTCCCTGGGCTGGCGTCGCAAGTTCGTTGGCGTCCACCGCCTCATGGTGGACAAGATCTGCGTCTGGCTCATCGAGAACGAGGAATACTTTGGCGGGTCCATCTATATGTCGGACCGGGAGGGCGAGCAGTACGCCTACTTCACCCGGGCCGTGCTGGAGGCCCTGCCCCGGCTGGACTTCATCCCCGACATCATACACTGCAACGACTGGCACACCGGCATGCTGCCCCTGCTGCTGAAGACGCAGTACATCGACTCCCCCCTGTCCAAGACCAAGAGCCTCATCACCATCCACAACATCGCCTATCAGGGCATCTGCGGCTTCGGCTTCGTCCAGGACTTCCTGTCCATCCCGGATGGCTGCTTCGGACTCATGGAGCGCTTCGGCCAGGCGGACTTCCTGAAGGCCGGCGTGGTCATGGCTGACTCGGTCAACACCGTCAGCCCCTCCTACGCCCGGGAGATCTGCACCCCGGAGTACGGCGAGGGCCTGGACGGGGTCCTCACCATGCGGGGAGACGTGTCCGGCATCGTGAACGGCATCGACAAGTCCGTCTGGAACCCGGGCAAGGACCCCAATCTTCCGGTCAAGTTCACCAAGTCCAAGCCGGTAGGCAAGATCCAGTGCAAAACCGCTCTCCTGGAGGAGCTGGGCCTGGAGATCGTCCCCAACCGCCCCCTCATCGGCATGGTGACCCGGCTGACGGAGCAGAAGGGCATCGACCTCCTCATCGGCGCTCTGGACAGTCTGCTGTGGGAGAACGACTTCTCCTTCGTCCTGCTCGGAAACGGCGACCCCCACTACGAGAACTGGTTCCGCTCCCTGGAGGCACGGCACCCCGGCCGGGTCTGCGCCTGGATCGGCTACGCGGACAGTCTCAGCCACCGCATCTACGCGGGCTCCGACTTCTTCCTCATGCCCTCCCGCTTCGAGCCATGCGGTATCTCCCAGCTCATCTCCATGGCCTACGGCACCCTGCCCATCGTTCGGGAGACCGGCGGCCTGCGGGACACCGTCCAGCCCTACAACTGCTACTCCGGCGAGGGCACGGGCTTCACCTTCACCCGCTATGACTCCGCGGACATGACCGGCGCCATCCGCTATGCCTTGGAAACCTATTACGACAAGCCCGCCATGGATAAGCTCATCCGGAGCGCCATGAGCATCGACTCCAGCTGCGAGCGCTGGGCCTTCGAGTACGCCAAGGTCTACCTTGACATGCTGTGACCCATCCCGACCCCGACGAAACGCCCCCGGGAGAGCTCCCGGGGGCGTCGTTTCTATTGTAGTATCAGCGTCTTCCGCCGGGCATGCCCGGGAAGCCGCCGGGTCCGCCGGGGAAGCCGCCCCGTTCCGTGATGGGCAGCTCCTGCTCGGAGACCACGCAGTCCTCCGCGTCATAGGTGAACTCCATCACGTTCTCGCCGACGGTGAGGGTATAGGTCTGGCCGTCCAGCAAACCGCCCAGGGCCAGATACACCTCCATCACGTCCTTATCCAGGGTAAAGAAGTAGACCACATTCCCGGAGGGCTCGGCGATGGAGAAGGGCGTGCCCGCCGGAATGGCCTCGGAGAAGCCGAACAGCATGGAGCCGGGGAGCCGCCCCTTCTCCAGCAGCACGTCGGACCGGCCGCTGTCGGTGCCGATGAGGACCGTGCAGCCGATCAGCTCCGAGGAGGTGAAGGAGAAAAGGCTGTCCGTCCCGTCCGCATCCGCGAAGACGGAGCCGGCCAGCATATTCATTGCGCCGTCGGAGCTCACCGCCCGGGACGCCTTCAGGGTCAGGTCGCTGGCATAGGCCGTGACACCGCCCTCTCCGGCATCCACGCCGTTGTTCTCCGCCGCGGCGCTGACCGTGACCTCGGACAGGCGCACCGTATCGCCCTCCAGAGCCTCGTAGCTCTCGGAGATATCAATGGTGACGCCCTTTACCTCCAGGACGCCCGCCGCGTGGACGGCGTCGTCGCCGCTGGCGATGGTGAAGCTGCCGCCGGTGACGGTCACGTCCCGGCCGCCGTGGATACCGTCGTCCGCCGTGCTGAGGGTGATCTCGCCGCCGGTGATGGTGATGTTCTCCGCCTTGAGGCCCTTGGCGCTGATGTCTGCCGCGGCGATCTCAGGGAAGCTCTCCGGGCCGCCGTGGGCGGTGACGCTGACGCTGCCGTCGGAGATATCCAGGGCCGTCACCGCGTCGACGCCGTCCCCGCCGGAGACGATGCGCAGGTCCCCGCCGGAGATCTCCACATACCCGTCGGTGGTAGAGATACCGTCGCCGTAGGCGCCGATGGCCACGGCGCCGCCGGACACGGAGATAAAGTCGCTGGCCTGGAGACCGTCGTCCGCGGCGTACACGGTGATGTCGCCCCCCTGGATGGCCAGGGCGTCCTTGGAGCGGATACCATCGGCGGCGGAGCCCACCACGGTGAGAGCGCCCTCGCCGGTGATGAGGAGGTCGTCCGCGCTGTAGATGCCCGCGCCGGTCTTCTTCTCCTGGCCCTCCTGGACGAGATAGTCCGCGCCGTCCCGCAGGAGGTTCTCGGTGCCCTCCGCGAGATACACCACCGTCAGGTCCGCCTGGACGATGTGAATAGCGGGGCCGTCGTCACAGGAGACGGAGGCGCCGTCCAGGATGAGGTAGACGCCGCCGCTGAAATCCTTCAGGTCCACCACCAGCTGACCGTCGCTGATCTCCCCCTGCACCCGGTAGGTACCGGGATAGGCGATGGTGACGGTATGTCCGTCCGGCGCCTCCGCGCCCATGCCGGTGACGGAGACCCCGCTGTCCGACAGGGCGATCACCGTGGCGCCGTTCGGGTCGATGGTGTTCGCGATCACCGTCTCCTTCTCCGGCTCCACCGGCTCCGCCGGTGCGGGCCGAATACGCTGCCACAGGCTGGAGAGCCCCAGCAGCGCCGCCAGAATGACGGCAAAGATCAGCACGATCGTCAGGACTTTTTTCATGATACCCCTACCTCACACTTGTTTTTTGTTGAAAATGTGAAAACCCTTCCGCCCGGATTCAGCATTATTATACATTTTCAAAAAAAAGGAATTAACCATTTCAATTTTCTCGGGGATGTGGTATGATACTGTTTATTAAAGCCCATTAATCCCCTTGTTTGTGACAGTATAACATAGAATCCTCAAAATGGAAACGGAAATCGATCCAACATGAAAACTTCTTCCAGTGAAGCCATGCTCCGGCAGGAGCTGAAGTACGAGCTGGCCCGGGGCGAATACGCCGCCATCAGCGCCCGATGCCGGACGGTGATGCATCTCGATCCTCACGTGGGACCGGATGGGACCTACCACATCCAGAGCCTCTACTTCGACGATCTGGGCGACACCGCCCTGCTCCAGAATTACAGCGGCGTGTCCCGCCGCGAGAAATTCCGCATCCGCCTATATAACAGCAACCCCAACACCCTCCACCTGGAGAAGAAATGCAAGTACGGCGGCCTGGGCCGGAAGTACTCCTGCCCCATGACGCCGGATCAGCTCCGGCGGCTGCTGGACGGTGACCTCTCCTGGATGATGTCCACGGGCTATCCTCTCATGGAGGAGCTGTACTGCCGGATGCGCCAGGATCTCCTGAAGCCCAAGACCATCGTGGCCTACCGCCGGGAACCCTACATCTACGGCCCCGGCAACGTCCGCGTCACCTTTGACTACGACATCCGCAGCGGCGTCTGCAGCCACGATATGCTCTCCGGCGAGACTCTCCTGGTGCCGGTCCATCCCGACCGGGTCATCCTGGAGGTGAAATATGACGCTTTCCTGCCCGACATCATCCGCATGATCGTCCAGGAGGGCACCCCTCGCGCCCGCGCTTTTTCCAAATACGCCGCCTGCCGGCAATACGACATTTAAGGAGACAGCAAAATGACTTTCAACGACGTGTTCAAATCCAGCTTCCTTGAGAACGTGGTGGAGTTCTCCCTGGTAGACGTTCTGCTTGCCATGGTCTTCGCCTGCGTCCTCGGCGCGTTCATCTTCTTCATTTATAAACGCACCTTCCAGGGCGTCATGTATTCCTCCGGCTTCGGCATCACCCTCATCGGCCTGACCATGGTCACCACCCTGGTGATCCTGGCTGTCACCTCCAACGTGGTCCTATCCCTCGGCATGGTGGGCGCGCTGTCCATCGTCCGCTTCCGCGCCGCCATTAAGGAGCCCTTTGAGATCGTGTTCCTGTTCTGGGCCCTGGCCGTGGGCATCGTCGTCGGCGCCGGCATGTTCCTGCTGGCCGTCGTGGGCAGCATCGTCATCGGCATCATCCTCATCGTGTTCGCCCGCCGGAAGATCGGTGTCCACCCATACATCCTGGTGGTCACCTGCGGCGACGGCGAAGCTGAGAAGGCCGTTCTCAGCAAGCTGGACACCGCTGTGGAGCGCTATTCCGTCAAGGCCAAGACCGTGAATCCCGCCGGCATCGAGCTCTCTGTCGAGGTCACCCTCAAGAACGGGGACACCACCTTCGTCACCCCGCTCTTCGAGATCGACGGCGTCGCCAACGCCTCCCTGGTCACCTACAACGGCCAGTTCGCCGACTAATCTGTTACCAACCAAAACCAAAACCCGCCGTCTCTGCTGCAAGGGCAAAGACGGCGGTGTTTTTAGGTCTTGGGGAGCAGTATCACTTCTTCAGGAACAGCTCCCGCCACTGGGCGAAGGCGGCCCGGAATTCCTCCCGGTTCTTGTCCCGCTTGGCGCCCTCTTCCTTGTAGAGGCCCAGGACGAAGTCCCGGTCCGCCAGCTTGATCCAGGTGCGGTAGGTGGCGATGGCGTCCCCCTCCATGACCTTCCAGATGGCGTCGAGAGAGCCGGCCAGATCCTCGGAGTCCGCGGCACCCCACCATTTAAAGATATAATCCACGCCAACCAGGCCTTCGAAGCCCTCGCTCCGAAGTCCGATCATGGCGGCGGGGTCCTCATAGTAGTGGTCCTCCCACTGCTTGTCCCCGGCCTTCCGGTGGTCCTGCCAGGAGGTGCGGACCCAGTCCGCCAGCTTGTCCGCGCAGAGCTGCCAGGCGGCGTCCGCGGGGGATCTTTCCAGTACGTTTCCAACGAGCATATGGTTTTCCTTTCGATTCCATGGACCGCGCCCCTCCCGAATGGGAAGGGCGCGTATTGTTTGGTTGACGGCTTACTTCTCGGCCGCGGCCTCCTGCTCGAACATCTCCTTCTGGAGCTGCAGGTTCGCATAGCGCTCGCCGGCGACCTTCTCAGCCTCGGCGAACAGAGCCTCCGCGCGATCGGGGAAGCTGCGGGTCAGGGAGGAGTAGCGGGCCTCGTTCATGATGAAGTCGCGATAGGAGCCGGTGGGCGCCTTGGAGTCCAGCGTGAACGGGTTCTTGCCCTCGGCCTTGAGGGCGGGGTTATACCGGAACAGGTTCCAGTAGCCGCACTCCACGGCCTTCTTCATCTCGGCCTGGCAGTTGGTCATGCCGCCCTTGATGCTGTGCATCTCGCACGGAGCGTAGCCGATGATGAGGGACGGGCCGGGATAGGCCTCGGCCTCGGCGATGGCCTTCAGGGCCTGGGCGGGGTTGGCGCCCATGGCGATCTGCGCCACGTAGATGTAGCCATAGGTCATGGCGATCTGGCTCAGGCTCTTCTTGGCGATGGTCTTGCCTGCGGCGGCGAACTGCGCCACCTGGCCGATCTGGGAGGCCTTGGAGGCCTGGCCGCCGGTATTGGAGTAGACCTCGGTGTCGAAGACCATGACGTTCACGTCCTCGCCCTGGGCCAGCACGTGGTCCAGGCCGCCGTAGCCGATGTCGTAGGCCCAGCCGTCGCCGCCGAAGATCCAGACGGACTTCTTGGCGAGATACTGCTTGTGAGCCAGCAGCTCCGTGCAGTACGGGCCGCCGCAGCCCTTGGTCTCCAGCGCCTCGATGAGCTTCTTCGCGGCTTCGCCGTTCTTCTGGCCGTCGTCGTAGGTGGCGAGATACTCCTTTGCCGCCGCCACGATGTCGGGCTGCTTGCCGACCTCGACCACCGTCTCCACGACGCCCTTCATGCGGTCGCGGATGGCCTTCTGGCCGATATACATGCCGAAGCCGTGCTCGGCGTTGTCCTCAAAGAGGGAGTTGGCCCAGGCAGGACCCTTGCCTTCCTTGTTGACGGTGTAGGGACTGGTGGCCGCCGGGCCGCCCCAGATGGACGAGCAGCCGGTGGCGTTGGAGATATACATGCGGTCGCCGCAGACCTGGGTGATCAGACGGGCATAGCTGGTCTCGGCGCAGCCGGCGCAGGAGCCGGAGAACTCCAGCAGGGGCTGGTGGAACTGGCTGCCCTTGACGGTGAGGTCGAACAGCTCCTCCTTGGGGGAAGCCTTGGTGACCATGTAGTCCCAAACGGCCTCCTGGGGCTGCTCCTCTTCCCTGGGCACCATGGTGATGGCCTTGGTGGGGCAGACACCGACGCAGACACCGCAGCCCATGCAGTCCAGCGGGCTGACGGCCATGGCGAACTTGTAGACGCCCTTGCCCTTGCCGGCCTTCCAGTCGGCGATCTTCGCGGCGGCGGGAGCGGCGGCAGCCTCCTCCTCGGTCAGAGCGAAGGGACGGATGGTGGCGTGGGGGCAGACATAGGCGCACTGGTTGCACTGGATGCACTTACCCTCGTCCCAGCGAGGCACGGTCACAGCCACGCCGCGCTTCTCATGGGCGGAGGCGCCCAGCTCGAAGGTACCGTCGGCATGATCCACGAACACGGAGACGGGCAGACTGTCGCCGTCCATCTTGTCCACCGGGTTCAGGATGTACTTGACCATCTTCATGGTCTCCTCCCGGTCGGGATGGATCTCGGGATCCGGGGTATCCTCGGCCTCGGCCCACGCTGCGGGCACGTCGATCTTCACGAAGGCGTTGGCACCGAGATCGATGGCCTTGTGGTTCATGTCCACGATATCCTGGCCCTTCTTGAGGTAGGACTTGGTGGCGGCGTCCTTCATGTGCTGGATGGCCTCATCCGCGGGCATGACGTTCGCCAGAGCGAAGAAGGCGGACTGGAGGATAGTGTTGGTGCGCTTGCCCATGCCGATCTCGATGGCAAGGTCGATGGCGTTGATGGTATAGAGCTGGATGCCGTTCTGGGCGATGTACCGGCGGGAGGCGCCGTCGATGTGCTTTTCAAGCTCCTCGGGCTTCCACTGGCAGTTGATGAGGTACACGCCGCCGGGTTTCACGTCCTGGACCATCTTGAAGCCCTTGTCCACATAGGACGGGTTGTGGCAGGCCACGAAGTCGGACTTGTTGATGTAGTACGGGCTCTTGATGGGGCTGTCGCCGAAGCGGACATGGCTGATGGTGACGCCGCCGGTCTTCTTGGAGTCGTACTGGAAGTAGGCCTGGACGAACTTGTCGGTATAGTCGCCGATGATCTTGATGGAGTTCTTGTTGGCGCCCACGGTACCGTCGCCGCCGAGGCCCCAGAACTTGCACTGGATGGTGCCGGCGGGGGCGGTGTCGGGAGCGGGCTCCTCGGGCAGGGAGAGGTTCGTCACATCGTCCACGATGCCGATGGTGAACTGGCGCTTGGGCTGATCCTTGGCCAGCTCCTTATAGACAGCGAAGACGCTGGAGGGCGGCGTGTCCTTGGAGCCGAGGCCGTAGCGTCCGCCGGTGACGGTGACGTCGCTGCGTCCGGCGTTGGCAAGGGCCATGACCACGTCCATGTACAGGGGCTCGCCCTGGGAGCCGGGCTCCTTGGTGCGGTCCAGGACAGCCAGCTTCCTGCAGGTGGCGGGGATGGCCTCGATGAGCTTGTCGGCGCGGAAGGGCCGGTACAGGCGGACCTTCACGAGGCCGACCTTCTCGCTGCGGGCGTTGAGGTAGTCGATGACCTCCTCCGCCACGTCGCAGATGGAACCCATGGCCACGATGACCCGGTCGGCGTCGGGAGCGCCGTAGTAGTTGAAGAGCTTGTAGTCGGTGCCGAGCTTGGCGTTGACCTTGTCCATGTAGCCCTGGACGATATCGGGCACGGCCTCATAGTACTTGTTGCAGGCCTCGCGGTGCTGGAAGAAAATATCGCCGTTCTCGTGAGAGCCGCGCATGATGGGGTTCTCGGGGTTCAGGGCCCGGGCGCGGAAAGCCTCCACGTCGGCCATGTCCAGCATGTCCCGCAGGTCCTCATAGTCCCAGACCTCGATCTTCTGGAGCTCGTGGGAGGTGCGGAAGCCGTCGAAGAAGTTCAGGAAGGGGACGCGGCCCTTCAGGGCGGCGAGATGCGCCACGGGGGACAGGTCCATGACCTCCTGGGGGTTGGTCTCCGCCAGCATGGCAAAGCCGGTCTGACGGCAGGCATAGATATCGGAGTGGTCGCCGAAGATGGACAGGGCGTGGGTAGCCACGGCGCGGGCCGTCACATGGAAGACCGTGGGGAGCAGCTCCGCAGCGATCTTGTACATGTTGGGGATCATGAGCAGCAGGCCCTGGGACGCGGTGTACGTGGTGGTCAGGGCGCCGGCGTTCAGGCTGCCGTGGACGGCGCCGGCGGCGCCGGATTCCGCCTGCATCTCCTGGACCTTGACGGTGGTGCCGAACAGGTTCTTCTGTCCGGCTGCGGCCCATTGATCCACGAAATCCGCCATCGGGCTGGACGGAGTGATGGGGTAGATGGCCGCGACCTCGGTAAAGGCGTAGGACACATGAGCGGCGGCATTGTTGCCGTCCATGGTCTTTTTGGCTCGAGACATAAGACACACATCTCCTTTATGGTAATTTTGGGTTGATGCCATAGCTTTTGTACATTATAACATAATATTCGAGGGAAGGGAAGGGATTTTTTCAGCAATTCCGGCCTTTGTGAATTGTAATATTTAGGTAGACAAGTCCTGACGGGCAGACCGCAGGCACAAAGGAGGGCAAATGCCTATGAGAAAAGTAAGTGACTACACAAAGAAGTTGAACCGCTTTGGGAACAGCCTTTCAAAGATGCTGGCAGAGGATTTCCCGAAGAACACCGAGATAGCAGTTAAGATCGAGGATTACATGGCAGCTATCCAGTTTCAAATTCTCGGTGCATTCCTAGAGAAAGGAGAGCCTAAGTAATGGAACAGATTGTATATACCTTTTGCGGTTATGTGTATGGCAGCTTCACCGCAGAGAAGACCGGTGAGCTTATCAATTACTGCAATATGTACGTAATCTCCCCCATCTC
>CAJOIC010000044.1:17230-23410 GCA_905234625.1 uncultured Oscillospiraceae bacterium | reverse complement strand
GAACCGCAGCGGTTGGTAAGGTGTTACTGCTCCCATGAGCTGTCCAGATATTGATCTGCCTGCTGTCCCGGCCAGGGGGTAATGAAACGAGGCTGTCAAAACGAATAGAAAGCATACACAACGTCGTCTATTACTGAAAAGGTTGAAGAGCTTGATCATCCATGTGTCCGTCCAGAGCAGAGATTGGCGACCGAAAGTGTGGAGCAAACATCAGACTTGCTATGTGTAAAAATCCACGGTATAATGGTCGCCTAACCGGAAGGTGATAAGTTGAAAATCATCACAATTCTTTGGTTGATTATTATGCTGATCCTGTCTCACATTCCGGGGGGTCCGAGCGGGGAAGAATCTCGCTGGCTCAGCCGCATGACTGGGGTGAAAGAAGGCGTGCTGCGGAAAGCCGCGCATGTGGTTCTTTACCTGGTGTTCGGTGTGTTGGCCACACTTGCGTGGACAGAGGTGAGCATAGGGTTGAGAGTAGTGGTTCTGTCGTTTATCGCTGTGGCTGATGAAAGCAGCAAGGCGCTACGATTCTTCCCAGGACGCCACTGTAGTGTGGCTGAAATCGGTTTGAACATGCTCGGCGCGACATGTGGCCTAATGCTGGGTGTGCTGATGGCTTGGTATTCATAGGGGTCATTATTATCTATTATACAGTCACAGCTCGGTGACGGATATGGCTTTGAACCTTACTGGGGTCGCAGCTGGCGTGGGCCTTTGGGCCTGGATAGGATGAGTTATATGTTATTTTGTGACGGAAAAATACAGAGGAGTTGAAGCTACCTCTGGTAGTGCAGATAGATGTGATACTGGCGAGTAGGTGGCTCACATCGATACTCAATTCAGGTTGTCATCCATATATATAATCTACCAGATATCCCTTGATTGTGATTTCCTTATCAAAGTCGAAGGGCTTATTCATCCAGGCTTTGCCTTCTGAGGACATGAGAACAATCTGGTGCCGCACGGTGTCTAGCGGACCTTGATGACATCTATTAGGCGATTTGGTCGGTAAATCTCAGGAAAATGAGGGTGCCATACCGAAAAAAGAAAAATTAACAGTATTATTTAATCGACGATCATGTTGTAAATTCAGTGCTGAAATTAACAGTATTATTTAATTATTTGTAACATTAACATTTAATTGCTCACAATTGCGGACCGGGATTTGTTATAGTTGAAACAAGGGAAAAGGAGGCATGCGGCGTGGCTGAGTGGTTCAAGGACATGACGTTTTATCATATCTGGCCCCGGAGCTTCATGGACGGTAACGGCGACGGCGTCGGGGACTTGAAGGGCGTCCGGGAGAAGCTGGACTACCTGCAGGACCTGGGGGTGGACGGGATCTGGTTCTCGCCGCTGTATCCCTCGCCCAACGCGGATTACGGCTACGACGTGGCGGATTACCGGGACATCCACCCGGAGTTCGGCACGCTGGAGGAGTTCAAGGCCCTGCTGGACGAGGCCCATGCCCGGGGCATGAAGGTGCTCATGGACCTGGTGGTGAACCACACCTCCGACGAGCACCCCTGGTTCCAGGCCTCCCGGCGGCGGGAGGAGCCCTACACGGACTATTACATCTGGCGTCCGGCCCGGAAGAACGGGCGGCATCCCAATAACTGGGACAGCATCTTCGAGGGCAAGGCCTGGGAGTGGGACGAGGTCCGCGGGGAGTACTATCTCCATCTTTTCGCCAAGAAGCAGCCGGACCTCAACATGGATAACCCCGCCGTGCGCAAGGAGGTGGAGGATATCTGCCGGTTCTGGCTGGACCTGGGTGTGGACGGCTTCCGGGAGGACGTCATCACCTTCATCTCCAAGGCGGACGGCCTGCCGGACGATCGGCTCATGCCCGCCGTCAAGGGCCTGCGGCACTACTCCAACGGTCCACGGCTCCATGAGTATCTTGCCCAATTCCGGAAGGTGACGGAGCAGTACGACTGCATCACCGTGGGGGAGGCGCCCCGCATGACGCCCCGGAAGGCCCTGGAGTTCATCGGCGGGGAGGACCGGGTGCTGGACATGTTCATCCACTTCCAGCACATGACGGCGGACTGCTTCATGGTGGACTATATCCGCCGCCCCTTCAGCCTCCGGAAGCTGAAATCTGCCATGAGCGCCTGGCAGTACGAGCTGCGGGGGAAGGGCTGGAACGCCCTGTATCTCGAAAACCACGACCATCCCCGGGTCATCTCCCGGTACGGCAGCGAGAAGTACCGGGTGGAGTCCGGCAAGATGCTTGCGGCCATGTACCTGCTCCAGCAGGGGACGGCCTTCGTCTATCAGGGCCAGGAGCTGGGCATGACGGACCTGGACCTGCCCTCCATCGAGGACTACCCGGACGTGTCCACCCGGATGAACTACGAGCGGCTCAAAAAGCTCGTGGGCGCGAAGCGGGCCCTGCGCTGGACGAAGCAGGCCACCCGGGTCAGCGCCCGGACCCCGGTGCAGTGGACGGGGGAGGAGAACGGGGGCTTCTGTCCGCCGGGGGTGGAGCCCTGGCTCCGGGTGAATCCCAACTACACGGAGATAAACGCCGCGGACCAGGAGAGGGACCCGGACTCCCTTCTGAACTTCTACAAGGCGTTGCTGCGCTTCCGGAAGGAGCCGGTCATCCGGTACGGGAAATACCGGGAGTATTTCCCCGCGGGGAAGTGGTTCTATATCTACGACCGGACCTACAAGGGGGAGAAGATCCTGGTGGTTTGCTCCTTCACGGAGCTGCAGGTAGCGTTCCAGCCGCCGTACAGCCTGAAAAACGCGGAGAAGCTCTTCGGCAACTACCCCGGCCTCACCGACGCCATGCGACCCTATGAGGTGCGGGTCTACCGGCTGAGAGACGAATAGAAGACCGGGAACGCAAAACGGACCCGGAGCCATTCGGCTCCGGGTCCGCTGTATATCATAGTATCAGAAGGGGATCTCCTCGTCGTCCTTGTCCTCGGAGGGCTCCAGCTCGAATTCCAGGGTCTCGCCGCAGGCGGGGCACTGGATGCCGCCCTGCTCCAGGACGCTCTCCTCGAAGGTGACGTACTCGCCGCAGGTGGGGCACTGGGCCTCATACAGCACCAGGTCGTCCGTGTCCAGGATCTCGTCGTCCTCGTCCTCATCCTCGTCGAGGTCGACAAAATCGTCACCCTCGTCGAAGATGATGTCCTCCACGTCCTCCAGGTCGTCGCTGACGGCGTCGAGACCTTCCTCCAGCTCTTCGACGCTGTCCATCACGTCCTCCAGATCCAGGGCCAGGTCCTCCAGGATGTCGATGACGGTGGCGAGGAGCTTGCCCTCCTTGGAGGAGGGATCGGTGCCGAAGCCCTCGGCCAGGCCTTTCAGATAGGCAACTTTCTCAGCGGTGGTCATAGCGGTTATCCCTTGGCGCGGCCGAGATACTCGCCGGTGCGGGTGTCGATCTGGATGCGCTCGCCGGGCTCGATGAACAGGGGCACCTTGACCTCCGCGCCGGTCTCCACGGTGGCGGGCTTGGTGGCGTTGGTGGCGGTGTTGCCGGCGAAGCCGGGATCGGTCTCGGTGATCTCCAGGACCACGAAGTTGGGAGCCTCCACGGAGAAGCAGGAGCCGTTATAGAAGCTGAGGGTGCAGACCTCGTTCTCCTTGACGAAGCGGAAGCCGTCGGAGAGGTTGGACTTGTCCACGGGCTCCAGCTCGTAGGTCTCGGGGTTCATGAAGTAGTACAGATCGCCGTCGGCGTAGCTGTACTCCATGTCCCTGCGCTCCACGAAGGCGTTCTCGAACTTGGCGGAGGGGTTGAAGGATTCCTCGCGGATGGCGCCGGTGATGATGTTCTTATACTTGGTGCGCACGAAGGCCGCGCCCTTGCCGGGCTTGACGTGCTGGAACTCGATGACCTGCATGGGCTGACCGTCCATCTCGAAGGTCACGCCGTTGCGGAAATCTCCTGCGGTGATAGGCATTGCTATGTCCTCCAATCGTTGATTCTAACGAAGATGTTGTTTTCTGAAATAAAATTGTACTATAAATTCCCGCCGTTGGCAAGTGCTTTTATAGGATGATGAGCTCCTTGGGGGCCTGCGTGACGACATGGGCGTGGTCCTCCAGGAGCCACATCTCGTCCTCGATGCGCACGCCGAAGCGTCCCGGCAGGTAGATCCCCGGCTCCGCGGAGATGAACGCCCCCAGGGGCATGGGCTGGTCGTTGCGGGCGTTGGCGTTGGGAGCCTCGTGGATCTCAAGGCCCAGGGAGTGGCCGAAGCCGTGGCCGAAGTACTGACCGTAGCCCGCCTTTTCGATGACCGCCCGGGCGGCGCCGTCGATCTCCCGGCCCGTCACCCCGGCGTGGGCGGCGGCGATGCCTGCCAGCTGGGCCTCCAGCACGATGTCGTAGACCTTCCGCATCTCGTCCGTCACATGGCCTACGGCCACGGTGCGGGTCATATCGGAGCAGTATCCGCCGAACATGGCGCCGAAGTCCATGGTGATGAAATCCCCCTCCCGGATGATCTCGTCCCCGGGCACGCCGTGTGGCATGCTGGATTTGGCGCCGGTGACCACGATGGGGTCGAAAGCGTTGGCCTCGCTGCCGTATTTGTACATGCGGTAGACCAGCTCCGCCGCCACCTGCTTTTCCGTCAGGCCCGGACGGATGATGCCCAGGACCTCGTCCAGGGCCTTCTCCGCAATGCGCTGGGCGGCGGTGAAGAGCTCGATCTCCGCGGCGTCCTTGGAGGCGCGCAGCTCGGCCAGGATGCGGGCCGCGGGCCGCAGGGAGACGCCCAGGAGCTTTTCATAGCTCTCCCACTCGCTGTGGGACATGCGGGCCTCCTCCGCGCCTACGGCGGGACCCGCGGCGGCGGTGAGCTCCCGGAGGAAGACGCTGAGGGGCCTGTCGGCGCTGACGCACAGGACCTCCATGCCGGAGACCTGGTTCCGGGCGGCCTCGATGTAGCGGCTGTCCGTCACGAGCCAGGCTCCGGACTTCGCCACGACGGCGGCGCCGTCGGTGATGAAAAAGCCGGAGGCATAGCGGATGGAGATGGGGTCGGTGAGAAGAAGGGCGTCCAGGTCGCCCAGCTTTGCCTGGATCTGGGGAATGCGTGACATGTTATCGAACCTCGATTTCTTCAAATTCGCGCCAGGGACCGGACCAGTCCACGCCGTCGAACACGGCGTCGCTCCCGCCCACGGTGAAGCGGACGGCGGCGATGTCCGGCAAGGCGCATATAGTTGCCGCGATGGACTCCACGGCGACGGACCGGGCGTCCTCGGGCAGGGATACGAAAAAGCTCTCCGGCAGGTCCACCGTGCACATGGTGCCCTGGGTGACGACCCCCAGCACGGAGCCGCTGCCGGCGAAGATGGCGGGATAGCCCGGCTCCGCCGCGTTCATGAGAGCGGTGAGGACCGCCTCCGTGTCGGAGGCATAGTCCGCGCCGCCGACACGGAAGGGCAGGGCGGCGATCCCGGAAAGACCGGGCACGGGGAGGTAGAGGTCGGCGTCCAGCTCGCCCTTGGGGGCGGACACGGGACCCAGAGGCGCGTCGTACCGCTCCAGGGGCTGGGCCAGGGACCGGTAGACGTAGGTGTCCACCGGCTGGCCCTCCACCAGGAAGTATACGCTGTCCACGCCGGAGAGAGCCGTCAGGGAATCCACCACGGCATAGAGGACCAGCCGCTCTCCCAGGGCGGTGCGGGGCCGGTTGTCATAGAACTCCCGGGACAGATCCACGGTGCACACACCGTCCGACGTGACGCAGGACAGGAGCGCGGTGCCCGCGGGGATGACGGAGGTGAGCTCGGCGCTGTTGGGGCCCCGCAGCAGCTCCTCAATGACGTACCGCTCCGGGGAGGTGTCCTCGTCCAGGGTGAGGCTGTGGTATTCGCTGATGAGCCAGCGCCCCTCCGTGTCGGGGAAGTACAGCCGCAGCTGGCGGATGTAGGGGTCGTCCTCCGCGTCGTCCAGGAAGGCGTCCTCCGGCATGAGGCCGGTGAACAGGGTCTGATCTGCCGCGGAGACGGTGACGGCGTCCACCTCGTCCAGCTGGCAGAGGGTCATGGCCGCGCAGAAGGCGGAGACCGTCCGGGCCACGTCGGAGGCGTCCAGGAAGGCCGGAGACAGCTCCAGGATCACCACGCCGTTTTCCAGGGTCCAGCCCTCCACGGTCACGCCGGGGGGCAGGGCGGCAGCCGCGGGATCGGCGGGGG
>CAJOIC010000044.1:0-17208 GCA_905234625.1 uncultured Oscillospiraceae bacterium | reverse complement strand
CCGCGCCGGTGTAGGGCTCCGCGCGCATGAGGTCTCCGCCCTCCGCGGGATCGGAGGCGGCCCGGTAGATCACGAGACCGTCGGCGCTCTCCGCCGCGTCCCCCGGGAGGAGCCGGGCCAGGAAGGCGGGGGCCGCGCAGCCGCTCAAAAGCAGGAGCGCCGCCAGGACAAGGGAGAGGATCGCGGGTTTCTTCATGGCTGCTTCTCCCTCCTCCGCTTGGTGATGGGGAAGGTGACGGTGAAGGAGGTGCCTCCCTCCTCCCGCCGGGCCACCTGGATGGTCCCGTCGTTTGCCAGGACCGCGTCGTGCACGATGGCGAGGCCCAGGCCGCTGCCGCCGGAGGCCCGGGAGCGGGCCTTATCCACCCGGTAGAACCGGTCGAAGATGCTGCCCAGGTCCGCCTCCGGGATGCCGATGCCGGTATCGGAGACGGTGAGGACGGCGTTCTTCCCCTCCCGCCGGAGGGACAGGGTGACGGTGCCGCCGGGGACGTTGTACTTGATGCCGTTTTCCGTGAGGTTGAAGATGATCTGGTAGAGGTCGTCCGCGGAGGCCAGGACCACGCATTCGCCGTCCTCGGCCAGCTCCGTCTCGATGGTCACGTCCTGCTCCGCCGCCAGGGGCTCCAGCAGGTGGAGGGTGCGCCGGACCACCTGCTTCATGTCCGCCGGCTCCCGCTGGCGCTTGGTGACGCCCGCGTCCAGCTTCGTCAGGTTCATGAGCTTTTCCGTGATACGCTGGAGGCGCTCGGCCTCGCTGCCGATGTCCGTGGCGAATTCCCGCATGGTGCCGCCGTCCATATTGTCCGACTGGGTGATACTGTCGGACAGGAGGCGGATGGCGGCCAGAGGCGTGCGCAGCTCGTGGGAGGCGTCGGACACGAAACGCCGGCGGGCCTCCTCGGTGCTCTCCAGGCGTCCGGTAAGGTCGTTGAATTCATCCGAAAGCTCGGCGATCTCATCGTTGCCCCGCACGTTCAGCCGGTAGGCGTAGTCCCCGGAGCTGACCACGCCCACGGCGGCGGCCAGCTTCTTGATGCGCATGGTGAGGGTGGTGGCGATGACGAAGACGACCACGAGGCCCACGCCGCCGAAGGCGAAGGACATAGTGCGCAGATTCCGCTGGAGGCCGTGGATGATGTCTCCCTGCTCCGTGTCGTGCTCGTAGAGGTAGACCGCACCCAGGACGGCCCCGCCGGAGACCACCGGCGCCGCGTATCGGCTGACGAACTCGCCCCCGGCGTAGCCGCAGCGGAAGACCGAACGGCCCTCCAGGGCCACCCGCAGCTCCGGCAGAAGGGCATAACGCCCCGCGGCGTCGTTGTCCTCCGAGGTATCGTAGAGGATGAGGCCGCCGGGATCGGTGATGATCATCCTGGTCATGGGGGTCACGTCGAGAAGCTCCATGACCTGCGCCACGGCCTCGCCGGTGAGGCTGTCCAGCGCGGACAGGGAGCTGGAGATGACCAGGCCCTGGGACTGCATGGCGCCTTTTTTCGTGTCGATGACCATGTCCCTGGTGACCAGGACGGGATATACGTTCAGTATGAGCAGCAGCAGCGCGGTGAACAGGGCGAAGGTGGCCGCGATCTTGGTCCGAACGCTGCCGCGGCGCTTTTTGGTCCGGTTGCGTCGTTCAGTCTTTGAAATAATAACCCACGCCCCATTTTGTGATGATGCACTCCGGCGCGGCCGGATTGCGCTCCAGCTTTTCCCGCAGGCGGCGGATATGCACGTCCACGGTGCGGATATCGCCCTGGTAGTCGTAGCCCCAGACGATATCCAGCAGGTTCTCCCGGGAATATACCTTGCCGGGGTTTCTCATGAGCAGCTCCACCAGGTCGAATTCCTTTACGGTCAGGTCGATGACCCGGCCGTCCACCTCCGCGATGCGGCGCTCGGTGTCGATGGTGACGAAGCCGTGGCTGATCCGCCCGGCGGAGACGCCCTGGGTCCCAGACTGCATCCCGCTGCGGCGCAGCAGAGCCCGGACCCGGGCTTTCAGCTCCAGGATGTTGAAGGGCTTCGTGATATAATCGTCCGCGCCGTACTCGAAGCCGATGAGCTTGTCGGTGTCCTCGCTCTTGGCGGTGAGCATGATGATGGGCACGGTGGAGGTCTCCCGGATCTTCATGCAGGCGGACAGGCCGTCCAGCTTCGGCATCATCAGGTCCAGGATGATGAGGCTGTACTGGGTGGCGGCGGCCATGTCCACGGCGGTCTGCCCGTCGTAGCAGGCGTCCACCTCGTAGCCCTCGTTCTCCAGATTGAATTTGATGCCCTTGACCAGGAGCTCTTCGTCGTCAACGACCAGGATCTTCATTGTGCTTTCCTCATGTCAGTAGGTGATAAAAGGTTCGATCTTCTCATACACGGCCTCGCCGATGCCGGGGACGGACAGGATGTCCTCCCGCGTCCGGAAGGAGCCCAGCTCCTGCCGGCGGGTCAGGATGCTCTCCGCCAGCACGGGGCCGATCCCCGGCAGGCACTCCAGCTCCTCCGCCGCGGCGTCGTTCAGATCCAGGCGGAAGGCGTCCTCTCCGGCGCTTCTCTCCGCCATCGGCAGGGGGATGGGCGTCTCGGGCGGGTCCGGCGTCAGCAGCAGCCGTCCCGCGGCCGCCGCCAGGAGGAGAGTGACCGCGCCCAGCAGGAGCGCGGCGCGGCGCTGTTTTCCTTTTGTCATGGCCTTAAAAGAAATATAAGTTGATTTTCCGGCGGATTTTTCATATAATAGGATATCGTTCGGACATCCCTATGGCGGTCCGCCGCCGTACACAATTATCATACCATACTTTCCCGGAGAATGACATGAAAAAATTCAAGATACTTTCCCTCGTGCTCATATTGGTCCTGGCGGCGTCCCTTCTGCCCGTATCCGCCCTGGCTGTGTCCGAGCCGGAGATCGGCGCGGCGGCGGCGATCCTGGTGGACGCGGACTCCGGCGAGGTATATTTCGAGAAGAACGCCTCCCAGCGGATCGAGCCTGCCAGCACCACCAAGATCATGACGGTGCTCATGGCAGTGGAGGCCATCGAGCGGGGAGAGATCAGCCTCACCGACAATGTCACCGCCTCGGAGAACAGCTCCTATAACCTGGACGACGACAGTACCGGCGCCAATCCCCGCATCACCGTGGGAGAGACCGTGTCTGTGGAGAGCCTCCTCTACTGCGCCATGCTGGTCTCCGCCAACGAGGCCTGCAACATGCTGGGCGAGTATTTGGCCGGCACGGTGTATGGCTTCGTGGACGATATGAACGACCGGGCGGCGGAGCTGGGCTGCACAGGGACCCACTTCGCCAACGCCAACGGCCTGGAGGACTCCGACCACTATTCCACGGCCGCCGACTTTGCCATCATCGCCCGGGAGGCCATGAGCCATCCCCTGTTCAAGCAGATCTGCGGCACCTACAGATACACCGTGCCCGAGACGAACGTCACGGACGAGCGGGAGCTGGTGAACACCAACCAGCTGATGAACAGCGACAGCGAGTACTATTTCTCCGGTGCCTACGGCGTCAAGACCGGCTATACCAGCGCCGCGGGGTACTGCCTCGTCTCGGCGGCGGAGAAGGACGGTATCGACGTCATCTGCGTGGTGATGGGCGGTCCGGAGCCCGAGGACCATTTCCGGGACACCGTCGCCATCCTGAACTGGATGTACGACAATTACGAGCTCCGTCAGGTCCTCAGCTCCGCCAGGACCATCGTCACCGTCCCGGTCCACACCGGTACCTCCGATACCGTGGACGTCCGGGCGGAGGACGCCGTGTCCGTCATCCTGCCGAAGGATTACGATATCTCCCGGGTCAGCTATGAATACGTCCTCTACCACGAGCAGGAGGGCGAGAAGCTGGAGGCCCCCGTCAACGCCGGCGAGGTCCTGGGCGAGATCACCGTCGTGGAGCTGGACGACAGCAAGAACGTGGTCCGTTCGTTCGGCACCTCCATGCTGGTGGCCTCCTCCACGGTGGCCATGTCCCGGATCGACTATATCAAATCCGAGCTCAACGAGCTGTTCCAGGCGGATATGGTCCGCAAGATCGTCACCATCCTCATCATCCTGCTGGCGGCGTATCTTCTGCTCATCGCGTTCTACTTCGTCCAGCGCGTGCGCCATCTGAGCAGCATGCGCAGGGCGAAGAAGGAGCGCGCCGCCCGCCGGGCCGAGGAGGAGGCCCAGTTCCTCACCTTCCCGGAGGAGCGGGACCGGGACCCCGGCGTGGAATTCTTCCCCGCGGAGTCCGAGCCCGCCGCCCTGGAGGAGCCTTCCATCCCGGACGAGGAGCCCTATGAGGACGAGCTCCCCGACGGCGTGGTGTCCTTTGCCCAGGCCGCGAAGAAGAGCGACGCCTTCGACGACGATGCAGCCGCAGCGGAGGAGGCTCCCGCGGCCGAGCCCGCCACGGAGGAGCCCAAGCGCCGCGTTCCCAGGAACATCCTGGCGGACGACGATTTCTTCGACAGCTTCTTCAATACCTGAACATATGACGCATGACACGAGCCCCTCTCCCGCGGGAGAGGGGCTCGTCTTTTGTTTGATAATCAGTAGTTTTTCAGGTCCTGCCGGGACTTGACGATGATGATCCAGGCGCCGTCGTTCACCCGGTCCAGCAGGTCCAGCATGACGGACTGCTCCACGCTGACGCAGCCGGCGGTATTCCAGGAATTGCCCTTGCAGTGCAGGAAGATGGCGCTGCCCCGGCCGATCACCACGGGGTCGGTGTTGAAGCCGATGACCATGGCCCAGCGGTACTGCAGGTTCGCGTAGTCCGCCAGATGCTCGCCGGTGACGGCGCGGCTGCTCTCCACCCAGGTGTTGTAGGTACTGTCGGAGGCGCCGGAAAAGTAAGAGTTGGACGTGATGCGGCGGTAGGTCATGTCCGTGCCGGGATCGGCGTCCCGGCCGAAGGCGTACAGCAGCGGGAAGGCGCCGATGGGAGTGGTGCCGTCCCCCTCCCGGCGGTCGGCCTTGAGGCCGTTGTAGCCGTAGCCCGCGTAGGCGTCCACGGTCTGGGTCCAGGCGCCGCTCGCGCCCCGCTCCCACAAGGTCAGGCTGTGGTCTACCACGGCGATGATCTGGTTCGTTCGCTCCGCCGTTTCGGTGTGGCCGATGATATAGGCGAGGCTGGAGGTGTCCCCGGAGGTGTCCGGCAGCTTCTTGCAGAACCGCATGAGGATGGTGGCGATCTGGGCGCGGGTGGCGCTGCCCCTGGGGTCCAGGAGCACGCTGCCGCCGCTGGTGGTGCCGGTGATGATGCCGGAGGACACGGCCCAGGCCAGGGCGCCCCGGGCGTAGGACGAGACGTTCCCCCCGTCGGGGAAGGAGCTCAGGTCGGCGCCGCTGCCGGTGTCCGCGCCTCGGATGATGGCGGCGTACCTGGCCACGAAGGCGGCGGTCTGCTCGCGGGTCACGGCCCGGTCCGGACCGAAGGTCTCGGCGGTGATGCCGTTGGCGATGCCCTTCTCCTGGGCCCAGGCCACCGCGTCCCGGTACCAGGCCTGGGTGAGGTCGGTGAAGCCGCTGACCTGGGTGGGGGCGGGGGAACCCGCCATGCGCCATAGGACCGTCACCACCATGGCCCGGGTGGTGGTCCCGTCCGGCTGGAAGGCATTGGAGCCGACGCCGTTCATGAGCTTCATGTAATACGCGTAGCGCACGGAGGTATAGTACCACGCGCCGGAGCTCACGTCCCCGAAGGGGAAGGCGTTGCTCACCGAGGCGCCGTCCAGCTGCGGCGGCTCTTCGTCCTCCGCCGGGAGCTCGGGCTCGTCCGAGGCGGCGTCGGCCTCGACGGAGGCCTCAGCCGATGCTTCCTCCGGGAGCGGCGCTTCCTCCGGGTCGGACAGCTCCTCCGGCGCGGTGTCCTCCGGTTCGGCGGCCTCCTCCATGTCGGCGGACGCCTCCTGCGCGGTCTCGTTGGGCGCATCCGTTTCGGCGGCGGCCGTCGCGGCGGGCTCCTCCGCCTCCGGCGTCTCCGCGGCCAACGCCCCCTGCCCCCAGAGCCCCGCGCACAGCGCCAGCGCCAGGAGCAGACAGAAAATGCGTTTATTCTTCACGTTCCATCCCCGCTTTTCGTGTTCGTCTATACTTTTATTCTATCACGGAGCGGGGGGATGTCAAGGTGGGGGGATACTCGGGAATGCAGTAAGTATCAACGCATCAAAAAGCCCAATCCCTCTATGAAGGACTGGGCTTTGAAGATCAATGAAGTTCTACATCCACACCGGTGAGATATCTCATTAGGCGTATAAGGTCACCAACATTAATCACTCCATCACCATTCACGTCACCGGGGATGTGTGTGTCGGTGACTGGCGTTGGCTGCGACTGCTCGGTGGGATCATCGGGCTGGGTGGTAGGCTCTGTATCTGTCGTCGGAGGGACAGGGGTCGTGTTGAAGTGGATGGTAGCGGTAATGAGGGGCTCGTTGCCGGTACTGAAATCTATTAAATCCCATTGCTCTTCTGAGCCGGTGTAGTAAATATTGTTGATGGCCCAACAGTCATCAAATGCGTCATACGAGATTTGAGTAACGCTTTTAGGAATAGTGATTGATGTTAGACTGCTGCATCCGGAAAATGCCGCATATGAAATACTAGTTACGCCATCCGGAATAATTACTGTTGTTAGATTTGTGCAGTCATAAAACACATACTCGCTGATGTTTCTGACACCAGCCGGAATAGTAATGTCGGTAAGACTAATACAGTTGCTGAAAGCTAACGATTCTATGCTCGTAATCCCAGCTGGGATTGAATATGCTCCTGCTTTTCCGCCTGGATAAGCGCATAGTTTAGTCATATTCTTGTTAAATAAAACGCCATCTACCGATGCAAACATCTTGTTTTCAGAGGATACGGAAATGCTTTCCAGACTTGTGCACCCCGAGAATGCTTCAGTTCCAATGCTTGTTACGTTGTCTGGAATGACTATCACATTCAGCCCTTCACAGCGAAAAAATGCACCTACGCCTATGCTTTTAACGTTATTTCCTATTGCAACAGAAACCAGGTTTTCGCACGAAGCGAACGCTGATTCAGGTATATTCAGTACTTCATCACCAATGGTAACCTTTGTGATTGTTTTTTTATACTGATAATCCCATTCTGACCATGGGGATGATGTCATTCTACCAGTTCCAGTAATATTGAGAAGGCCGTTGGATCCTAGTTCCCAAGTCAAGCCGTCGCCGCAAGTGCCGGAATCCACGATGGACGAGCCGTCGGGCGTGGGCGCTGCGTCTTCGGTGGTTCCCTCGATGGGCTTCTCCTCCGCAGCTTCCGGGACGGCTTCAGGTACGGGGATAACCTCAGGCTCCTCTGCGGTCACTGCTATAGGTGCGGCGTCAACCTCTTCCATGGGTTCTTCCATGATGGCTTCCTCTGCGGTCTCACCGCTGGCAAGCGCTGCGCAGGAGAGACTGAGGCAAAACGCAAGGATCAAAAGAATGCTGAAAACTCGATAGAACTTCATCCCGAACATACCCCTTTCTATGAAAAAGTGCGTGGCCCCAAACGGAACCACGCACGAAAAACGCATGGCCCCATTTGCTGCGACACAAATTTCATGACAAGCCCAAAGACTGCCAAGTGGAGACTGCGTTTTTGCCAAGGAAACGCAGTCTTTAGGCTTTGCCAAATGAACAGAAATATGAAATTTGTGTCGCAAGATGATTTTACCATATTGAAGTTGGCAGCGCAATCATTTTATGCTTGGCAGAAGAACACCCCGGCGAAATCAAGTGATCTCGCTGGGGTGTTCTTCTATCGGCTGTCTTACGCCTGCTTGTCCTTCCGGCGAAGGGTCAGGCTGTCCGCGATCATGGCGATGAACTCCGAATTCGTGGGCTTGCCCTTGATGTTCGACACGGTATAGCCGAAGAAGCGCTGGAGGGTCTCCAGGTCGCCCCGGTCCCAGGCCACCTCGATGGCGTGGCGGATGGCGCGCTCCACGCGGCTGGGGGTGGTGCCGAACTTCTTCGCCACGGCGGGATAGAGGACCTTCGTGACGGCGTTGATGGCGTCCATGTCGTTGACGGTGAGGATGATGGCCTCCCGGAGGTACTGATAGCCCTTGATGTGGGCGGGGACGCCGATCTCGTGGATGATATCTGTGACCACGGCCTCCAGGCTGGGCTCCCGGACGGCGGGAGCGATGGGAACGCCCTGGGACCCGGGAGCGGCGGACCTGTCATGCTCGGCGGCCACCTGGCGGATATGGCTCAGGAGCGCGGGCACGTCGCAGGGCTTCGGCATAAAATAGTATGCGCCCGCCTCGGCGCAGGCGGCCAGCACCCGGTCGTTGAAAAAGCCCGAGAGCACCAGCGCCGCGGGAGCGTCGGCCCGGGCGGCCAGCGCGTTCAGAAGGCCCACGCCGTCGAGCCGGGGCAGGACCAGGTCCGTGATGAGTACGTCCGGACTGAGACTGGCCGCCAGCGCCAGCGCCTCCTGACCGTCTCCGGCGGTCCCCACCACCAGCATGTCCTCCTCGGCGCGGATGAGCTCGGCGAGCATGGAGCGGAAATCCTCGTTCGCGTCGGCGATGAGGATCCGGATAGAAGTTTCCATAATGTTTTCCTCCCTGTGTTAGTCAACGGGGCGGTCCTTCTCTCTTTCTTTCACTCCGTTTTATCTGCTTTTACAATTTATCATACCCTCTTGCCCTTTGCAACAGAAATCCACCGGAACAGCGGGACTTTTTGTTGACATAATTCGACCACCTTCGACAAAGAATGTCGAAGGGGCGTCGTTTTCGACGTCCTTCGACAGGGTGGCGGGCTGTTCAGGGGTCCCGGGACTCCGCCAGACGGCGGCGCTTCCGGTTCAGATGCTGCTCGAAGCTGCCGTCCGCAATGAACTCCGCCAGGGCGTACTGCTCCAGCAGCGGCACCGTGCAGGAATACCGCCCCAGCTTCTCCTCGTACAGAGGCATATACCGCTCCGGCACGATCATATATCCCAGGCGCATGGAGGGCGCCAGGCTCCGGGAGAAGGTGTTGATATAGATGACGCTGCCCTCCCGGTCCATGGAATACAGGGTCTCCAGGGGCTTTCCGGGCTGGAAGAACTCGCTGTCGAAATCGTCCTCCACGATGCAGCGGCCGGGCTTTTTCCGGGCCCAGGCCAGATACTCGTAGCGCTTGGCGGCGGGAGCGGTGGCGCCGGTGGGCCAGCTGTGGAAGGGGGTGACGTGGAGGACGTCCGCCTCCGTGGCGTCCAGGGCCTCGGTGACGATGCCCTCGGGCCCCAGCTCCAGGTGGTCGATCAGAGCGCCGGACCCGGCGTACACCGCCTCGATCTGCCGGTAGGAGGGGCGCTCGATACCGTAGATCCGCTGGGTGCCCAGCATGCGCACCACGGATTCGTACAGCTGCTCCGAGCCGGAGCCTACCACGATCCGCTCCGGCGGCGCGTACATCCCCCGGTAGCGCATAAGGTACGCAGCGATGGCGTTGCGCAGCCGGGCGCAGCCCATGCCGGGAGAGCGCTCCACCAGCCGGGGGCCGTATTCGCTCATGACCCGCCGCAGGGTCCGGAACCACACGGAATAGGGGAAATAGGGGTCCTCCGCCTCGGGGTCCGGCCCCTCCTCCGGCAGAAAGCGCAGGGGCGGGTGATCCGACGCCGGGGGAGCCAGTCCGTCGATGCGCTGGACGAAGGTGCCGCTGCGCTCCCGGGCGCAGGCATAGCCCTCGTCGATGAGCTGGCGGTAGGCGTTCTCCACCGTGATGACGCTGACGCCCATCTGATCCGCCATGGCGCGCTTGGAGGGCAGACGCGCCCCCGGGGGGAAGACACCCGCCAGGATATCCCCCTTGATCCGCTGGTAGACAGCGGCGGTCTTGTTCATGCTCCGGTCCATCTGGTTATATAAAAAACTCCTTGTTTGGTTATTTAAATAATACCAAAAATGATTATACTATATCCGACCCCTAGAGTAAAGGAGGAAAGATCATGACTTCCTCAAAAGCCTTTTCCCGATATTCGCCCCTGTGGATCACGACCACAGCGCTGTTCATGGCTATGAACGTGGCCATGAGCTCCTTCGGCATCCCGGTGCCCGGCGGGCATTTTTATCTTTGCGACGTGGTGATCTGCCTTGCGGCGATCCTGCTGGACCCCCTGTCGGCCTTCTTGGTGGGGGGCGTCGGCTCCTTCGTGGGCGATCTGCTGTTCTACCCCGCGCCCATGTTCGTCTCCCTGGCGACCCACGGGCTCCAGGCGGTGGTCATCTCCCTGTGCGTGCGGCATATCCGCGGCAGGAAGCCCTGGACGGGGGCTGCGGCGGGGGCAGCCCTGGGGGCGGTCATCATGGTGATCGGCTACACTCTGGGCCGGGCGTATGTGTACGCCACGCCCCAGTACGCGGTCGTGAAGCTGCCCTATGAGATCCTTCAGGCGGGCGTCGGCGCCATTGCCGGACCGCTGCTGTGCTACCGCGGCCGGATCAAGGAGATCTTCGACAAAAAGCTCCTGAAGCAGTAAATGAAAAAGCCTTCCCGGTACTTGCCGGGAAGGTTTTATGTTTCATGCAGGAATCGGATGAGCTCCGCCGCGATGGACACGGCGATCTCCTCAGGGGTCTCCGCGCCGATGGGCAGGCCGATGGGGCTGTGGAGCCGGGCGTCGAGCTCCGCGGGGTCGATGCCGTCCGCCTCCAGCCGGGCGCGGAAGAGGGCGACCTTTTTCCGGCTGCCGATGAGGCCAACATACCGGGCGGGGGAGCGCAGGGCCCGCAGGGTCAGGGTATAGTCGTTTGCGTGGTTGTGGGTCATGATGGCCACCATGTCCTCCGGACATGCGTCCACGGGGGCCTCCGCCTCCGGGAGGACGCGCCGCTCCGCGTGGGGAAAGCGCTCCTCCGTCAGGAGCTCCGCCCGCTCGTCCGTGACCACCGCGTCCATGCCCAGCAGGTGCAGGGCGTCCGCAAGAGCCTTGCCCACGTGGCCCGCGCCGTACAGAAGCACCCGGGGCGGGCGCGGCGCGTCCCGCAGGAGCCGCCGGGCCTCCTCCGGACCGATGGGGGTGAAGTCCACGGTCACGGTCCCGCCGCAGATGGCGCCGGTGGCCTCTCCGGGGGCATTCCCCAGGGAATAGCGCTTTTGGGAGGGGACGCCCGTCTCCATGACCCTCCGGGCCTCCTCCTCGGCGTGATATTCAAGACCGCCGCCTCCCACGGTGCCGGAGAAATTACCGTCCGGCCCCAGGAGCATCTGGGCGCCGCGGCAGCGGGGGGTCGAGCCGTCTGTGGCGGTGATCTCCACCAGGACGCCCCGGGCCCCCGGGTGCTCGGCGATGCCCTTCAGGGCGTTGGTGATACTGTTCATAGCCTTCCGCCTTTCTTATGTATAATTGTAATCACGGGGGATTTGATAGTCAAGGAAAATCGAAGCGCGGCCGGGGTCCCGGAGCGGTCCCGTTATACCCGTTATAAGTGTTGTAAATAATGCCGAAAAACCGGCGCGGGACCCTCCGGGCATCCGTATAATGTGCGGATCTGAAATTTTTTCATACAGGAATTTCATAATTCCCCTTGCCAATTTGCTTTAAAATGAATATAATGTGTGCATCGTGCAACATTGCAAACGAAAAAATGCAAATACTGGAGGACAATCATGAAAAAACTGATCGCACTCGCGCTGGCCGTCATGATGGTGCTCGCCCTGAGCGCCTGTGGCAGCAATGTGGATACCGCCGCTCTCGACGAGATCCTCACCACCGTCCAGGCCCTGCAGGAGCAGGTGGAAGCCCTGGCTGCCGCGGCTCCCGCCGAGGCCGCTCCCGCCCCCGCCGCTGACGAGGCTCCCGCTGAGGAGGCTCCCGCGGCCGAGCCCGCCGGCGAGCTGGCTCCCAAGGACGGCGGCACCAGCCTGAACCTCAGCACCGGCAGCGACACCGGCACCTACTATGCCTTCGGCGGCGTCATGGCCCAGAAGGTCTCCGAGGTCACCAGCACCTCCGTCACCGCCATCACCTCCGGCGGCTCCAAGGCCAATATCGAGGCTCTGGAGATGGGCGACGCGGAGCTGGGCTTCGTCCAGTCCGACGTCATGGCTTACGGTTATGCCGGCACCCGCCTGTTCGAGGAGACCGGCGCTGTGGAGAACTTCTCCACCGTCGCCGCCATGTACATGGAGCAGGTCCAGATCGTCACCCTGAATCCCGACATCCAGTCCGTCTCTGACCTGGAGGGCAAGAACGTCTCCATCGGCGCCGCCGGCTCCGGCGTGTACTTCAACGCCATCGACATCCTCGGCGTTTACGGCCTGACCGAGGAGGATATCAACCCCACCTACCAGAACTTCGGCGATTCCGTCGAGGCCCTGCAGGACGGTCAGATCGACGCCGCCTTCATCGTGGCCGGCGCTCCCACCAACGCCGTCACCTCTCTCGCCGCCACCAACGACGTGTATCTCGTCAGCCTTGATGCCGAGCACATCGCCGAGCTGGTCGCTCTGAGCCCCTACTACACCGAGTACACCATCTCCGCCGACACCTACGGCATGCCCGAGGATGCCACCACCGTGGCCGTGGGCGCCGTCATCATCGCCCGTGACGATGTGTCCGACGCCGACGTGTACAACTTCCTGTACGGCGTGTTTGAGAACCTGGATAACCTGGGTCACGACAAGGCCAAGGAGGTCAGCCTTGAGTTCGCTACCTCCGTCACCGACGTGCCCTATCATCCCGGCGCCGCCGCCTACTTCGCTGACAAGGGCATCGACGTCCCCGTCAAGTGATTTTGCCTGCGGTTTGAACGCTGACCCGCATCCCGCCAGGGATGCGGGTCCCCGTGTTCTTTCGGACTACGCCGCTTTTGGATCAAAATGCCTGACTTTTGATGGAAAAACGGCATAATCCATCCCGAAGAAGAAAGGAGACTGCTATGGCTAAGGAGAAGAAAAAAGCTCCCGAACCGGAGCTTACGCCGGACGTGAATGCGGCCGCCGATACGGAGACAGGTTCCGCCGCCGATGTGGAAGCGGTCATGAAGAAGTACGACCGGGAGTCCAATACCCGCCTCTGGGAGGGGGTCCCCCGGCAGATCATGCGGTATCTTGCCGCCGTCTTCTCGCTGTACTGCATCTATGTGACGCTGTTTTCCACCATGATGCCCGAGGAGCGGCTGAACATCTTCCTGGGGTGCGTCCTGGTGCTGGGCTATCTGCACTACCCCATCAAAAAGGGCGTCGCCCGGGGAAACTACATCCCCTGGTATGACATCGTCATCATGGTGGTCGGCGCGATCCCCTTTTTCTATTTCGCGGCCAACGCCACGAGCATCATAAAGCTCGCCACCCGCGTCACCCAGGACCCGAAGATGGTCGTCATGGCCGTGGTGGGCATCCTGGCTTTTATGGAGCTGTGCCGCCGGTGCGTGGGCATCCCCATCCTGTGCGTGGTCGGCGCGCTGATGGTCTATACCTTCGCAAACGTCCGCTTCGGCAAGGTCATCTATGACCTGTTCTATACCACCGCCGGCCTCATGAACACCCCCATCAACGTCTGCGCCAAGTACATCGTGGTGTTCATCATCTTCGGCGCGTTCCTGGAGCGAACAGGCATATCCCAGTTCTTCATAAGCCTCGCCAACGCCCTGGTGGGCCGCTTTTCGGCCGTCATCTCCTCCGCCCTGTGCGGCATGGTGTCCGGCTCCTCCGTGGGCAACACCGTCACCACCGGCTCCGTCACCATCCCCATGATGAAGAAGACGGGCTACAAGGGCGAGTTCGCCGGCGCCGTGGAGGCCGCGGCCTCCACCGGCGGTCAGATCATGCCCCCCATCATGGGCGCGGCGGCGTTCCTGATGGCGGAGTACATGGGCATCCCCTACGGCCAGGTGGCCCTGAAGGCCATCCTGCCGGCGGTGCTGTATTTCTCCGGCATCTTCATCGTCGTCCACCTGGAGGCCAAGCGTCTCGGGCTCAAGGGCATCCCCAAGGAGCAGCTGCCGAAGTTCCTGAAGCTGCTGCCCCGGGTGTATCTGCTGCTGCCCCTCGTCGTGCTGGTGTGGCTGGTGGCCTCCGGCACCCGCACCATGCAGTTCTCCGCCGCCGTGGCCATCATCGTCACCATCGCCGTGGGCCTTGTGAACAACGTCGTCACCAAGGTCACCAAGAGCGAGGACAAGACCGATAACCTGACCTTCGGGAAGTTCGTGGACGCCCTGGAGGCCGGCGCGAAGAGCTCCGTCACCGTGGCTGTGGCCTGCGCCATGGCGGGCCTCGTGGCCGGCTGCATCACCTCCACGGGCCTTGCCTCCAAGCTCATCAGCGCGGTGGTCGCCGTCTCCGGCGGACACGCCTTCATCGCTCTGTTCTTCACCATGCTGTGCTGCATCGTCCTGGGCATGGGCGTTCCCACCACGGCAAACTACTGCATCATGGCCTCCACCTGCGCTCCCATCCTTATGAGCGAGGCCATCGGCATCCCCGCCATCGCGGCGCATTTCTTCGTCTTCTACTTCGGCATCGTGGCGGACATCACCCCGCCGGTGGCGCTGGCGGCCTATGCCGGCTCGGCCATCGCCAAGGCGCCGCCCATGAAGACCGCCCTCAACGCCACGAAGCTGGCCATCGCGGCCTTCGTGGTGCCCTATATCTTCGCCATGAACCCCGTGATGCTGCTGGTGGATGCCTCGGCGCTCCAGATCGTCCAGGTGGTCGTCACCTCCATCGTGGGCATCCTGATGCTGGGCATGGGCCTGGAGGGCTACTTCCGGGGCGCCCTTGCCTGGCCCCTGCGGATCGTGTCCCTGGCCGCGGGTCTGCTGCTGCTGGTCCCCAGCACCTGGACGGACATCGTGGGCATCGCGGTCCTGGCGCTGATCTTCCTCTTCCAGACCGTCGTGAACCGGAAGAAGAACATCCCCGCCGCCTGACGCCGCAAAAAACCAAAAATCCCCGCTCGTCATCACGATGAGCGGGATCTTTTTGCGCAAAAATTGTAAAACGTTTTTTCATCCGCCCAGGACATATTATTACTACGGCAACATAATAACCGCAAATTGTGCACTATGTCGGTGTTGCCGGAGTAATAAATGCCATGCCTTGCGGTTGCCGCATTTGCGGCGAGCAAGGCGGCTTTGAATCAATTTTTATTCATGCGGCTTCCTTTGAGAATATTTAATTGCCGCATTAATAAATAGTGAGATACGCCGCGAAAACACATAAAAACTGGAAAAACCGCCGTAAGCCGCGTCGGAGCGCCCGACTCCGCCGCCGGTGGAAACGGAGAGAAAATTTTGCGGGGTTTCGCGGGAGCGCATGTCGCATACTGTAATGGCGCAAACGCGAATGGGGGTATGAGCATGGGAAAAAATGCATATAGACGTCTGGGGCGAGTCGCTGCGGCGGTATGGCTGTGCGCGCTCCTGACGGGGCGGGCGCTGGCCAGCGACCGCCTGATCCCGGTGGGGGAGCCGGTGGGCATCCGCCTGGAGGTGGAGGGCGTCCTGGTGGCGGGGACGGGCACCGTGGACACGGAGGACGGTCCGGCGTCACCGGCGCAGGAGGCGGGCGTCCGGGCCGGAGACGTCATCACGGCGGTGAACGGCGAGCCGGTGGAGCACGCGGAGGAGCTGGCGGAGCTCCTGGGCGCCCTGGAGGAGGACAGCGCGGAGCTGACGGTGACACGGAACGGACGGGAAATGAGCATGACCGTGGCGCCTGTGCGGGAGGCGGACGAGGGTCCGCGGCTGGGGCTTTGGCTCCGGGACGGGGTCACCGGCATCGGGACGGTCACCTACGTGGACCCGGAGGACGGCGGCTTCGGCGCGCTGGGCCATGGGGTGAACGACCTGGAGAGCGGGGCGCTGCTGCCCGCGGCGGGAGGCGCCGTGAGTCCCGCCGCCATCGTGGACGTGACGCCGGGACGGCCCGGGTCTCCCGGGGAGCTGTCCGGCAGCTTCTCCGCGGCGGAGGAGACCGGCGTCATCCTGAAAAACACGGACTGCGGCATCTTCGGCAGACTCCTGCAGCGGCCCTTTGCGCTGCGGGAGGCCGTTCCCGTGGCGGCGCCCGACGAGGTGGAAAACGGCGAGGCCACCATCCTGGCCTGCATTGCCGGACAGGAGGTCCGGGAGTACCGGGTGGAGATCGCCCGGGCGGGCTTCATGACCGGCAGCGGCCGGGACCTGACCGTGAAGGTGACGGACCCGGAGCTCCTGTCCCGGACGGGAGGCATCGTCCAGGGCATGAGCGGCAGTCCCATCCTGCAGAACGGAAAGCTGGTGGGCGCCGTCACCCATGTGCTCACCGCGGACCCCACCCGGGGTTACGGCATCCTGGCGGTGAACATGATGAAGGCCGCGGAGGCGGCGTAAATATTACTCCGGCGACTTTATAATTTGAAAATGATGCCGAAGCCATAAAACCCGGGCCCGCAGTCAAAGCGGGTCCGGGTCGTGATATCAGCCGAAACTATTATAAAACATATATAAAGGCGTGTCGGCAAAATGGATACATTTCTGTTTCTAATCACAAAACTAAGAAAATCGAATGAATTTTGCGTCGAAGGCCTTGATTCTCACATAATAATAAATTATAATACACATCGTGCTTACTAATTTAATGTGCTGAAAGAATAAATTTGTTATAAGGAGAGGCAAACAATGGCAATCAAGAATGCGTATCTCAATTCCGTAATGGACGGGCTGAAGGCCCGCAACGCCCACGAGCCCGAGTTCCTGCAGGCCGTCGAGGAGGTCCTGGAGTCCCTGGAGCCCGTCATCGAGTCCGATCCCCGTTATGAGGAGCAGGACGTGATCGGCCGTCTGGTGGAGCCCGAGCGGGCCATCCTGTTCCGGGTACCCTGGGTGGACGACAACGGCAAGATCCAGGTCAACCGCGGCTACCGCGTGCAGTACAACTCCGCCATCGGCCCCTACAAGGGCGGCCTGCGCTTCCATCCCACCGTCAACCTGTCCGTCATCAAGTTCCTGGGCTTCGAGCAGATCTTCAAGAACTCCCTGACCACCCTCCCCATGGGCGGCGGCAAGGGCGGCTCCGACTTCGACCCCAAGGGCAAGAGCGACGCGGAGGTCATGCGCTTCTGCCAGAGCTTCATGAACGAGCTGTTCCGCCACATCGGCGCGGACACCGACGTTCCCGCCGGCGATATCGGCGTGGGCGCCCGTGAGGTGGGCTATCTCTTCGGCCAGTACAAGAAGCTCCGGAACGAGTGGACCGGCGTCCTGACCGGCAAG
>CAJOIC010000043.1 GCA_905234625.1 uncultured Oscillospiraceae bacterium | reverse complement strand
CGCACCATCTCCTCCATCAAGCGCGAGATGGGCTCCAGCTACCGCGTCACCGTGGACGGCAAGAGCTACTCCCCCCAGGAGATCTCCGCCATGGTCCTGGCAAAGCTGAAGAAGGACGCCGAGGCCTATCTGGGCGGCACCGTCACCGAGGCGGTCATCACCGTCCCCGCCTACTTCACCGACTCCCAGCGCCAGGCTACCAAGGACGCCGGCAAGATCGCCGGTCTCGACGTCAAGCGCATCATCAACGAGCCCACCGCCGCGGCGCTGGCCTACGGTCTCGACAAGGAATCCGACCAGAAGATCATGGTCTATGACCTGGGCGGCGGCACCTTCGACGTCTCCGTGCTGGAGATCGGCGACGGCGTCATCGAGGTCCTGGCCACCGCGGGCAACAACCGCCTGGGCGGCGACGACTTCGACGAATGCGTCACCAAGTGGCTGGTGGCCGAGTTCAAGAAGGACACCGGCGTGGACCTCTCCACCGACAAGGTCGCCATGCAGCGTCTGCGCGAGGCTGCCGAGAAGGCCAAGTGCGACCTCTCCGGCATGACCACCACCCAGATCAACCTCCCCTATATCACCGCGGACGCCACCGGTCCCAAGCACCTGGACCTGACCCTCAGCCGGGCGAAGTTCAACGAGCTCACCGCTCACCTGGTCGACGCCACCGTCGGCCCCGTGCAGCAGGCGCTCTCCGACGCCGGCCTCTCCGCCGGTCAGCTCTCCAAGGTCCTGCTGGTGGGCGGCTCCACCCGCATCCCCGCCGTGCAGGATAAGGTCAAGGCCCTCACCGGCAAGGAGCCCTTCAAGGGCATCAACCCCGACGAGTGCGTGGCCGTGGGCGCGGCCATCCAGGGCGGCGTCCTGGGCGGCGATGTGGAGGGCATCCTGCTCCTCGACGTGACCCCCCTGTCCCTGGGCATCGAGACTCTTGGCGGCGTCTGCACCAAGCTCATCGAGCGCAACACCACCATCCCCACCCGCAAGAGCCAGATCTTCTCCACCGCGGCCGATAACCAGACCAGCGTGGAGGTGAACGTCCTGCAGGGCGAGCGCGAGATGGCCGCCTACAACAAGAGCCTCGGCCGCTTCCACCTGGACGGCATCGCCCCGGCGACATCGACGCCAACGGCATCGTGAACGTCTCCGCCAAGGACCTGGGCACCGGCAAGGAGCAGCACATCACCATCACCGCCTCCACGAACCTCTCCAAGGACGAGATCGACAAGGCCGTCAAGGAGGCAGAGCAGTATGCCGCCGAGGACGCCAAGCGCAAGGAGGAGATCGACACCCGCAACGCCGGCGACCAGATGGTCTACCAGACCGAGAAGACCCTGGAGGAGATGGGCGACAAGCTGGACGCCTCCGACAAGGCCGAGGTGGAGCAGAAGCTGGCCGACCTGAAGACCGCCCTCTCCGGCTCCGACACCGGCCTCATCAAGACCGCCACCGAGCAGCTGACCCAGGCCTTCTACAAGGTCTCCGAGAAGCTGTATCAGCAGGCCGCGCCCCAGGGCGATCCCAACGGCGGCGCCGGCTTCAACCCCGGCGATTTCGGCGGCAATGCCAACCCCGGCGGCGGCGACAACGGCCAGACCTACTACGACGCGGATTACACCGAGGTCGACCCCAACAACTGATCCCAAAAACAATGCACGGCAGGCGGGGTGAAAGCCCCGCCGCGCCGCGCACTATGGAAGTGATACACAATGGCAGATAAACGCGATTACTACGAGGTCCTGGGCCTTTCCAAGAGCGCCTCTGAGGACGATATCAAAAAAGCATACCGCCGCATCGCCAAGGAGTGCCATCCGGACCTGCATCCGGACGACAAGGATGCCGAGGCCCGCTTCAAGGAGGCCAACGAGGCCTACGCCATCCTGTCCGACCCGGACAAGAAGGCAAAGTACGACCAGTTCGGCTTCGCGGGCGTGGACCCCAACTACGGCGCGGACGCCGGCGGCTTCACCGGGGATTTCGGGGACCTGGGGGATATCTTCGGGGATATCTTCGGGGGCTTCGGCTTTGGGGGCTTCGGCGGCTCCTCCTCCCGCAGCTCCGCCCGCAGCGGGCCCCAGCGGGGCGAGAGCCTGCGCGTCCGGCTTGCCATCTCCTTTGAAGAGGCGGCCTTCGGCTGTCAGAAGGAGATCAACGTCACCCGCGTGGACAACTGCCCGGACTGCAAGGGCAACGGCTGCGCCCCCGGCACCACAGCGGAGATCTGCCCGGACTGCCGCGGTTCCGGCACCGTCCGCACCCAGCAGCGCACCGCCTTCGGCGTGTTCCAGTCCACCGGCGCCTGCCCCAAGTGCGGCGGCAGCGGCAAGGTCATCCACACCCCCTGCCCCAAATGCCGGGGAGTCGGCAGCGTGCGTGTCCAGAAGAAGCTCAGCGTCAATATCCCCGCGGGTATCGACAACGGGGAGACCATCTCCCTGCGCAGCCAGGGAAACGCCGGGAAGAACGGCGGTCCGGCGGGCGATCTTCTGGTGACCATCCAGGTCAGACCCAGCCCCACCTTCCAGCGGGAGGGCAACAACGTCTATATCACCACGAACCTCAGCTTCGTCCAGGCCGCTCTCGGCGCGGAGATCCAGGTCCCCACCCTGGACGGGGACGTCTCCCTCACCATCCCCGAGGGGACCCAGACCGGCTCGGTGTTCCGCCTCCGGGGCAAGGGCATCCCCAGCCTGCGGGGCGGCGGCCGGGGCGACCAGTACATCACCGTGAACCTGGATACCCCGCGGAACCTGAACGTCAGGCAGAAGGAGCTCATGCACGAGCTCGCCGAATCCCTGGGCGCCAAGGTGAAGGAGAAGGAAAAGCCCTTCTCCAAGAAAAAGAAAAAATGACCGACAAAACGGACCCCGCCGGAAGGCAGGGCCCGTTTTTCTCCGTATGCGCGTTTGCCGTCAGCTCTTGGGCGGCTCCGGCGGATCGCCGAATTCCAGGGTGCGGAACCCGTCGCCGTGGACCTCGTTGGACTCCAGGAGGATGAGGAAGGACGCGGGGTCCTCCTCCCGGATGGCCCGGCGCAGCTCCACCGCCTGCTTGGAGCCGCAGGCGCACAGGACGATCTGCTTGTCCTCCCCCCGGTAGCCTCCCATAGCCGGGAGGATGGTGCTGCCCCGGTGGCAGGTGTCCTCGATGAGCCGGCTGATGGCCTCGCCGTCCTCCGTCACCACCAGGGCCAGCTTCCCGGCGTTGGTGCCGAAGATGGCCCGGTCCGCCACCGTGGACATGAGGAAGCTCACCACGAAACCATAGATGATCCCGTCTATGTCCCGGGTCACGATACCGATCACCAGGATGACGGTGGCGTCCATAACGAAGCCGATATAGCCCAGGGGGATATGGGGGTTGCGGGCCTTGATCGTCATGGTGATGAAGTCGCTGCCGCCGGTGGAGGCGTTCCGCAGGTAGATGACGGCATAGCCGCCCCCCGCCAGGACCCCGGTGGCCAGCGCCGCTAAAAGACGCTCCCCCCCGTACACCGGCAGCAGGGGAGCCGCATAGTCGATGGCCAGGGACGTGAGCAGCATGCACCGCAGGGAGCGGAAGAAGAACCGCCTGCCCAGGTTCTTATAGCACAGGATCGCCACCGGGATGTTCAGGGCGATGATGGTCCAGCCGATGGGGACCCCCGTCAGCAGGTTCGCAAGATACGCAAGGCCCGTGAACCCGGTCAGGGGCAGCTCCGCGGCGATGGCAAAGTTATAGGAGCCCACCGCCACCAGAAGCGCTCCCAGAAGCTCCCACAGGATCTCCTTGATCAGCGCCTTGACAGAACCCTTTTCCACAGCCGCAGCCCCTCCTTTTTCGGACCCGGGAGCAGGGATCGTCCCGCTCCGCAAGGGATACTATATCCCTCCCGGGCGTTTCTGTCAACGGATGACACAGCCGGAGCGGTCTCCCGCTCCGGCCGTATCCTTTATTGCTTTCTCTCCGGCTCGCAGGTCAGCTGTGGGCCGCGTACCAGTCGTTCACGTCGATGCCCAGGGACTCATACTGCTCGACTGTCACGCCATAGTTGGGCTCCGAGAAGTCCCAGGACTCATAGGGCAGAGGGATGGGGAAGCTGGCCATCTCCGAGCGCAGACGCCGGGTGCTCCACTGCTTGTAGGTGGACTGGTTGATCTGTCCGCCGATCCAGCCGGTGGTGCCCACGTCCGCGGAGGACCCGCCGCCGCCAGGTGCTCCGCCCGGAGGAGGCGCGCCGACGCCGGTGGTGCCGGGTGCGCCGCCCAGCTCGCCGCTGGAGGTGGAGCCGGTGAAGCTTGTGCCGAATTCACACTGGAAGTCGGTGTACATGTGCAGATGCCAGATCTTCCACTCGCCGTCCTCCTTGATGAAGTCCGCGCCGTAGTTCTCCCACATGGAGTCTGCGTTGTCGAAATCCGTCTGCTTCAGCAGGCCGGGGGTGTACCAGTAGCCCTTGGCCGTGAGGCCGTCCTCCGCGATCTCGATGATGGCGGTAGTGGTGACATGGAGCAGGAGCTGGCCCACGCCGCCGTAGGTGTCGATGATCTCCTCGTCGGTCATGCCGCTGATGTCCACGCCGTTTTCATTGCACCACTCCGTGGCGCTCTGGAGCCAGGAGGCGTCGTGCTCCACCACATAGGACTGCCAGATGTAGTCATAGCCCACCTCGTAGCCCTGGTTCCGGCCGAAGACCGCCGTGGCCTGGTTGGCGGGCTCCTGGACCCAGATCTCCTCCATCTCCTCCCGGTGCTCACCGTAGCAGTGATAGAGGACGTGGCGGCTCATGACGTTCTCCACGGCCTGCTGGTCCAGGGCGCGCTGGGCCATCCGCTGGGCCTCCATGGCCGCGTCGTAGACCTCCTCCAGCGTCAGCTCCGCGCCGGCCGCCAGGGCTCCCGCTCCCAGGGAGAACACCAGCGCCGCGGCGCATGCCAGGCTGAGGACCACCTTCCAGAGTTTTTTCATTTCGGGCTCCTCCTTCTTTTTTGATAGGTTAATTTTATCACGCAAGCATTAATACAGCGTAAAGATTTGCGTTTTTTTGCGAAAAAACCGCCGCGGGAGCTCTCCCGCGGCGGTTCGCATCATATCAGCGCCTCGTACCGCGCCTTGTCCCGGTCATTGTGCACGGCGAAGACCACCAGGTCCATGACGCCGGGATGGGCGGCGAGCCAGCCCCGCACCGTGTCCACGGCGATCCCTGCGGCCTCGTCCTTGGGGAAGCGGAACACCCCCGTGGAGATACAGCAGAAGGCCAGGGTCCGGAGGCCCTTTTCTCCGCAGAGATCCAGGGTATTCCGGTAGCAGTCCCCCAGGTCCCGCCGCAGCGCGTCCGTCACCCGGTCCTCCACGATGGGGCCCACGATATGGATCACGTGGGACGCGGGGAGATTATATCCCGGCGTCAGCATGGGGACCGCCGTGGGCTGCTCATAGCCGGGGCCGTACTTCTCCCGCAGCAGGCGCATCTGCCGGTCGCACTCCTCCCGGAGCTGGACCCCGGCGAAGGTGTGGATGCAGTTGTCGATGCAGGTGTGCATGGGCACGAAGCACCCCAGCATCTGGGCGTTGGCCGCGTTCACGATGGCGTCCGCCCGCAGGAGGGTGATGTCCCCCTGCCAGACGGCGAGACCGTCCCTGGCGGGCAGATCCGTGGCCGACACGACGCCCCGCTCAGCCAGAAGCTCCGTCAGGTACTCGTCCTGGACCCGGAGGGTGTCCGCCGCCAGGGGCTTCGGCATGCGGATGTTCATGAGGGAGCGGAGGGTCGTCCGCTTTTCCTCGTCCGTCCGCCCGACGTCGATGTTTCGATATCTCTCCGAATCCGCGGCGAACCGCCGCGCAAGATAGTCCAGCCGCTGAGACTGATCCATGGTCCCGCCTCCCCGAGATGTTTTCATCAGCATACCACATTCCCGGCAGTTTGGAAATCCCCTTGCCAAACGCCGCCCGACCATTTACAATAGAGGCATCCAATGACAGAAAGGCGTTTTGTATGCTGTACGATATACCCATCAAGGAGCTGCAGCTGGGGGACGAGATCGAGGGATACTACATCCTCAGCCAGTCCGAGCCCCGCACCAGCAAGACCAACAAGCCCTACCTCTCCGGAAGGCTGTCAGACAGCAGCGGAGACATCGAGTTCAAGGCCTGGGACTATGCCGGACCCATAGGCGCCGCCGACGCCGGGAGCATCGTGAAGCTCCGGGGCGTAGTGGGGGAGTACCAGGGCAAGCCCCAGCTCACCGTCCGGCGTCTCCGCACCGCCACGGCGGAGGACGAATACGACCTCGCCGCCCTGGTGCCCGTGGCTCCCATCGACCGGGACGCCGCCATGGAGGAGATCCGGGCCCTCATCGACACCTTTGCGGACGAGGACTACAAGACCTTCGCCGCCGCCATGCTGGACAGGCACGAGGAGGATTTCCGCCGCTATCCCGCCGCCAAGAGCATGCACCACAGCTTCGTGTCCGGCCTTCTCATGCACACCCTGGGGATGCTGCGTCTGGCGGACGCCATGGCAGGGTATTACCCGGAGGTCATCGACAGGGACCTGCTTCTGACCGGGACGCTGCTGCACGATTTCGCCAAGGCGCGGGAGTTCCAGCTCTCGCCTCTCGGCCTCGTATCGGACTACTCCCCGGAGGGACAGCTGCTGGGACACCTCTACATGGGGGCCATGGACGCCGCCGAGACCGCCAAAGAGCTTGGCATGTCGGAGGAGAAGTCCCTCCTCATCCAGCACATGATCGTCTCCCACCACGGGGTGCGGGAGTACGGCGCCATCACCGTGCCCGCCACCGCTGAGGCGGAGCTTCTGAGCTATCTCGACCTCATCGACAGCCGCATGGAGATCTACCGGGAGGCCCTGGCGGACGTGAAGCCCGGCCAGTTCAGCAAGCCCATCCCCGCCCTGGACCGCAAGCGCCTGTTCCGGCATTTCTGAGCACAGACCGAGACGGCCGTGCATGGGGCATCCCGCAGCGGACGGTATTCCCTGATCCGTTACCTTGTTGCGAAAGAATACCATGGGAGCGCGGGATGACCCTTGGCACGGCGGGCGCCAGGGCAGCGGACGGTATTCCCGTCACCCCCGCAGGATGATGGGGTCGCCCTGGCAGCGGAGAAGACCGTCCTTCACGGCGACGCTGCCGCCCAGAACATTTTCGTAGGTCCCGTCCGGCAGGTCCACGGCCACATTCCCGGACATCGACCGAAGGCTGAACACCCCCAGCTTGCGGCCGTCGGCGTTCACCCGCTCCATGACGGCGATATGCAGGTCGTCGTCCCCCCGGGCGGTGAAATCGTCGTCCGGGCCCAGGACCTCCCGCTTCACCCGGGCAAGCTCCGCCATAAGCGCGCTCAGGTCCCGCCCGGTCTTTCTGTCGATGGGCTCCCGCTCGAAGAGGCTGGGGCAGCGGTCGTTCTCGAACTCCTGTCCGGCGTAGATCAGCGTGGTTCCCTTGAGGAAATACAGCATGGCGGTGAAGTTCCGAAGGTCCCGCTCCTGCCGGACGAAGGACGCGATGCGGGGCAGGTCGTGGTTTTCCAGGAACCGCAGCTTGTTGTAGTTTTCGGGATAGACCGCCTCCTGGAAGCACAGCAGATCCAGCCACCGGGACAGGCTCCCCTCCCCCTTCAGGTATTCGTCGAAGGCCTCCCGGACATCGTACTCATACTCCATATCGAAGGCGTCGAAGGCCTCGGTGTCCCGGGCGGAACAGAAGCCCAGCCGCCGGGCGTAGATGCCGAAGCCGCGGTGCACCGTCTCCGCCAGCCACAGGCAGCCGGGACGGACCTGGGCCACCTCCGCCCGGGCACGCTTCCAGAACTCCACCGGCACGAAGGACGCCACGTCGCACCGGAAGCCGTCCACGATCTCCGCCCACATTTTGAGGCTCTCGATCTGATAGTCCCACAGGGCCGGGACGCGGTAGTCCAGGTCGATGACATCGGCCCAGTCCCCGATCTTGTTGCCGGTGTTCCCGGCTGCGTCCCGCCAGTAGAACTCCGGGTGCTCCGAAAGCAGCACCGCGTCCGGCGAGGTGTGGTTGTACACCACGTCGATCATCACCTTCATGCCCCGGGCGTGGATCTCCTCCGCCAGACGGCGGAAGTCCTCCATGGTCCCGTAGGCGGGGTTCACCGTCCGGTAGTCCCGGTTGGCATAGGGGCAGCCCAGGCTCCCCTTCTTTCCCTTCTCCCCGATGGGATGGATGGGCATGAACCAGATGATGTCCGTCCCCAGGGCCTTGATGCGGTCCAGATCCGGGATGATCGCCGCGAAGGTCCCCTCCGGGGTGTGGCTCCGGACGTACACGGAATAGATGACCTGCTGCTGCAGGCGAATGTCGGTATCTCTCGCCATATCAGTATTCCACCTCCATAAGTGTCAGCCCCCTGGCCGGGGCCGTATAGCCCGCGGGACGGCGCCCCGCGAATATCTCCGGTATCTCCGCCGGGTCCAGACGCCCCAGACCCGCCTCCAGCACGGTCCCCGTCAGGATACGGACCATGTTGTAAAGAAAGCCGCTGCCGTGGAACGTGAGCTCCACGACGTCCCCTGTCTTTTCCACGCGGATGCTGTCCACCGTGCGCACGGTGGATTTTTTCGTCCTCTTGCTGGCGCAGAAGGGACGGTAATCCCGGGTGCCGGTAAGGACTGCCGCCGCGGCCTCCATGGCCGCCAAGTCCAGGGGCTCCGGGACCAGGTACTCGAACCGGCTCCGGAACACGTCCGGCACGGTGGAATTCCGTATCCGGTAGCGGTAGGTCTTCCCCCTGGCGTGGAGGCGGGCGTGGAACCGCTCCGGGACCTCCTCCGCCGCCAGGACGGCGATATCCTCCGGCAGATACCGGTTCATATACGCCATGAGCTCCTCCGGGGAGATATCATACCGGAGCTTCACATTGGCGGTCTGGGCCGCGGCGTGGACCCCGGCGTCCGTGCGGCCGGAGCCGTTCACCTCCGCGTCCTCCCCGGTGAGCTTCCGCAGGATGGCCTCCAGCTTTCCCTGGATGGTCCGCCCGAAGTCCTTCGACCCGGGCTCTCCCAGCTTCTGCCACCCCAGATAGCGGGTGCCGTCATAGGCGATGGTGAGCCTGAAATTTCTCGTTTCCATGCCGCCATTGTATCACATCCCGGGCAAAAAACAAGGACGCGGTCATCACCGCGTCCTCATCCTATGCGGTTTTTCAGACCATGTCCGCCAGCTCCAGCACCAGGCGCTCGGTCTTCTCCCAGCCCAGGCAGGGGTCCGTGATGGACTGGCCGTACACGCCGCCGCCCACGGGCTGGCAGCCGTCCTCCAGGTAGCTCTCGATCATGATGCCCTTGACGAGCTTCCGCACACCGTCGTGGATGGTGCGGTTGTGCAGGATCTCCTTGGCGATGCGGCTCTGCTCCAGGTACTGCTTGCCGGAGTTGGAGTGGTTCGCGTCCACGATGACGGCGGGATTCGTCAGCTCCGGCTGCTTCTCATAGAGCTGGCTGACCAGCAGCAGGTCCTCGAAGTGGTAGTTGGGGTGGGTCTGGCCGGTCTTGTTCACATACCCCCGCAGGATGGCGTGGGCATAGGGGTTGCCCTGGGAGTGGACCTCCCAGTTCCGGTAGATGAAGGTATGCTTGCTCTGGGCGGCGGTGATGGCGTTCATCATGACGGAAAAGTCGCCGGAGGTGGGGTTCTTCATACCCACAGGGACCTCGATGCCGCTGGCGGTGAGGCGGTGCTGCTGGTTCTCCACGGAGCGGGCGCCCACGGCCACATAGCCCAGGATATCGTCCAGGTACTTGTAGCTCTCGGTGTACAGCATCTCGTCCGCGCAGGTAAAGCCCGTCTCCCGGACGATGTTCATGTGCAGCTCCCGGATGGCGATGATGCCCTTGAACATATCGGGCTTGCCGTCCGGGTTAGGCTGATGGAGCATGCCCTTGTACCCTTTGCCGGTGGTGCGGGGCTTGTTGGTATAGCACCGGGGGACGATGAAGATGCGGTCCTTCACCTTCTCGTCCAGCTCCCGCAGGCGTCCCATATACTCCAGGACGCTGTCCTGCCGGTCTGCGGAGCAGGGGCCGATGATGAGAAGGAGCCGGTCGTCCTTCCCGGAGAGGATCTTCTTGAGCTGTATATCACGCTGGTCGAAGGCCAGCTGCATCTCCGCGGTCAGGGGATACATCTCCTTGACCTCCATGGGGATGGCGAGCTTTCGGACGAATTCCATATTCATAGCGGCGGTCTCCTTTGGGTTCAATACTAATAATTTAAACCATTAAATTCTTCGTGTCAACCGATATTTCGGCGGAAAAAACTTTATATCCGGCCGGAAAAACTGTATAATAACGACATACTCCTCACAGGAGGCGACATATGCCCAACGTCATCGAGATCACCGGGTTCGACGATCCCCGGCTGGATATATACGCCCGGCTCACGGAAAACCAGCTCCGCTCCGGCCACGGCCTGCAGGACCGGCTCTTCATCGCGGAGAGCCCCAACGTCATCCACCGGGCCCTGGACGCGGGATACGAGCCCGTGAGCCTTCTCATGGAGCGAAAGCACATCCGGGGCCAGGCGGCGGAGGTGGTCGCCCGCTGCGGGGACATCCCCCTGTTCACGGCGGAGCTGCCCGTCCTGAAGGAGCTGACGGGCTTTCCCCTGACGAGGGGCGTCCTCTGCGCCATGAAACGGAAGCCCCTCCTCACCATGGAGGAGGTCTGCCGGGAGGCAACGCGGGTGGCGGTGCTGGAGGATATCATGAACCCCACGAACCTGGGCGCCGTCTTCCGCTCCGCCGCCGCCCTGGGGATGGACGCGGTGCTCCTCACCCCCGCCTGCACGGACCCCCTGTACCGCCGCTGCGTCCGGGTCAGCATGGGCACGGTGTTCCAGGTCCCCTGGGCCTATACCTCTTCGGAGCTCTCCGACTGGCCCGGTCCCGGCATGGTGCGCCTGGAGGCCATGGGCTTCGCCACCGCCGCCATGGCCCTGCGGGAGGATTCCGTGGCCGTGGACGATCCCGCCCTCCTGACGGCGGAGAAGCTGGCCGTGGTTCTGGGCACCGAGGGGGACGGCCTGAAAAACGAGACCATCGCCCGATGCGGCTATACCGTCCGCATCCCCATGTCCCACGGGGTGGACTCTCTGAACGTGGCGGCGGCCAGCGCCGTGGCGTTCTGGGTCCTGGGCAGACGATAGAAAAGGAGACAGATCATGGAATATCAGGCAAACGGCGGTCAGACCTTCCGCCCCATTCTGGAGAACATCCACATCCCCACCCTGCCCTATACGCCCCTGGCCCGACCGGAGCCGCCCCTGGCCGCCCCGGAGCTGAACGCCGCCGCCCGGGAGAAGGGCTGGGTCCTCAATTCCTGGCACCAGCATTTCCTCCCCGGCGTCTCCGCCGCCATGCTGGACTGGTTCTGGGCCAACATGGAAAAGGGCTACTACCTCTGGGCCCCCGGGTCCCACAAGCGGTTCTCCTGGGTCCGGGAGCCGTGGGAGGTCGGCTTTCTCCGCTCCGCTCACATGATCTCCGAATCCGTCGGCGAGGGGCTGCCTGTCTTCGGCGGCAGCGGCGTCCAGATCGATCGCCTGGACCTGTCCTGGTTCCCCTTCCGGGACGCCCTGGAGCACGTCATCGTGGAGGGGGTCTTCAACGACCCGGGCGAGTTCGTGGACATGACCGTCCACATGTGGCAGGACGTCCCCGGCGGCTCCGTCCACATGGACGCGGCGGTGGCGGCGCCGGAGATCTCCCAGCCGCCCCGGTTCATCCTGGAGATGCTGGCGGCGGACCCGGACGTCAAGCCCGTGCCCCCCTCCGCTACGGACCACGGCGAGTACGAGGCCTCCCGCTGGCCGGTGTTCCTGCCCGGGCTCTACGCCCTCTGGAAGGATCACCCCGATCCCACCCAGAGCGTCCCCTGCGACCTGCGGGTGCAAAAGACCGCCGAGGGCTACGCGTATATCGCGGAAAACGGCCCCATCACGGTTGCATAAACGATATAAAAATGCTATAATTCTCCCGTAATTATACAAAAGCAAGGAGAATCGCGTCCCATGGAACTTCGCACGCTGCGCTATTTCGTCGTCACGGCCCAGGAGCTGAACATCACCCGGGCGGCGGAAAAGCTGAGCATGTCCCAGCCGCCCCTGTCCAACCAGATCAAGGCCCTGGAGGAGGAATTCGGCGCCAAGCTCTTCATCCGGGGCAAGCGCCACCTCCAGCTGACGGACGAGGGCGCACTGCTCTACCGCCGGGCCATCCAGATCCTGGAGCTGGCGGACAAGACCAAGACCGAGTTCGCCGCCCTGGGGGAGGGTATCTCCGGCACCATATGCCTTGGCCTCATCGAGGGCCGTGCCCCCTATCTCGCCGCCCGGTGGATCGCCGGATTCCACGACGAATATCCCCTGGTGCGCTATTCCCTCTGGAACGGCAGCAGCGACGACGTCATCGACCGGCTCCGGAAGGGCCTGGTGGACCTGGCCCTCATCGCCGCGCCCTACGATACGGAGCACCTCACCGGCATCTATGTGGGCTCGGAGCCCTGGGTGGCCATCATCCCCCGGGAGCACCCCCTGGCCCGGACGGACAGCCCGGAGATCCCCCTGTCCTCCCTGGTGGGGGAGACCCTCATCGTCCCCAGCCGCAAGTCCCGGAAGGAGGCCATCCAGCACTGGTTCGCGGAGATCGGCGCGGAGCCCCAGAACCTGTGCGAGACCTCCAACTACATCGACGCCGTGGCCCTCTCGGAGCAGAACGTGGGCATCAGCATCTTCCCCCAGACCACCTATACCCCCAACGCCCTGGCGGTCTCCAAGGTCATCAGCGACCCCATGAAGAAGATCGAATACGTCCTGGCCTGGCGGCGGGACGACCGCCCCACGGAGCTGACCCGGGAGTTCATCCAGTACGTCCAGGACTTCATCGAGGGGGACCTGATCCACTCCGACCGCTTCCGCGTCAAGGGAGCCGAGTACATCATGCCGGAGGGCGTGGAGATCCTATAATATCGGCCCATCGAAAAAGGACATATCCCACGGCGGGATATGTCCTTTTTCTATTCAGTTGTGTCATGGCGTCTTATCCCGGGAGGGCGGACACCGTCCCGGCGGACCGGGAAACCGATCGGCGGCCATCCCCTTCGGACAATGCTATGATACCACGTCGGTTCATGATATGAAAATACTTATCACATTCGCCATATCATATCGCACGCGTATGGTTCACCCTTCCGGAAGCTCCCCCAGGATCTGGATCTTCCGCCAGTAGAAGCGGATGATGAAAAACAGCCCGTAGACGAAGGCCACCGTCACCGCGATGCTGACGGCGGCGTTCCGGTAGGTCATGGCCATCAGCAGGATGAAGGCCGCGAAGCTCCCCAGGAGAGCCGCCAGGAAGCGGCGGTTCTGCTCCAGCCGCACCACGGCGTACCGCTCCAGCCAGAAGAGGAACAGGAAGTACGCCATAAGGGACGCCACCAGGAACACGTTCTTCGGGACAATAGCCACATCCGCCTCCTGCATGAACTCCAGGGCCACGGTGATGTTGTTCAGGGCGGCGATGAGGAAGATGTGCAGGAGCATGAAGCCTGTGCCGTTGGTCTTCCGCTCCCGGTCCAGCAGATGGTCGTACACGAACCCGTAGCTGGTGAAGAGGCCCGCCACGATGAGAAAGCCCATGAGTGAGAAATACACGCTCCGGGGAGCGAAGCCCCCTTCGAAATACCCCGAGAGCCCGATGATCATCTCGCCGAAGGTGAAGACCACGTACAGCATGACCCGCTCCGTCAGGTGAGGGAAGTCCACGGTCACAAGGCGGTTGACCCGGTCCGAGAGCCCAAAGGCGATCATGCCGAAGGGCACCGCCAGGGGGGACAGGGGGATCCCCGTGGCCGCGTACACCGGCACGGAGGCCAGCACCAGCACCGCCTGGGCCAGCAGGATGCGCATGTTGAGCTTGAGATGCCTGTCCTCCCAAGGCATGAGACCGCTGCTCTTCCGGAGCTTCAGGGCGTACTGCACCGCGAGGTTCAGGAGGATGAGCCCCCAGGCGATGTTGTACCGCCCGTAGAGCCCCTGCCACCGCAGACGGGTCCCGTCCGCCATGTAGTACAGAAGGTACATGTTGATGAAGGTGGCGATATGCTCCGCCAGGCCGTTGGTCCCGTAGCGGTTCACGAACAGGGTGGTATAAAACCAGATCTGCAGGACGATCAGGGTCGTGATGACATACGTCAGATACGCCTCCGGCAGGAGGAAGCCGTTCTCCAGGAAGTGGAGCAGGGAGTTGTTCCGTCCGATGATATAGACGAAGATGAGGTCATAGATGAGCTCCAGGTACTCGACCTTTTTCTCGCCCTTTTCTCCGAGAAAGTCAGGCATGGGCAGTTCTCCTTACGGTGAGAGGTAACAGGAAAGAGGGAGGGCGGACGCCCTCCCTCCGGGGATCGGTGCTGTGGGTATGTATCGGATCAATACACGCCGTTGGCGGCCACGAACTGATCGTAGGTCATGGCGGCGCCGGTGGTCAGCATGCCGTTGAAGAGCATGTCGCCGGGGAAGGTCTCGAAGTCCAGGGCGTCGATGCAGGCGATGAACTCGGCCTTCATATCGTCGGTCATGGTGGTGTTGACGGCCTTCTCAGCGTCCAGCCAGGCCTTCAGGTAAGCCTGATAGTCGGCCTCGGAGGTGGCGCCGGGGGTGCCGCCGTGGGCGGTGTTCTCCACAGCAGCGCTGGCGGGAGGCTCGGAGGCATCGCCGCTGGCCTCGCCGGAGGCTTCGCCGCTGGCCTCGCCCGCGTCGGCCTCAGCGGAGGCCTCGCCGGAGGCGGAGGCGTCAGGGCCGCCCATGACGGCGGGCTCCTTCACCACGCCAGCCTGGAACTCATCCCAGGTGGACAGGCCGATGGTGGTGAACATCTGGTCCCAGGGGGAGACGGTCTGGTCCAGCTCCTCCCAGCTGTTGATGGCATAGACCTGGCTCTTGAACTCCTCAAGATCCGGGGCGTTGGAGCCGGCCTTCTCGATGAGGTACTCCTGATAGTCGGCCCAGGTGACGCCGGCGGCGGGGGCGGCGGCCTCGGCGGGGGCGGCGGCCTCGGCAGGGGCGGCGGCGGGCGCTTCGGCGGCAGGGGCCTCGGCGGGAGCGTCGGACTTGGAGCCGCAGGCGGCCATCGCCACGACCATCATGACGGCAAGAAGCAGTGCGAGAATCTTCTTCATGTTCTTTTCCTCCTAATTATTTACCGCAATGCATACCATTGGGAATATACATTAGTTATAAACGAAACTGGCAGAATTGTCAATAAACTATTGTATATTCGCAAAATTTTAGTTGATTATGCCCTCGCATTGCCGTATCATATAGTCAGGTCAATGTCTGATGGTCATTCTTTGACAGGAGGAGACATTATGCTGGAAAACACGAAAGAACTGCTCCGGGCGGGAGCCATGACGCGGATGGAGCGGGCGCTCATCACGCGGCTCCCCAAGCAGGAGTTTACCGACTGGGTCAAGAAGAACGCCTCGCCCTACCAGGAGCTGATGGCCTTCTACCGCTGCGCCATGATGGAGGTGGAGACGAAGTTCAACGTCCTGAACGAGGAGCTCTCCCTGCGGTACGACCGCAACCCCATCGAGGCCGTCAAGACCCGCCTCAAGACGCCGGAGAGCGTGCTGGAAAAGCTCAGCCGCAAGGGCTGCCCCCTCTCGGTGGAAAGCATCGAGGAGAACATCAGCGATATCGCCGGGGTGCGGGTCATCTGCGCCTTTCCTTCGGACATCTATAAGCTGGCGGACATGTTCCTCAGACAGGACGATATCACCCTCATCGAGGAGAAGGACTACTTCAAGACCCCCAAGGAAAACGGCTACCGCAGCCTGCATCTCGTGGTGGAGACGCCCATCTTCCTCCACGACTCCAAGCGGCAGATGAAGGTGGAGGTGCAGTTCCGCACCATCTCCATGGACTGGTGGGCGAGCCTGGAGCACAAGATCCGGTACAAGAAGGACCTGGTCCCCTCGGAGGAGATCGATCAGGAGCTGCTGGCCCTGGCGGAGACCTCCGCGGAGCTGGACCAGCGCATGGAGCGCATCATGACCCGGGTGGAGTTCGTAAAGGCCGCAAAGCCCTCCGCGGAGCTGGATCCCTGGAGCGTGCTGGCAGAGGACGGGAGGAGCTGATATGCAGAGTCTCACGGAATACATACGCTGGCTGGGGCGCTTCTCCTTCGACGAGCTGCCCATGGGCGACGCCGACGCCATGGTGATGTGCGTCATGTCCTATTTCGATCTGGCCCCCGCCCTGCGGGACGGGACGGGCCTCGTCTCGGACTGCGCTCCCTGCCTGGAAAACGGCTCCGCCACCCTGCAGATCACCGGCGGCGACATGGGAAACAGCGAGATCTTCCGCGCCGCCATCGCGTCGAAGCGCTTCGGCGCCCTGAGGATCACGGACTATGCGGACATCCTGGAGCCGGATACTCCCATGCAGTTTTCCGCGGTGACCTTCCGCTGGGGCGACGGCGGCTTCATCGCCTTCCGGGGCACGGACGAGACCGTGGCCGGCTGGAAGGAGGACTTCATGATCGCCTTCACGGAGACGAAGGCCCAGCGGGCGGCTCTCGAATACGCCGCCCGGGTCATAGCCGGAGGCGGGCGCTATTCCATGGGCGGCCACTCCAAGGGCGGGAACCTGGCCCTGTACGCCGCGGGGATGCTCCCGGAGGAGGCCTGGGCCCGGGTGGACCGCGTCTTCCTGCTGGACGGTCCCGGTCTCTGCCCGGAGGTGATGGACGTGTCCGTGGTGGGCCGCGTGAATGAAAAGGCCACCCGGTTCATTCCGGAGTTCTCCGTGGTGGGAAAGCTCTTCGAGCCCGCCGTCACCGATACCCGCATCGTCCGCTCCTCCGCCTCCGGCCTGCTGCAGCACAGTCTGGCCACCTGGCAGGTGGAGTACGGTCCCCCCGCCCTGGCGGAGGAGAACGACCGCCGCAGCCTCGTCCTCATGGAGGTCCTGAACCGCTGGATCGCGGACATGAGCCAGGAGGACCGCCGCCTTCTCACGGAGGACCTGTTCGGCACCCTGGAGGCCGGCGGCGCCGTCACCCTGAGCGATGCGGCGGGCAGCGGCCCTCTCAGCTTCGAGGCGGCCCTCCTGCGCATGTTCCACGCCAGCGAGACCACCAAAAAGATCATGCGGGACCTCCCCGCCCAGGCCATGGCGGTGCTGCGCCGTCAGCTGACCCACGGGGAGGACGCGTAAGCCATGCTGTCATCAAGATTCGTATTCCGCAATCGCCCGTTCTACCGCAAGACCCTGCTGCTCATGCTGCCGGTCATCCTCCAGCAGCTCATCACCATCGGCATCAATTTCATGGACAACCTGATGATCGGCTCCTTCGGGGAGACGAGCATCGCCGCAGCGGCCTTCGGCAACCAGGTGTACGCCTTCTTCCAGTTCATCTGTATGGGCCTGGGCTCCGGCGCGGTGGTCATGTCCAGCCAGTTCTGGGGCCGGAAGGAGATCGGACCCATGCGGGTCACCGCGGCCATGGCCCTGCGGGTGACGGCGGCCATCTGCGCCGTGTTCACCGTGCTGGGGGTGGGCTTTCCCGCCCTCATCCTCCGGATCTTCACCCGGGACGCCGCCGTCATCGCCGTGGGCGCGCCGTATATGCGGCTCATCGGCCTGACCTTCCTTCTGGCGGGGCTCTCCAGCACCGCCACCTACCTCATGCGGAGCGTGGGCCGGGTGAACATCCCCCTCATCGGCTCCGCCATCGCCTTTTTCCTGAACCTGTTTTTCAACTGGGTCTTCATCTTCGGCAAGCTGGGCGCCCCCCGGCTGGAGCTGGTGGGCGCCGCCGTGGGCACGGTGATCGCCCGGGTGTTCGAGTTCCTCTTCGTCTTCGGATACTTCGTCCTGCGGGAGAAGAGCTTCGCCTTCCGGCTGAGGCACTTCGCCCTGCCCGGGGGCGCTCTGCGGCGGGAGTACGTCCGGTACAGCCTGCCGGTGCTTTTTTCCGACACGCTCCTGGGCCTGAGCCTCGCCCTGACCACCGTCATCTACGGGCACATCTCCGCGGAGATCTCCGCCGCCGTCTCCATCGCCAATTCCCTCATCCAGCTCATCACAGTACTGAATGTGGGCATGGCGGGCGCCTCGGCCATCGTGGTGGGCAACACCATCGGCGAGGGGGACATCCCCCGGGCCAAACGGGAGGGAAACACCTACATCCTCCTGTCCTTCCTCTTCGGCCTCGTCATCATCCTGCCCCTGGCTCTGCTGGAGGGGCCCTACACCGGTCTGTACAGCATCCAGCCCGAGACCGCCGCCATCGTCCGGGACATCATGCTCTGCAACTACTTCATGCTGCCCATGCAGACCGTGGCCTACGTCATCTCCAAGGGCATCCTCCGGGGCGGCGGGGACACCCGGTTCCTGCTCCTGGCGGACTCCAGCTGCGTATGGTTCATCTCCCTGCCCCTGGGGGCCCTGGCGGCCTTCGTGTGGAAGCTGACGCCCTTCTGGGTGTATTTCCTCCTGCGGCTGGAATTCCCCTTAAAAGGCGTGGTCTGCTTCATCCGCTACTGTACCGGGAAGTGGGTCAAGGAGATCCGGGCGCAGAAAACAGCATAAAGCGCGGGACCGCCTCCGGGGAGGCGGTCCCGCTTTGGGTACTGCGATCTATGTTGAAGGGGGGTGCGGACGCGTTTCAGCCGTTCCAGGCGACGCCGTTCACGTAGAGGGTATAGCCGTTCAGGTCGATACCGGAGGTGTCGCCGGTGAGGCTCGTGACATAGCTGTCGCCGGTGAGAGTCCAGGTGGAGCCGTTCGTCATGACCACCGCCACGGCGGAGGCGCTGTCCATGGTGATGACGCCGGTGATGTCCTGGCCGTCCAGGTTCAGGGTGACGTTTCCGCCGTTCTTTCCTGCGGTGCCCCAGCTGTCGGCGGAGGCGTTCAGGAACACGTCGCTGTCGTCGGCGTAGTTCAGCTCCACGCCGGAGAGGGTGATGGTGGTGGTGACGTTGGTCACGTGGAACATGGCGCCGGTCCCGGCCGTCAGGGAGCCGCCGGTCATGGTGAAGGCAGAGCTTCCCTCCGCCGCGTCGCCGGACATGGACTGATAGATGAGGACGTTGGTCTTCACGGTGGACTGGCCGTTCAGGACGGCGTTGTTGCCGGAGACGTCGGAATCGGTGATGGTGACGGAGTTGCCGCCCTCGATGACCACAGCCTCGGAGTTTGTCGCGCTGAGAGCCGCGCCGGTGACGGTGATGTCCGCGGTGGAGTAGACCGCCGGGGAGCCCACACCGGAGGCGCTGTAAGTGCCCTCGCTGACGTTCACGGTGCCGCCGCCGCGGTCGGAGCGGATAGCCGCCGAGCTGTTGCCGGAGGTATTGACCGTGAGATTCACGGCGTTCATGGTGGCGCCGCCGGTGGTCATGATGCCGCCGGAATTCGAAGCGTCGGTGGTGATGGCGGAGTCGGAGATATTCACGGTGGTGCCGCTGCCGTAGCTGAACACGCCGTTGGCATGGGTGCCGTCCGTCGTGATCTCTGCATCTGTGATGGTGAGCGTTGCGCCATCCTTGGCCAGAACAGCCGCGTTCACGCCGTAGAAATCCGCGCTGTCGCCGGAGCTGGAGCCTGTCTTCGTCACGGTGATGTCCGTGAGGGTGACGGTGTCGCCGCTGACCAGGATGGCGTTCTCATCGCCGCTGGAGGAGGTATAGGCCGTGCCGGCGCTGTCGGCGGTCACGGTGTTCGCCGCGGCATAGCCGGAGGGTTCGCCGGAGGACTGGGTGCCGGAGGGCTGACCCATCGTGCCGGAGGGCTGGCCCGCCGTGCCGGAGGACTGGCCCGTCGTACCGGAGGGCTGACCCGTCACATTGGAGGGCTGGGGCATCTCGCCGGAGGGCGCCGCCTCCTGAGAGGACTGCTGAGCGGGCTGGTCGTCCTGCCCGAAGTCGGGACTCTCCGCCGGGGCGGCCTCGCTCCTCTGGCCGATGCCCAGAAGGCTTTCCAGCTTCGTCAAAAGCTCCCGGAGGAAGCTGACGACGTCGAAGCGCTCCCGCTGGTCGTTCTGCTGACCGGGCTGACCGGCCTCGGGGGCCGCAGGGGCGTCCGAAGGGGCCTCGCCGGGTTCCCCGCTGGGTTCGCCGCTGGGCTCGCCGGAGGGTTCGCCGCCGGGCTCCTGAGAGGCCGCACCGGGCTCAGCGTCGGGAGCTTCGCCCTGGGGGATTTCCCCGTCGGGCAGGGCGGGGGCGTCGGCGGGCGCGCCGTTTTCGGGTCCGCCGCTGGGAGCACCGCCCTCGGGCTGCGCCGGGGCCTCCCGGGAGGCCCCGTTCTGAGGCGCGCCCTGCGGTTCGGTCCTCTGGCCCATGTCGGCGGGCTGGGTCATCTGGGTCCCGGGCATGGCGGGCTCGCCGGAGGCCAGGGCCGCCGTGCCGAGGCCGGCGGTCATCAGCACCGCCAGGACGGCGCTGATGATCTGCTTGCGGAGGTTCTTGTTTTTCATGATGTTATACCTTCTTTCCGTCGGTTTGTTTTGTCGGTCTGTTTGCCTCTGGTACACAAATACGGAGGCGGACCGGAAAAAAACGGGGTCGGCGGGAAAAAATATTCAATGCGGGCATTATTTCCGAAAAAACGGCCATACTTTGACAATAAAATATCCATGCCCGGCCGCTATTGTCAAACCCCGCGCCGGGGTGATATAATTCATTATATTTTCTGAGAACTGTATCAAGGAGGAGCCATGAAGGTACAATTCACCGAGACCGTACTGCGGGACGCGAACCAGTCCCTGGTGGCCACGCGCATGCCCTACGACGCCTTTGAGCCCATTCTGGAGACCATGGACAAGGTGGGGTATTATTCGGCGGAGGTCTGGGGCGGCGCCACCTTCGACGTCTGCCTGCGCTATCTGAACGAGGATCCCTGGGAGCGGCTGCGGAAGATCCGCGCCAAGATGCCCAACACCAAGCTCCAGATGCTGCTGCGGGGTCAGAACATCCTGGGCTACAAGCATTACAGCGACGATATCGTCCGCCGGTTCGTGCGGGCCTCCGTGCGCAACGGCATCGATATCATCCGCATCTTCGACGCCCTGAACGACACCAACAACCTAAAGGTAGCCATCGAGGAAACCATCAGCGCCGGCGCCATGGCCTCCGGTACCATCTCCTATACCACCAGCCCCGTCCACACCCTGGAGAAATACTTGGAGCTGGTGAAGGAGCTCAAGCAGATGGGCGTGGCCTCCATCTGCATCAAGGACATGGCGGGCATCCTCTCCCCCAAGAGCTGCTATGACCTCGTCTCCGCCATCAAGGACGCGGTAGACCTGCCTGTGGTCCTCCACACCCACTGCACCACGGGCCTGGCCTTCATGACCTACCTCAAGGGCATCGAGGCCGGGGCGGACGTCATCGACACGGCCCTCTCCCCCTTCTCCGGCGGCACCTCCCAGCCCGCCACGGAGACCATGGCCTACGCCCTGAGCGAGCTGGGCTACGGCATCGACATGGACCCCGAGTCCATGCAGGCGTCGGCGGAGTTCTTCAAGGGCGTCCGGGCGAGGTTCATCGAGGACGGCACCCTGAACCCCATCTCCCTCACCACCGATACTCAGTGTCTCACCTACCAGATCCCCGGCGGCATGCTCTCGAACCTGCTGAGCCAGCTCAAGATGCTCAATGCCCTGGACCGCTTCGACGAGGCCCTGGCGGAGACCCCCAAGGTCCGGGCGGACATGGGCTATCCCCCGCTGGTGACGCCTACCAGCCAGCTGGTGGGCACCCAGGCCGTGCAGAACATCCTCTCCGGCGAGCGGTATAAGAACGTAGGCGCGGAGATCCGGGCCTACTGCCGCGGCGAATACGGCCGCACCCCCGCCCCCATCGACCCGGAGGTCCGGGCGAAGATCCTGGGCGGCGAGAAGCCCATCCAGGGCCGCTACGCCGACACCCTGCCCACCGACGTGTACGAGAAGGCCGAGGCCGAGCTGGGCGACAAGGCCCGCTGCGAGGAGGATGTCCTGAGCTACATCGCCTTCCCCCAGGTGGCGGAGAAGTTCTTCGACGAGCGCCTTGCCCGGGAGGAGCAGGTCTGCTCCTACAGCATCGAGAAGATCGGAGACTGACGGCTATGACTTTTGGTTCCGCTCTGATCTATTCCCTCCTGGGGATATGCGTGGTGTTCTTCGCGCTGGTGCTGCTGATGGTCATCATCAGGATCATGACCGCCGTCAGCGACCTGGCGGAGAAAAAAACCGCACCGGTCGCACCGGCCGCACCGGTCGCACCGGTCGCAACGGCTGTCGGCGGCATCCCCGCGCCGGACATGTCCGCCCCTGTGCAGACGCTGAAGGCCTACGCCCCCGGCAGCGCCGGAGAGCTGAAGCTCTATGACACCGATCCCCGCACCGCCGCCATGCTCATGGCCATCGTTGCCGACGAGCTGAAGGCTCCCATCAACGAGCTGCGGTTCATCTCGATCCGCGAGATCAAGGAGGACGACCAGGTATGAAATATAAGATCACTCTTAAGGGACGCACCTATGAGGTGGAGGTGGAGCGCGGCGAGGCCATGCTCCTGGACGAATACGATGCCAAGGCCCCCGTGCAGGCTGCGCCTGTGGCGAATTTGGCTCCTGCGGCACCGGTAGCTGCTGCCGCGCCTGTGGCCGCCGCAGCTGAGACGGTAGCCGGCACCCCGGTGCCCGCGCCTCTGCCCGGCAACATCCTCACCATCAACGTGAAGGCCGGGGACGCCGTGAAGGCCGGGGACGTGCTGCTGCTCATCGAGGCCATGAAGATGGAAAACGAGGTCACCGCTCCCACCGACGGCGTGGTGAAGCAGGTCTGCGTGGACAAGGGCCAGGTCGTGGCCACCGGGGACACTCTCCTGGTGCTCTGAGGGACCGCGTATGAGTATAATGACCACCCTGTCGAACCTGGGTCAGACCTCTGGCTTTTACATGCTGCTGTCCGACTGGCGGCAGATCGTGATGATCGTTCTGGCCTGCGGTCTTTTGTACCTGGGTCTCGTGAAGAAGTTCGAGCCCCTGCTCCTCATCGGCATCGCCTTCGGCATGCTGCTGACGAACCTGCCCGGCTCGGAGATGTACCACCCGGAGCTGTGGGACGCCTACATCGCCGGTCAGCTCCGCCTGACGGACATCATCCATGACGGCGGTCTTTTGGACATCCTGTATATCGGCGTGAAATCCGGCGTCTATCCCTCTCTCATCTTCATGGGCGTGGGCGCCATGACGGACTTCGGGCCGCTGCTCGCCAATCCCAAGAGCCTGCTTCTCGGCGCGGCGGCGCAGCTCGGCATTTTCGCGGCCTTCCTCATGGCCATCGGCCTGTTCGGCTTCGATCCCAACGTGGCCGCCTCCATCGGCATCATCGGCGGCGCGGACGGTCCCACGGCCATCTGGCTCACGTCGAAGCTGGCGCCGGACTATCTGGCCCCCATCGCCATCGCGGCCTATTCCTATATGGCCCTGATCCCTCTGATCCAGCCCCCCGTCATGCGCCTTCTCACCACCAAGGAGGAGCGGGAGTGCAAGATGGAGCAGCTGCGGCCCGTGTCCAAAAAGCAGAAGGTGCTCTTCCCCATCATCGTCACCGTGTTCGTGTGCCTGCTGCTGCCCTCCGTGGCGCCGCTGCTGGGCTGCCTGATGCTGGGCAATCTCTTCAAGGAATGCGGCCTCACCGACCGTCTGTCCGACACCGCCCAGAACGCCATGATGAACATCGTCACCATCTTCCTGTCCACCTCCGTGGGCGCCACGGCGGTGTATTACCGCTTCCTCACCTGGCAGACGATCTTCATCATCGTCCTCGGCCTCATCGCCTTCGAGTTCGCCACCGTAGGCGGACTGATCCTGGGCAAGCTCATGTACAAGCTCTCCGGCGGGAAGATCAACCCCCTCATCGGCTCCGCGGGGGTCTCCGCCGTGCCCATGGCGGCCCGGGTCTCCCAGAAGGAGGGCCAGCGGGCCAACCCCGCGAACTATCTGCTGATGCACGCCATGGGTCCCAACGTGGCCGGCGTCATCGGCTCCGCCGTGGCCGCGGGCTTCCTGCTGGCCGTCTTCGGCGGCTGAAGCCGCGCCTCATCCCCTCCGGTCCCGGAGGGGATTTTTGTTGACGTTCGGCCCGGTTCCGTTATATAATCCATAAAAAAGACAGTTAAGGAGATCCTTCCATGGACATCACCTCTCTCCTCGGCAGCGTCACCTCTGCCGACAGCGTCGCCGGTCTGAGCCAGGCGGCGGGCACCTCCACCAAGAACGTCCAGAGCGTCCTGTCCGCGGCGCTCCCCAGCCTTCTGAACGGCGCCGTCGCCCAGTCTCAGAACAGCGAGACCGCGGAGGGCTTTGCCAACGCCCTAAGCCAGCACGCCGCCAGCGACACCTCGAACCTGGCCTCCTTCCTCGGGAGCGTTGACCTGAAGGACGGCGCGAAGATCGTCTCCCATCTCCTGGGCGGGAACTCCGCCTCCGTGGTCTCCCAGGTCTCGGAGCAGACCGGCGTCAGCCAGGAGGAGACCTCCGGCATCCTCTCCGCCGCCGCGCCGCTGCTCATGAGCCTCATGGGACAGCAGACCGGCAGCGAGCAGGCCTCCGGCGCGGGCATCGCCGGCATCATGAGCTCCCTCATGGGCAAGACCGACGTGACGAGCCTCCTGTCCGGTCTTTTGGGCGGCGCCGCCTCCTCCGAGGACGGCAAGACGGGGTCCGGCGGCATCCTGGGCACCGTTCTCGGCCTGTTCAAGTAATATATCGCGGCAAAAGACCCGGACGCGGCCTTGCGGCGGCGTCCGGGCTCGCCTTTTCCGGCCCCATGATATCCAGCGAAAGGAAGTGAAGATATGAAGAAAAGCACGGAGCGCATCGCCCGCTCCCGGGAGAAGAGCCGGCAGCAATGGCGGGAGCATCGGGCCGCCTTCATCGTCTATTTCCTGCTGCGGGCCATCGTGATCGCCTCCCTGGTCATGGCCGTGCTGAACCGGGCGTGGGAGAGCGCGTTCCTCTGCGTTTTTACCCTCATCCTGTTCTTGCTCCCGGCCATGGTGGAGAAGAACTTCCGGGTGGATCTTCCGGACACCCTGGAGATCGTCATCCTGTTCTTCATCTTCGCCACTCAGATCCTGGGGGAGCTGGACGCCTGGTACGTCCGGATCCAGGGGTGGGACACCCTGATGCACACCATCAACGGCTTCATCTGCGCCGCCCTCGGTTTTTCCCTGGTGGACCTGCTCAACCGGAACGAGCGTGTGGGCATGACCCTCTCCCCCCTGTATCTCTCCATCGCGGCCTTTTGCTTTTCCATGACGGTGGGAGTGCTGTGGGAATTCTTCGAGTTCGCCGCCGACCGCTTCCTGCTCATGGACATGCAGAAGGACACCGTGGTCCACACCATCTCCTCCGTAGCCCTGGACCCCACCATGTCGAACCATCCCGTCGTGATCACCGGCATCACGGACGCAGCGGTGAACGGCGATTCCCTGGGTCTGGGCGGCTATCTCGACATCGGCCTCATCGACACGATGAAGGACCTGTTCGTGAACTTCATCGGCGCGGTTGTTTTTTCCGTCATCGGGTATTTCCACGTTCGCAGCCGGGGCAAGAGCAAATTCGCGGGGCGCTTCATCCCGGTGGTGCTGGACGATATCCCGGAGGACACGGACATGGAGGCCCTGCCGAAGCAGCAAGAAACCCAGGAGGTCCCCTGACCCATGACCCACGCACCGCACAAATTCACAAGCGGGCCGCTGGCAAGACAGATGCTGGTCTTCAGCGTCCCGCTCATATTGTCGAACCTGCTGCAGACCCTGTTCAACCTCTCCGACGTGGCCGTGGTGGGACGCTTTGCCGGGGCGGCGGCCCTGGGCTCCGTGGGCTCCACCACCCACCTCGTGTACCTGTTCACCAGCTTCCTCATCGGTCTGGGCAGCGGCGTGAACGTGCTCACCGCCCGGTTCTACGGCGCGGACGACCATGACGCCCTGCGTCAGACCGTCCACACCGCGCTCCTCGTCTGCCTGCTGGCAGGCTTCGTCATCCTGGCGCTGGGGGAGAGCTTCTCCCGGCCCATGCTGGCCCTGCTGGGCACCAAGCCGGATCTGACCGATGGCGCGAGCCTCTACCTGCGCATCTATTTTCTGGGCATGCCCGCCATGGCGCTCTACAATTTCGGCAGCGCCGTCTTCAGCGCCGTGGGAGACACGAAGCGCCCCCTGGCCTACCTCACCATATCCGGGGTCCTGAACGTGGCGCTGAACCTTTTTTTCGTCATCGTATGCCGGATGGACGTGGCTGGGGTGGCCCTGGCCAGCGTCCTGAGCGAGAATCTTTCCGCGGTCCTCATCCTCATCGCGCTGTTCCGCTGCCGGCAGGAGTACGGCCTGGTGTTCCGGGAGATACGCCTCCGGGGGAACCGGGCCCGCGCCATCCTGGGCCTGGGCCTTCCCGCCGGATTCCAGAACGCCATCTTCTCCATCGCCAACCTGTTCATCCAGGGCGGCGTCAACACCTTCGACAGCGTAGTGGTGGAGGGCAACGCCGCCGCCGCCAACGGGGACCTCATCATTTTCAACGTCATGAGCGCCTTCTATGTCGCCTGCTCCAGCTTCATCAGCCAGAACTTCGGCGCGGGGAAGCGGGACCGCATCCGGAAGAGCTACCTCATCGGCATGGGCTACTCCCTGGCCTCGGCGGTGGTACTGGGCGGCCTGCTCCTTTTGATGGGGCGGCCCTTCCTCTCCCTGTTCACCACGGAGCCCGCCGTGGTGGAGGCAGGCCTCGGGCGCATGACCATCATGATATACAGCTACTGGATCTCCGCCTTCATGGACTGCTCCTCCGCCGCCTCCCGGGGCCTGGGCAAGTCCCTGATCCCGGTGATCGTCACCATCCTGGGCTCCTGTGTGTTCCGGGTGGTTTGGGTGTACACGGTGTTCGCGTATATCGGCACCTTTGAGTCCCTGTACCTGGTGTACGCCTTCTCCTGGGCCATCACCTCCGTGGCCCAGGTGTGGTACTTCGTCCGCTGTTACAAAAAGCTGACGGCGCGCATGGGCTGACACGCGGCCCAGGGCCGACGGCATAAACCCAAATCGATGCCGCAAGGCTGGAGAGTGTCCCGACAAAACATCCATAAATAGTTTTGGAGGGATACTCTCCGCCGCAGTCGGCTCGTGTGTAAGCCCGCCTCGGCCCGGGATCATATCAACCGCTCGCCGGAATGGGCCGGGAGACGGCCGTGACCTCCGGAAGGCGGCCCCCGCAGAACTGTTCGCTTCGCTCACAACAACCTGCCGGGGGACACCTCCCGTCGGCAGGCTCGCCATTGCCTTTTACTGCGGCTCGCTGGCGAGGCACACAGGACCGTCCCCTATCCCGGATAAAACACCGGCATGACCGTGGAGGTCATGCCGGTGTTCTATTCGATGTTCAGCGTATCAGTCCTCGAAGGGGAACTTGTACGGCAGATCGTACTTGTCCCGGATGGCGATGAACTCCTTCTGGACGGCCTCGCCCACGGGGACGCCCCGGTCCTTGCGCCAGAGCCAGGTGAGGTAGGCCTTCTCGCCGGCGGTGTAGATACGGTCGTGTCCGGGGGCCTTCTGGGAGGCGCGGAGCTCCCGCAGGATTTCTCCGGCGATCTTCTCGAAGGTCTCCCGGCCGCAGAAGGCCTCGGGATCGATGACGATGAAGAAGTGGCCCAGGTGATAGGGCTGCTTCTCCCCGTTGGGACCGATGCCGGACAGGGCCTTCAGGAAGGGACCCGCCTGCAGCGCCGCGGAGAGGATCTCCACCACGGTGGCGTAGCTGTAGCCCTTATAGCCCGCCAGCTCCTCGCCGATGCCGCCGAGAGGCGCCAGGGCCGCCTTGCCGGCGGTCAGGTCCTTCAGGATCTGCTCCGAATCCGTCATGGCGGAGCCGTCATGGCCGATGACCATGCCCGCCGGAGTGTCCATGCCGCTGCGGGCGTAGAACTCGATCTTGCCCCGCTGGGTGATGGAGGTCGCGCAGTCGATGCAGAAGGGGAAGTCCTCGTCCGTGGGCATGGCGAAGGTCAGAGGGTTCGTGCCGAGCATGTTCTCCACGCCGAAGGTGGGGGCGATGGAGGGGCGGGCATTGGTGCCGGTGACGCCGATCATGCCCTCCTTGGTGGCCATGGTGGTCCAGTAGCCCGCGATGCCGTAGTGGGTGGAGTTGCGGATGGCGCCCATGGCCATGCCGTAGGTCCGGGCCTTCTCGATGAGGGTCTTCATGCACTTGTAAGAGGCCACCATGCCCATACCGTCGTGAGCGTCCACGACGAGGGTGGTCGGGGTCTCCTTCACCACCTCATACTCGGTGACGGGGTTCTGGATCCCGGCGTTGATGCGGTCGATGTAGATGGGCTTGAAGCGGTTGCAGCCGTGGCTCTCGATGCCGCGGCGGTCGCTCTCCATGAGCACGTCCGCGCAGATGGCGGCGTCCTCCGCGGGCACGCCCACGGCCTTGAAGGCATCGGTCATGAAGCCGCCGATGATGTCCCAGGGCACATACGGCCTGGTCTCGGGGTCCTTTTCCATGTTCAAATCGGTGATCTGCGCCATGATTTGATCTCTCCTTTATAGAAAATAATTAGTAGATTACAGCTTACCGGCCCGGCGCGCCAGCTCCTCCACCAGCTCCAGGCACTCGTACACCATGCCGTCGCAGTGGGCCGCCCGGTCGCCGCCCTGTTCCTGGTTCACCCGCAGCAGGTCCTTGCAGTCCAGCATCCCGTCATGGGCCTGACGCAGGCGGCGGTGATACTCCGCCACGGTGGGACCGTCGTCGATCCCCAGGAGCCCCAGGGCCATGAGCCCGCCGGTCACAGCGCCGCAGACCGACGCCCGCTTCATGCCGCCGCCGAAGTTCGCCGCGACACGGAACGCCGTCTCCTCGTCGATCCCCGCCGCCTGAGCGAAGGGGACCAGCACCGACTGGGCGCAGTTATAGTGTCTTGCAGTATCCGCCCGTAGGCGTTTCGCATGATCGAGAAGCATATCGTTTTCGTCGTCCTCCCAAGCGATGGTAAGTCCCGGGGTCTCCGCCGCGGCGTCCGCGCACATCCGCCGCAGGACCGCGATATAATCCGCCGCGCTCTCCGAAGCGCGGCCGGCGTTCCGGAAGCGGATATCCCATCCTCCGCCGGACTCCGTCAGCACGTCCCGCAGGGCGTCCAGGTTGTTCCCGTACCAGTCCGGCAGAGGCAGAGCCGCCCGCAGCCGGGCGTGGAGCTCCTCCCGGCCGGAAACGCCGGAAAGATCGATCTCGTATCCCATGGTCATTCCTCCCCGTACAGGAGCGTGAAGCTCTCGTAGTGGTCGCCGGTATAGTAGACCCTGCCGTCGTCGGAGTACACCAGGCGCTCCGCCCCGCGGGAGGAGGCGTGCATGGTGCCGATGTCGCACTCGTGATAGGAGCCCTCCGGCAGAAGGCCCTCGTAGTTCCCGAATACGTCCCCGCCAATGGACTTGCCGTCGGCGTAACCGTCCAGGCCGCCGCCGGACCAGCCCAGGGCCCGGGCCTCCTTCTTGGTGATGAAGTTTCCGGGCAGCTTCCCGTAAAGATGCAGGTACAGGGCCACGTCTTCCTTCGCGGTGTACCAGCCCTCCGGATCGAGGGCCTCTTCCTCCGCCGGAGCCTCTGCTTCCTCGGGCAACGCGGCTTCGACTTCCGCAGCAGCTTCGTCATTCGCCTCCGGCGCAGCCGGCGCGGACGTGTCAGATATAGCGAATGCTTCCCCCGGGGCAGTCGCCCCAGCATCCGTAACAGCCCCGTCATTCGCCTCCGGCGCAGCCGGCGGCGCATCCAAGGCGCAGGCGGTCAGGCCCAGGGCCAGCACCAGCACCAGCAGCAGCGCCATAAGGCGCTTTATTCCGTTCACATCGCATCACCCTTTCCGATCGACCCTATCATACCGCAAAACCGGCGCTTTCGCAACGGCAATCTGGATTTGCGCCTCACTCCATGGTATAATAGCCTCAGGCTATTATACTGGATTTACATATATACCACAACGACGCTCCGCGTCTGTGGTATAATAGCCGCAGGCTATTATACCGGATTTACATATATACCACAACGACGCTCCGCGTCTGTGGTATAATGCTGTCAAAACGATCGAGGAGGACTCTCATGGCCCAACGACACAGCATCTGTCTTCTGAACGATTCCTTCCCGCCTGTCATCGACGGCGTGGCGAACGCCGTGACGAACTACGCCCGGCATATAGAGACCGGCCACGGCCACGCCGTGGTAGCCACCCCCGCCTATCCCGACGCGGACGACAGCGGCTTCCCCTTCCCCGTGCTGCGCTATCCCAGCATCGACACCCGGAAGGTGGTGGGCTATGTGGCCGGAGTACCCTTCAGCCCGGAGCTGCCCGCCCGTCTGAAGGAGGAGAAGGTGGAGCTTCTGCACAGTCACTGTCCCGTGGCCTCCACCCTGCTGGGCCGGGAGTTCCGGAACGTGCTGGATATCCCCCTGGTATTCACCTACCACACGAAATTCGACATCGACATCGCCAAGGCCGTCCACGGCAGGCTCCTGCAGCAGACCGCCATCAGGGCCCTGGCCCAGAACATCAGCGCCTGCGACGAGGTCTGGGTGGTGAGCCGCGGCGCGGGGGAGAACCTCCGGTCCCTGGGCTACGACGGGGACTACCTGGTCATGGAAAACGGCGTGGACGTACCCCGGGAACGGGTCTCCGACGCCGCCATAGCCGCCGCAGCAGAGGGCTATGACCTGCCGGAGGGCGTGCCCGTGTTCCTCTTCGTGGGGCGGCTCATGTGGTACAAGGGCCTGCGCATCATCCTGGACGCCCTGGCGGCCCTGAAGGAAACATCCGCGGACTTCCGCATGGTCTTCGTGGGAGACGGCGCGGACGGCCCGGAGGTCAGGGCGTACGCGGAAAAGCTGGGCCTGGGGGACCGATGCTTCTTCACGGGCTCCATCCGGGACCGGGACGTCATCCGGGCCTGGTACTGCCGGGCCGACCTCTTCCTCTTCCCCTCCACCTTCGACACCAACGGCCTGGTGGTGCGGGAGGCGGCGGCCTGCTCCCTGGCCTCGGTGCTCATCGAGGGAAGCTGCGCCGCGGAGGGCGTCACGGACGGCCGGAACGGCTTCCTCATCCGGGAGAACGCCCCCTCCCTGGCGGCGAAGCTGGAGACCCTGTGCGGTCAGCCCGGCCTGCCCCGGAGCGTGGGGGAAAATGCCGCCCGGGAGCTGTACATCTCCTGGGAGGAGGCCGTGGCCCGGGCTTACGAGCGCTATGAGGTGGTCATCGACAGCTACCGCTCCGGCGGATATCGGCGGCGGCTCAAGCCCCAGGACGAGTTCTTCCGCGCCCAGGGCGAGCTCATGACCGCCCTGGGTCAGATCGAGGAACGGGGCGAGGAGCTGGAGCAGCGCATCGAGGATCACCTGGAAAAGGGCCCCCTCTTCCGGACGCTGGAACGGTGGTGGCAGTCGTGAACCTGACCTGGATCCAGGCCGCCCGGGCCGCCTTCGCCGCCGTCTACGGGGAGAAAAAGGGCCTGGCCGTCTGCAATGCCGTCATCCCCGGCGTCATGGGGGACTTCCGCAAAATGCTGGAGAGAGCCGCCCCCGGCGAGACCGTCCGGGAGACCTACCGCCTGGACGACAAAAAGGGCGACATTGCCCTGACCGGCCGCCGGGAGGAGGCGGGCCTTCTCCTCACCTCCCTCACTCTACAGATTCCGTCAATACATCTCCCTGGTTCTTCCAGCCTCTATCTAACACGCAGCAATCATTCACGCGCGTTTATGTCTGTTATGGATCGCCGGCCTTCGTTGCCGGGCACAAAAAGCTTGGTCGACCAAGCCGTCGGTGCGAAATGTATCATATCAGCCCATACCGGATGGTCGGCCCTCGTCACCGGGCGCAAAAGTCCGGTCGACCGAGTCGTCAGTGCGAATTCAAAAAGTCAGTCGTAGATGGGGAAGCGGCGGCAGAGCTCGGCGACCTCCGCGGCGATGCGCTCCTTGTTCCCGTCGTAATCCGCGATGGCGTCGGCGATGAAGCCGGCTACCTGGGCCATCTCCGCCTCCTTGAAGCCCCGGGAGGTGACGGCAGGGGTACCGAGGCGCACGCCGCTGGTGACCGTGGGACCCAGGGGATCGAAGGGGATGGCGTTCTTGTTGGCGGTGATATGGACCTCGTCCAGCCGGGCCTCCAGCTCCTTGCCGGTGACGCCGCTGCCGACGAGCTTCACCAGCATCAGGTGGTTGTCCGTGCCGCCGGACACCAGCTGCACGCCGCGGTCCGTGAGGCCCCGGGCCAGCACTGCGGCGTTTTTCACGATCTGCCGCTGATAGTCCCGGAAGTCCTCCGTCAGCGCCTCGCCGAGCGCCACGGCCTTGGCGGCGATGATGTGCATGAGAGGGCCGCCCTGGGTGCCGGGGAAGACGCCCTTGTCGATCTTCTGGGCAAGCTCCGCCCTGCACAGGATGAGACCGCCTCTGGGGCCCCGGAGGGTCTTGTGGGTGGTAGTGGTGACCACGTCCGCGTAAGGCACGGGCGAGGGGTGCTCCCCCGCCGCCACAAGGCCGGCGATGTGGGCCATGTCCGCCATGAGATACGCTCCCACCTCGTCCGCGATTTCACGGCAGCGGACATAGTCGATGGTGCGGGGATAGGCGCTGGCGCCCACCAGGATGAGCTTGGGCCGGTGCTCCAGGGCCAAAGCCCGGATGGCGTCATAGTCCAGCATCTCCGTCTCGGGGTCCACGCCGTAGTTCACGATGTTGAAGTACTTGCCGGAAATATTGATCTTAGCGCCGTGGGAGAGATGCCCGCCGGCGGCCATGCTCATGCTCAGCACGGTGTCGCCATGCTCCAGCAGACCGAAAAACACCGCGAGATTCGCGTTGGCGCCGCTGTGGGGCTGGACGTTGGCGTGCTCCGCGCCGAAGAGCTTCTTGGCCCGCTCCCGGGCGATCTCCTCCACCTCGTCCACATAGACGCAGCCGCCGTAATACCGCTTGCCGGGGTAGCCCTCCGCGTACTTGTTGGTGAGAATGCTGCCGGCGGCGCAGAGCACCGCCTTCGAGACGATGTTCTCCGAGGCGATCAGCTCGATATTGTCCCTCTGCCGCTGAAGCTCCCGGCCGCAGGCGGCGCCTACCTCGGGGTCGAACCCCATCAGCGCGTCCAGTGTGTACATAGGTGTCTCCTTAGGAATTTAGTGAATTAGTTTGTTAACCATTCAGATTGTACCATAAGCCCATCCATAAATGCTACGGCAATATCCCACAAAAACCGATGAGAAAAGCCTTCCCGCTTGGTGCAGGAAGGCTGTATTTGTCAGCGGCGTCCGCCGGAGCCGTGCCCTCCGCCGGGACCGCGTCCTCCGCCGGGACCGCGTCCTCCGCCGGGACCGTTCCCCCCGCCGGAGGACCTGCCGCCCGCGAAGCCGGAGGCGCGGATGCCGCCTCGATTGTCCCGGGCCTTGGTCACGCCGCGGATGACATCGCCGGTGCGCCGGGGCTGCTCCAGCTTCCGGGGCATGGTCTGGCGATGGGGCGCCGGCGAGGGAGCCGGTGACGGGGCGAGGATATGCCGCCGGGGCACTCTGGTCACATGCCGGGGCGGGGTCCAGCGGTATCTGGGAGCGAACAGCATCTCCAGGAGGCTGGGCCGGGACCACCGCCGGAAGGACCGGATGCGGTTGGCCACGGTGATGGCCCCCAGAGCCGTCAGCACGCCGGAGACGAAGGACCCGTCGGAATTGAAGACGGAGGAGGTGGCATAGGGGCTCAGGTCGATCTCGGTCTGGCCCTTGAGGACCACCACCTGCATACCGTACTCCGTCAGAGCCTGGGCGATATACTGGGCCTGCTGCATGGTGAGCATCTGGGCGATCTGGGTGGGCAGGACCTTCAGGATCTGCCGGGCTTCGGACTTCGTGTAGCCCAGGATATCCTCCAGAAGATCGTCGGCGTAGCTCTGCGCGCAGGTGCCGATGGAGTAAAGAACGACGCTGTACTCCGGCAGCCCGGCGTCATAGGCCGGGGCCTCCGCCGCAGCCGGGGCCGCAGGCGCCGCCGGGACGATGGCCTCCGCCGCCACCTCCGCGCCGCAGCCGGGGCAGAAACGGGCGCCGGGGACGGTCTCTCCGCCGCAATAGGGGCAAAAGGACATGGGGATCCCTCCTTACAAATCATTAATCTGTTTCATTGTACCACACTCCCGGAAAAAGCACAAATCCAACTTGGCAAGGATTTGTCTTTATGCTATCATGGTGGTAAATCATAGAAAACGGAGGTCTCCTCATGGACTTTTCCGCCGCCAACACCGCCCTGTGGAACATCGTCATCCAGCTGGGCATGATCGCCGGAGCCATCCTCCTGGCGAATTTCCTTCGGCAGAAGCTCGCTTTCATCCGGAACAGCCTCATGCCCACGGCCGTCATCGCGGGCTTCATCATGCTGATCCTGAAGCACCTGCACGTCCTCCCGGTGGACAATAATTTCCTGGAGATCCTGGTGTATCACTGCATCGCCCTGGGCTTCATTGCCATGAGCCTGCGGGTATCCAGGAAGAGCAAGGACGGCAAGGGGGACCTGACGGGCCTCAAATCCGGCGCCATCATCGTAGGAGGCTACCTCGTCCAGGGCGCCGCGGGACTCATCATCACCCTGGCTCTGGCCTATACCTTCATGCCGGACATGTTCAAGGCCGCGGGCCTGCTGCTGCCCATGGGCTACGGCCAGGGTCCCGGACAGGCCAACAACGTGGGCATGACCTATGAGGCCCTGGGCTTCACCGGCGGGCGCAGCTTCGGCCTCGCTCTGGCGGCGGCGGGCTATATCGTGGCCTGCATCGTGGGCGTCATCATGCTGAACGTCCTCAGGAAGCGTGGCGCCGTCCGCGCAGGCCACGGCGAGACCGCCGAAAAGCCTGACCTGAGCTTCTTCCAGGACGAGGACGAGATCCCTGTCTCCGAGTCCCTGGACAAGCTCTCCGTGCAGCTGGCCATGGTGCTGCTGGTGTATCTCGCCACCTACCTGGCCACCTGGGGCCTGACCTCCGGCATCTCCGCCCTGTCCGAGGGGCTGGCCAACACCCTGAACACCCTGCTCTGGGGCTTCAACTTCATCATCGGCTCCGCCCTCGCCATCCTGGTGCGGGTGCTGCTGGACAAGGCGAAGGAGGCGGGTCTGGTGCGGCGGCAGTACCAGAACAACTACCTGCTCAACCGCCTCTCCGGCTTCTTCTTCGACATCATGATCGTAGCGGGCATCGCCTCCATCGACCTGCAGGATCTCACCGGCCTGTGGGTGCCCTTCATCCTGCTGGCGGTAGCCGGAGGCTTCGTCACCTGGTACTGGCTCAAGATCGCCTGCAAGCACGTCTACCGCGGCTATTACTACGAGGGCCTCATCTCCATGTTCGGCATGCAGACGGGCACCATCGGCTCCGGCATCCTGCTGCTGCGGGAGATCGACCCCGATTTCAGCACCCCCGCGGCGAACAACCTGGTGGTGGGCTCCACCTTCGCCATCGTGCTCGGCGCGCCGGTGCTGGTGCTGGTTGGTCTTGCCTCCCGCTCCCCGGCCATGTGCTTTTTGACCCTGGGCCTCGCCGTCGCCTATTGGGCGATCCTGGCCCTGGTGATCTTCAAGGCGGGCAGGAAAAAGAAGGACTGATCTATTCTTCCATAAAAAGCAGGCACTTTTATGGGAGAGGCGTCGCTGAACGTGCCGCCCGTCTGCGTCGAGGGCGTGGATACCATCACAAAACAAAAGGCTGTGAGGAAAGGGACTTCTCCCGATCCTCACAGCTTTTTTGCGGTCTGCTTTTCGCGCGATCACTTCCTGCGGTCGTGCAGGAGGTCGTTTTTGATGTTCCAGAGCTTCTGGGACAGGTCCACGTAGTAGTGGTGGGGGTTCTCGAACCGGCGCACCTCGTCCCAGAGGGTGGCCAGCTGCTCGGCGCAGTAGGCCTTGATCTCCGGCAGGGTGGGCCGCTCGTACACCAGCTCGCCGCCCCGGAAGATGGGCTGCATGATCTCCTTGGCGGTGAAGTCCGTCAGGGTCTTCTCCTTCCAGGTGGCATCCGGGTCGAAGATGGTGAGGGGTTTCGTATCGTCCACCTTCTCGTCGTAGACGCAGAGATAGTCCGCGAGCGCCTTGCCGGTGTCGTTTGCGAAGAAGCGGTAGATCTTCTTGAAGTGGGGGTTCGTGATCTTCTCGAGATTCTCACTGATCTTGATCTTGGGCTCGATGGTTCCGTCCTCCCGCTCCACGGCGGCCAGCTTGTACACGCCGCCGAAGACGGGCTCGCTGCGGGCGGTGATGAGCCGCTCGCCCACGCCGAAGGTGTCGATGCAGGCGCCCTGGCGGATGAGGTCCTTGATGATATACTCGTCGAGAGCGTTGGAGCAGGTGATGGTGCACTCCGTCCAGCCGGCGGCGTCCAGCATCTGACGGGCCTTGCGGCTGAGGTAGGCAAGGTCCCCGGAGTCCAGGCGGATGCCGCATTTTTTGATGCCCAGGGGCTTCAAGATCTCGTCGAAGGCCCGGATGGCGTTGGGGATGCCGGACTGGAGGGTGTTATAGGTGTCCACCAGCAGGGTGGCGGCGTGGGGATAGGTGCGGCAGTAGGCCCGGAAGGCCTCGAGCTCCGAGTCGAACATCTGCACCCAGGCATGGGCCATGGTGCCCCCGGCAGGGACGCCGAAGAGCTGGTCGGACAGGGTGCAGGCCGTACCGGCGCAGCCGCCGATATAGGCCGCTCTCGCGCCCAGGATGGCGGCGTCGGAGCCCTGGGCCCGGCGGGAGCCGAACTCCAGCACCGCCCGGCCGTCCGCCGCCCGGCAGATGCGGCTGGCCTTGGTTGCGATGAGGCTCTGGTGGTTCAGGGTGCAGAGCATATAGGTCTCCAGGAGCTGCGCCTGGATGGCGGGGGCCCGAACGGTGAGGATGGGCTCCCGGGGGAAGACAGGCGTGCCCTCCGGCACGGCCCAGATATCGCCGGTGAACCGGAAATCCGCCAGATATTCCAGGAACTCCTCGGTGAAGAGGCCCCGGCCCCGGAGGTAATCGATATCCGCCTGGTCGAAATGCAGGTTCTTCACATACTCGATCACCTGGTCGAGACCCGCGGCGATGGCAAAGCCGCCGCCGTCCGGCACGGCGCGGAAAAAGAGATCGAAGTAGGTGATCCGGTCCTTCATGCCGCTGGCCAGGTAGCCGTTGCCCATGGTCAGCTCGTAAAAGTCGCAGAGCATGCTGAAATTGAGGGATTTGATGTTTTCCATGGCTTGACCTCGTTTATTTTTGTAATACTGGTAACACATTATAGCGTTGATTTCCCAAGAAAGCAAATATATAATGAGATTTGCCTAAAAACCATAAATTGTCAAAGTATGCCCAATGACCTAAGGAGAACGATATGGAACTGACCATGGAACGGCAGAAGGAGCTGGAGGCCCTGTGCCTTCGCTTCCGCCGCGAGGTCCTGACCGCCATCCACAAGGCGCAGTCCGGACATCCCGGCGGCAGTCTCTCCGTCTGCGAGATCCTCACCCTGCTGTATCAGCATCGCATGAACGTCCCCGGGCCGGAGGACCCGGACCGGGACCGCCTGGTCCTCTGCAAGGGCCACGCCGCCCCCATGCTGTACCGCAACCTGATCGAGAAGGGCTTCCTTCCCGCGGACTGCATGGACACCCTGCGGCAGCTGGGCTCCCCCCTGCAGGGCCATCCCACCAACCACACCCCCGGCGTGGACCTGCCCTCCGGACCGCTGGGCATCGGCCTGGCCGCCGCCCAGGGCATGGCCATCGGCCTGAAGCTGAACGGCTCCTCCGCACGGGTGTACGCCGTCCTGGGAGACGGCGAGCTGGACGAGGGCGCCGTCTGGGAGGCCGCCGCCTCCGCCCCCAAGTTCCGGCTGGATAATCTCTGCGCCGTGGTGGACTATAACAAGGTCCAGCTGGACGGTACCACCGACGAGATCATGCCCCTCCGGGACCTGGAGGCCAAATGGCAGGCCTTCGGCTGGCACGTCATCCGTGCCGACGGCCACGATCTGCGGGCCCTGAACCGCGCCTTCGACGCCGCCGAGGCCACGAAGGACGTCCCCACCGTCATCATCGCCGACACCGTCAAGGGTAAGGGCGTCTCCTTCATGGAGGGCCAGGCCGGCTGGCACGGCAAGGCCATCGACGACGCGAGCTATGAGAAGGCCATGGCCGAGCTGGGAGGTGTGAACTGATGGCAAGATCGATCCGTGACGTTTACGGCGAGACCCTGGCGGAGCTGGGCGCCGAGAACGAAAGCATCGTCGTCCTGGACGCCGATCTCTCCGGCTCCACCAAGTCCAAGGTCTTCGGGCAGAAATTCCCCGACCGCTTCTTCAACATGGGCATCGCGGAGTCCGACATGGTGGCCTGCGCGGCGGGTCTCTCCACCACCGGGAAGATCCCCTTCGTGAACACCTTCACCGTATTCCTGACCACCCTGGGCCTCATTTCCGCCCGGGCGCAGGTCTGCTACGGGAACCTGAACGTGAAATTCGGCGGCGCGTACTGCGGCATGTCCGACGCCCTGGACGGCGCCACCCACCACGCTACCGAGGATATCGCCGTCATGCGCTCCCTGCCGAACATGCGGGTCGTAGTCCCCTCCGATCCGGAGTCCACCCGCTGGGCCACCCGCTGGGCCGCGGAGACCGACGGTCCCGTGTACCTGCGGCTGAGCCGCACGGAGTATCCCGATCTCTATCCCGCCGGGACCGCCTTCGAGCCCGGAAAGGGCAGGATCGTCCGGGAGGGCACGGACTGCACCGTGTTCGCCATCGGCATCCTGGTGCACAAGGCGCTGGAGGCCGCGGAGGCTCTGGCGGCGGAGGGTATCAGCGTCCAGGTGGTGGACCTGCTCTCCGTCAAGCCCATCGACGCGGCGCTGGTAGCCGCCTGCGCCAGAAAGACCGGCGCGGTGGTCTGCGCCGAGGAGCACCAGATCTACGGCGGCGCGGGAAGCGCCGTGGCCGAGGTCCTGGCCCATGACGGCGTCGGCGCGCCGACGGAGTTCGTGGGCATCCGGGACGTATTCACCGAGACCGGAAAGTACGACGCGCTCCTCGCGCAATACGGCCTGGACGCCAAGGCCGTGGCGGAGGCCGTCCGAAAGGCCGTTGAGAGAAAATGACTAAGTTTTTCTGCCCCGGCCGCACGGAGCTGGCCGGCAATCACACCGACCACCAGAAGGGCCGCGTCATGGCGGCCGCGGTGGATAAGGGCATCACCGCCGAGGCCGAGCTGAACGGCGAGAACGTCATCCGGATCTTTTCCGAGGGCTTCGAGCCGGTGCAGGTGGACCTGGCCCGGCTCTGGCCGGAGGAGAGCGACGTGGGCACCTCCACCGCCCTGGTGAAGGGCATGGCGGCGGTCCTGAGCGAGGGGGAGCATCCCCTGACCCTCCGGGGCTTCGACGCCCACCTCACCAGCAGCCTGACCGCCGGCGGCGGTCTGTCGTCCTCCGCGGCGTATTCCGTCCTGGTGGGCTGCATAATCGCCCACTTCGGGGAGGGGCCCGAGGTCTCGCCGGAGGAGCTGGCCCGCACCGCCCAGAAGGCGGAGAACCGCTTTTTCGGCAAGCCCTGCGGCCTCATGGATCAGATGGCCTGCGCCATCGGCGGCGGGATCTACATCGACTTCCTGGAGAACAAGCTCCTGCGCATCGACTGCGATTTCGACAGCCTGGGCTATACCCTGTGCCTGACGGATACCCACAGCTCCCATGCCGACGCCACCCCGGCCTACGCCTCCATCCCCGCGGATATGTCCGCCGTGGCGGAGGTTTTCGGGGAGTCCTTCCTGGCGAAGGTGCGTCAGCCGGATTTCGAGGCCCAGTGGCCGGAGCATACGGCCGACCTCCAATGGATGCGCGCCAAGCACTTCTTCGACGAAAACTGGCGTACCGCCGCCATGGCGGACGCCCTCGGCCTGCGGGACGCCCAGCGGTATCTGGAGCTCATGAACGAGTCCGGACGCAGCTCCGAGCAGCTCCTTCGGAACATCGTGGACGAGAACGGCTGCGGCGAGGAGCTCCGCGTGGGGCTGGAGGCCTCCGCCCGGCTCCTGGCGGGCAAGGGCGCCTGGCGCGTCCACGGCAGCGGCTTCGGCGGCTGCGTGCAGGCCCTCATGCCCGAGGCGGATTTTGAGGACTACCGCGCCGCCATGGACGGGATCTTCGGCGAGGGGAGCTGCCAGCGCATCCGCATCCGCGCCAAAGGCGTGGGCGTCCTGGAGGACGAGGCTTGACGGATCGCCCGGACGGGTATATAATCCCCCCATAAAGCATATATTCCTGTAAAGGGGAGTAGTCGGCGTCCTGCGGGACGTTACAGCGGCGTCAATACGGCAGATCCTGCCCGCTTCTGTATGAAATGACGAGACTTTTACCGTGTGCTTGGCATGCGGTAAAAGTCTCTTTTTGATAGGAGGACTTTATGAAGATCTTCGCCCTCATCCTGTTTATCCTGACCTATGTCCTGCTGATCGCCCTGCCGAACCACCGGCCATGGATCGCCCTGGGCTCCGCGGCCATCTACGTCGTCGCGGGCATCCTGCCCGTCGTGCAGGTCCCCGGCGCGGTGGATTGGAACATCCTCATGATGCTCTCCGGCACCATGGGCACCGTGGCGCTGTTCATCGAGTCCAGAATGCCCGGACGGATGGCGGACCTGCTGCTGCGGAAGACCCCCAACGTCATGTGGGCGGCGGTGGTGCTGTCCCTGTTCGCGGGCATCGTGTCGGCCTTCGTGGACAATGTGGCCACGGTCCTGATGATCGCGCCGGTGGGCCTGGCCATCGCCAGGCGCCTGGACACCTCCCCGGTGCCGCTGCTCATCGCCATCTCCGTGTCCTCGAACCTCCAGGGCGCGGCCACCCTGGTGGGCGACACCACCTCCATCCTCCTTGGCGGCTATGCCAACATGGATTTCATGGACTTCCTGTTCCTGGACGGCAAGCCCGCCATCTTCTGGGCCACGGAATTCGGCGCCCTGGCCACCGTGCCGGTCATCCTGTTCCTGTTCCGGAAGGAGAGAGGCGCCATCCCCGAGACGACCCCCACGGAGGTGGAGGACTATTTCCCCACGTGGCTGCTGCTGGCAAACGTCCTGCTGCTCATCGGCGTGTCCTTCGTCCCCGGCAAGCCCGCCGTCACCAACGGCCTCATCTGCCTGGGCATCTTCGTCATCGGCGCGGTGCGCTCCCTGCTCAAGACAAAGAGCGCCGCCTCCGTCAAAAACGCCCTGGGCGAGATCGACTATCAGACGCTCCTGCTGCTGGCGGGGCTCTTCATCGTCATCCAGGGCATCAGCGAGGCCGGGATCATCACCGATATCAGCAGCCTCTTCATTGCCGTGGGCGGCGGGAACCTGTTCCTCATGTACTCCCTCATCGTGTGGGGCTCGGTGCTGTTTTCCGCCTTCATCGACAATATCCCCTACGTCGCCACCATGCTCCCGGTGGTGACGGGCATCGCCGCCGGCCAGGGCTGGAGCCCGTATCTTCTGTACTTCGGCCTTTTGGTAGGCGCCACCCTGGGGGGCAACCTGACCCCCATCGGCGCCTCCGCCAACATCACAACCATCGGTCTGCTGCGCAAAAACGGCTGCGACGTGAAGACCTCCGACTTCATGCGCATCGGCGTCCCCTTCACCCTCATCGCCGTGCTGACAGGCTACCTCTTCTGCTGGTTCGTGTGGAAGTGAAAACGAAACAATAGAAATAGACTACTATATCCCCGATTCCGTTGCATGGAATCGGGGATACTTATGGGGGGTGGTGTTATTCGTATTTTCGTTTGCCGACCAGGACGGCAGTCCCTCCGCAGAGGATAAGAGCTCCGATCCACAGCGCTATCGGTGTATCATCGCCGGTTTGCGGGGATTTCTTAACCTCGTCTTTTGTATTATTATTACCCGTACTGCTCTGCGTCGATCCTGTCGCGGGTTGAGCGGCAGTCTCTTTATCTTTTATACTGAACGTTGTATTCGCCTTGCCGCCGTCAGTATATACTGCCGTTAATGTATGGGAACCCACGGTCAATGATTCGAGAAACTCCGGCTTTAACTTCAAGATCGTACTGCCCTCAGCAACTGTATAGTTTTCCTTCGTCAGCGCAGTTCCGTCCACTTCGGCATGATCGAACCCAGCCGCCTCACCATTTACCCGGAAACCAAGATCTTCGCTGCTCCCCTTTGTCCAGGAAGCATCCATCCCTTCCAGGAATTTATATCCCTCAGCGGGAATGACCTCTGTCTGTATCTCACCGCAGCGGGCGCAGGTGCGGGTCTTTTCGCCGTCCTCAGTAATCGTGGCTTCCTTAATGGTCGTCCACTCGCCCCAGTCATGACCAAGCGCCGCGATGGTCTCCGTCCTTGTATGTGTGGCGTCGTTTTGGCAGGTATAAGTCTTAACGCCGTCCGTCGTACAGGTGGCCGCAGTCACCTTGCCGTCGTCCCACTTGTGACCCGCAGCGGGAATGGTTTCTGTTTCCGTCTCCCCACATACGGAGCAGGTACGGGTCTTAGTACCGTCCGCCGTGCAGGACGCGGCAGCGGTCACGGTCCAGTCGCCCCAGGTGTGGGTCGTCAGCTTGGAGATCGCGCGGGTCTCAGTCTCCTCACATCCAGAGCAGTTTCGGGTCTCCACGCCCTCCGCAGCGCAGGTTGCATCCGAGGTCACGGTCCAGTCGCCCCAGCTATGTTCATGGGCGGGCGCGGGGATAGTGATGGATACGGAAGATCCGCTCATGGTAATGGGCGTAATATCAACATCATATCCCTCCTCGAAAACCGCACTTATTATGCTTGTTCTCGGGGAAGCAGTTTCCTTCACTTTAAGAACGGCAACACCTATGGCGCCTGTGCCCTCTACATTGGCCAAGGCCGTGTCATCTCCGAGGTCAAATCCGACGTTCCCGGCACTATCATAGGCCGCAGTATTCTCTGCAAGCAAACCACCAATGCTCTTTGACTCCAAGGTAAAAACTTCCGGATCATAAGAAATATGTGCCGCCAAAGTAGCAATCCCCGGATTACTGGTCACGGACATGGTAACGGTAATCGTATCTCCTGGTTTTGCCTCCGTACCGCTGGAGGCAATCCCCAAGCTCCCGCTTCCCGCTGCCATAGCGCTGACATTCATCACGCAGAATGCAAGCAATACAGCTACGATAATTCTACTCCATTTCTTCATATATCATCTCTCCTTCCTGTCATGTAAGCGGGTAGTCCGGCCAATGAGCAAGAGCTCGCGCCAGGTACGTCCTGTCCGCTCGGTTAACCAATCCGTCCTTGTTAACATCCGCTGCAACTTTATCAATATTCATGTAATCCGGCCAATTGGCAAGATATCTGGCCAAATAGATCCGATCCGCCCGGGTGACTGTACCATCTCCATCCGCATCGCCCATTAAGCATGCATCTTTGTAGATGATGGTGGTTCCATAATCGCAGATTATCATCTCAGCTAAGAACTCTTCCCCAATATCCCAAAGATAGGAAGTTACTGTAACGCCATCATGATTATAAATACTTGTATTATTTGCTTCAGCTATCTCTGCCAGCGTTGGGCATTTGCTGAGGTCCAATGATTTGATCTGATTTCCGTATGCCCAAATCCACTCCAGCTTTGTGTTATTGCCAAGATCCAGAGCTGTTATAGCATTGTTATAGCAATCTAACCGTATCAATTGGGGATTATGACTGACATCCAGCGCGGTTATAGCATTGCCAGTACATGACAAAGATTCCAAATCGGGATTATGACTGACATCCAGCGCCTGCAAATAATTGTAATCACAATTTAAATCTTTCAATTTCGGATTATGACTGACATCCAGATTCTTTAGCTCATTTCTAGCGTTTTCAAGTATGTTACCTTCTTTGTCGGGTACCACAGCCTTCATATACATTATCCCTAAAAACAAGGATTCTAATTTGGTATTCTTACTTACATCAAGCTCCTTCAAAGCATTACCGGTACAATCCAACCATATCAAGTTAGGAAAATACTCTATACCCTTTACTGAGGTAACTGTTGGAAGATTATCTCTGAAACGGCTTTCACTAAGGTCGATGGTTGTTACCGCCTCCATTTCATTCTGATCCAGCCACTGGTCTCCATTAGTATCAAAATTCTTTAAAACATAATGCTGAAAGACGGGATCCGGGAAATAATCTGTGCTTATGAGCACACGACCGTCAGCTCCATCAAGGGTCGGAGCTTCCTCAACATCTTCTATCACGGGCTCTTCTTGCAAAGTTGCGGCTGTCTCAGCGTCATCGACACCCTCAGCGTCATCGCCTGTGTCCGGCAGAATGGCGTCATCCACTACTGCCTCATCATCCTCGACATACGGCTGATCCTCATCATCAGCAAAAGCAGGATCAGCACCTTCCTCAACGTCACTAACGTCATCCGGCTCCCCGATGATTCCCTCGGTTTCCCCAGCGAGACTCTCTTCTATTTCTCTGTTGAGCGCCTCTTCCTCCGCTAGTGCTGTGACAGAGGAAAGCGATAGGCATAGCATGATCGTCAAAAAGATACAAAGCAACCTCTTCATAGCAGTCTCCTTATCTTAACCTATTTCAGGTTAATTCAATTCGCAATCATATTAACCTATTTCAGATTAAAAGTCAATAATCTGTTTCAGATTATATGATACTCTTCCAGGGGTGAAGCACATGTATCCACGCATTCGCGATCTGCGGGAGGACGCCGATCTGAATCAAACACAGGTCGCAAAATACCTGGGAATGTCACAGACCGGCTATTCAAAGTATGAGACCGGGGAAAACGATATCCCTACACAAGTTTTGATCAAGTTAGCAAAATTTTACCATGTCACAACAGACTATCTGCTTGGTCTTTCCGACAGTATTCGATGAAAAATCTCCCGATTTCCGAGGAAACCGGGAGATTCTCTATTATGCTTTTTGAGCCGGATTTACAAACCGGGATCATCGTCGCCTTCGATGTAGTCCCAAGCCTCCATGCCCGCCATGCGGCCGGAGTTCAGGGCCCAGGACATGGTAGAGCCGGGGTTGTAGAAGCAGTACTCGCCGCCGAAGACCACGTTCGCGGTATCGGTGCCGCAGGCGAACAGGCCGGGGATGGGCTTGTCGTCAACAGCGCGGAGGACCTTCATGTCGTGATTGACCTTGATGCCGCCGAGAGAGCCATAGCCGGAGGGGAAGTGGCGGGCGACATAGAACTTATCGCCGGTGATGGGCCGCAGCCAGCGGGCGGGCTTGCAGAAGTCCTCGTCATAGCCGCCGGCGAAGCTGTTATAGCGCTCGACGGTCTTCTTCAGGGTCTTGTAGTCGATGCCGGTGACCTCGCAGACCTCCTCCAGGCTGGAGCACTCATAGAAGTTGTTCTCCTGGGGAGCGTCCTCGTCCTGATACTGGACGCCGTTGTCCGCCATGAAGACGGAGTTCTCGGCGGCGGACTTGACGCCGGAGAAGTAGAGCTCCTTCTCGTGCTCCCACTTGTTCAGGTCCTTGACCGCGTGGTGATAGGTGATGTAGTCGAGGCCGTGCTCCTTCATGTAGTCGATGCCGTCCTGGCCGATGATGGAGAA